>JBBSUD010000019.1:0-52599 GCA_038235225.1 Verrucomicrobiales bacterium
AGTCTTCCGCGGCAATAAAGATCTGAACGGCGAGGCCTTCCTGTATATCGATCGCAATGACATCGTTGCCACCTCGCGTCCGGCGGCGATGTTGTTGGTCGAGCGGATGGAATATGGACCGGCCATCGTCACGCCGCTTGCATTGGAAACGCGGGCCGGACGCATCGCCGCCGGCGATCCGAAGTTCGACCGGGAGCTTTCGGATATCCTCCATCGAAGCCAGGCCGCGCGCGCCCGGCTGTTGAAAATCGAGCGCGGGGAAATCGGCGCCATCAGCCGCGAGCTGGAGGAACTCGCGAGGGCGGAGAAGGCCGGCAGCGTATCGCCTGCGGTGGCCGCGGCCCGCCGTGCGGAACTGCAGGCGTCGTTCGAGCGGTTGCAGGCGCTGACCGTGGAAATCCGCGCGAAGCTTGGCGAATACAGCTTCATCGGCACCGCCGCCGACGGCCGGGAAATGACCATTCCCGCGGGCCAGCTCCTGCATGCCTTCGCCTCGAATCGCGCCGGATTCGCCGGCCGCTTGGGGGAGACCGCCCGACGCATGTGGCATTTCCTCAAGGACGATCCCCGCGAAGCGAATACCGAGGGAGGAGTGTTCCCCGCGATTTTCGGCACCGTTATCATGACATTGGCGATGACCTTTTTCGTCACGCCTTTCGGCGTCGTCGCCGCGATTTATCTGAAGGAATATGCCAGCCAGGGGCAGTTCGTGCGCATCGTCCGGATATGCGTGAACAACCTCGCCGGTGTGCCATCGATCGTCTTCGGCGTCTTCGGTCTGGCGTTCTTCGTTTACTATGTCGGAGCGAATGTGGACCGCTGGTTCTTCGCCGACAAACTGCCCACGCCGACATTCGGGACGCCGGGCATCCTATGGGCCTCGCTCACCCTCGCGCTGCTCACCCTGCCAGTCGTCATCGTCGCCACCGAAGAGGCGCTCTCCGCCGTGCCGCGGGGCGTGCGCGAGGCGGCGCTGGCATGCGGCGCTTCCAAGTGGCAGACGATCCAGCGGATCGTCCTGCCCGCCTCGCTGCCAGGCATTCTAACCGGCGTGATCCTGGCCATGGCCCGCGGTGCCGGCGAGGTCGCGCCACTGATGCTGGTAGGGGTCGTCAAGCTGGCTCCATCGCTGCCGATCGATGACATTGCGCCGTTCATTCACCCCGAACGGAAGTTCATGCACCTCGGATTTCATATCTACGATCTCGGATTTCAATCGCCCGACGCGGAGGCTGCCAAGCCCATCGTCTATGCCACCGCGCTGCTGCTCATCCTGGTGGTGGTGGCTCTCAATCTCAGCGCCATCATCATTCGAAATCGTTTGAGAAAGCGCTTCGCCGTCAGCAGCTTCTGATATGCCTCCCCAACCTCCATCCTCCCGTCCTGATTTCATCAAGGTGGACAGGTTCAGCTTCCACTATGGTGCGAAGCAGGCGATTTTCGACATCGATATGGAAATCCCCGAGCACCGGATCACGGCGCTGATTGGTCCGTCGGGCTGCGGGAAATCCACCCTGCTGCGGAACATGAATCGCATGAACGACCTGATCGAGGGCGTGCGCCACGAGGGCGATATTCTCATCGACGGCAAGAGCTTGTATGATCCTTCAGTGGAGGTGATTTCCTTGCGCAAGCGGGTGGGCATGGTGTTTCAAAAGTATAATCCATTCGCGAAGACGATTTACGAGAATGTCGTCTTCAGCCTGCGCGTGGCCGGCCGGTCGAAGAAAGCGGAGCTGGACGAAACGGTCGAGCGGGCGCTGAAATCCGCCGCGCTCTGGGACGAGGTGAAGGACCGCCTGCACGATTCCGCCTTCGGACTTTCCGGCGGCCAGCAGCAGCGGCTTTGCATCGCGCGCGCCATCGCGAACCGGCCGGAAATCCTGTTGATGGACGAGCCTTGCGCGGCGCTCGATCCGCTTGCCACGCTGAAGATCGAGGAGCTCATTTTGGATTTGCGCAAGCTATATACCATCGTCATCGTCACCCATAACATGGAGCAGGCGACGCGCTGCTCCGACCATACGGCATTCCTTTATATGGGCAAGCTGGTGGAGTTCGACGAAACCATGAAGATTTTCGACAACCCCTCCAAACGCGAGACCGAGGATTACATCAGCGGCCGCTTCAGTTGACATGTCATCACCTTCCCAGGAAACCGGAGATTCTCACGCCATCGAGGTGCGCGGTGTGGAATTCAGCTATGGCGCCGCGGTGGCGCTGCGGGACATCGACCTGAGGATCCCGCGCAACGAAATAACCGCGTTCATCGGGCCGTCCGGTTGCGGGAAATCGACCTTGTTGCGATGCTTCAACCGGATGAATGACATGATTCCCGGCGCGCGCGTCACCCGCGGCGAGGTGCTCGTCGAAGGCACGGATATCCATAGCCCGCAGGTGGATGCGGTCGAGCTGCGACGCCGGATCGGCATGGTGTTCCAGAAATCCAATCCGTTTCCCCGGACGATTTATGAAAATGTCGCCTATGGTCCGCGGATTCTAGGAGAGAAACGCAAGGCGCGTCTGGACGAGATTGTGGAAAAGTCCCTGCGCGGTTCCGCATTGTGGGATGAGGTGAAGGATCGCCTGCACGAGAGCGCTTTCGGCCTGTCCGGCGGCCAGCAGCAACGATTGTGCATCGCCCGCACGACGGCGGTGGAGCCGCGCATCATCCTCATGGATGAGCCGTGCTCGGCGCTCGATCCCATAGCCACCGCGCGCGTTGAGGAACTGTTGCTGGGGATGAAGAAAGATTATACCATCGTCATCGTGACGCATAACATGCAGCAGGCGTCGCGGGTCTCCGATAGCACGGCGTTTTTCTACATGGGCGCGCTGGAGGAATATGACAGAACCTCGATTATTTTCACCAATCCGGCCAAAACCCGCACCGAGGAATACATCTCCGGCCGCTTCGGCTGATACCTCTTCCACTTATGCAATCGTCACACATCCTGCGAGATTTCGACCACGCCATCGCCACCCTCCGCGGCGAGGTGCTCGCCATGGCCGCCAAGGCCCGCCACAATCTAGAACGCGCGATCGGCGCGCTGCTGGACCGCAATGCCGAACTGGCCAACGCCGTCATCGCGGATGACGACGAGGTGGACGATGCGGAGCGCCGGATCGACCAGTTAGGTATGGAAATCCTCGTCCGCTTCCACCCGGTGGCTACCGATTTGCGGCTGGTAATCTCCTCCATGAAAATCTCCAACAACCTGGAGCGCATCTCGGATCACGCGACCACGATCGCCAAGCGGGCGCGCAAGGTCAGCGCCAGCCAGGAGCTGCCGGACGCCACGCTCATTGAGCCGCTCTACACCCTCGCGGACCAACTGCTGCGCGACGCGATTACCGCCTATAGCGACGGCAACGCGCAGCTCGGCGCGTCCCTGCACGCGCGGGACAAGGAGCTGGACCGGATGTATAAAGCGGTCACCGCCACCTTCGGCGCGCGCATCGAGGAAGCGGACGGCCGCAGCCGGGACTACCTGCACCTCATCTTCGTGACCCGCTCGCTGGAGCGCGTGGGCGACCTCGCCACAAACATCGGGGAGGATGCCGTTTTCCTCGAAGCCGCCAGGGATTTGCGGCACGTGCAGAACCGCGATCTCGGCGCGAGGTGAGGGGATCCCGCATTCAACGCCGTTTCGGGGGTGGCGTGGCGAGTTTGTAATAATAGATGGTTTGCGTGCCCATGGTTCCCATGTCGTCGGTCACGGACAGCTCTCCGTCCTTGGCGTGGTAGTAGGTCGATACCAACTGGCGATCCTTCTCCTCCTTCGTCATGCGCTTCAATCCAGTAGCCAAATCAATGTGTCCCGTTTCTGAACTGATTTCAGCGCCGGGCGGAACCACTTGCTTTCCTTGATCGTCGCGGACTCCGTCCACCGCCATGGAGATATCCACTGAATAGAATGTGCCATTCGCTTCAATGGTCATCAGACGGACGATGGTGGAGCCGCCGCCTTCGAGGGAAGTGAATTCAGCCCATTTTCCGACCATGGGTGACTCCGCGGGAGCAGGCTCCGCCGCGGTGGAGACGGCGGTAATTGCGGCGGCCAGCAAGATCGAGAGTCTTTTCACGAAAGAAGTATGGGCGATTCGGCACGCGGTGGGAAGGGATCATTCCGACACCCGCCGCTCGTGAGCGATGCGCGCAGTCGCGGAAACTTGCGGTATGCGGGGCTGGGCTTCGCTCCGGAGCACCGCTGGATTTTCGTGTTCAGGACGGGAGACGAATTTCCGCAGCTTTTGGATTGCCCGCCGGACGGCGCTTGCTAGCTTCCCGACGGTTTGATTGGGAAGGTTATGAACGCCATACTCGAACGTCCCGTGCTTGTATTGAATCGGTTCTGGCAGCCGATCCATACCTGTTCCGTGCGCCGCTCCCTGCATCTGCTGTGCCTCGGGCACGCCCAGGTCGTACACGTGGATGGAGATGAAACCTATAACTCCCACGACCTCACCTCGTGGATCTGCCACTCCCGGAGCAGCGGGGGGGACGAGCTGATTCATGGCGCGAGAATCGCCATCCTCGTGCCGAAAATCGTAGTGCTTGCCGTCTATGACCGGCTGCCGCGGCTGGAGGTGAAATTCACGCGGCGCAATGTGTTCCTGCGGGACAAATTCACCTGCCAATATTGCACCAAGGTCCTGCCGGAGGCGCAGCTCAATCTCGACCATGTGACGCCGCGCGCCAAAGGCGGCCGGACGACGTGGGATAACATCGTGACATCGTGCTTCCGCTGCAACACCCGCAAGGGAAACAAGCTGCCGCAGGACGCCGGCATGCTCCCGCGCAGCACGCCCTTCGCGCCGCGCTGGAGGCCGCTTTTCGGGATTCATGAAAACGGCTTGGCGGACGAGAGCTGGGGGCATTTCCTGCGCTCGGAAAAGGATTCGAGAAGGTCGGCCTGAGGGAGAACGGAGATGCAGATTGCAACCGCAGATAGACGCGGATGACGAGAGATCCGGGGGGAGCTTGGGTTTTCGCGCTGCGGATGGTTTTTGTGAACTGCCGCGCGTCAGGTTTTGGGGAAATTAGATTCGGGCAATTCCGCGAGCGAATGGCGCTCGCGGATTCCGAAATCTTGAAGACAAAGGTCGTGCAGCTTCGGAGGTCCACCGGGTGGCGTGGGAATGATGGTTTCCTTGAACCGCGACAGATCACTTCAGCCCCAGAACTTTCGGCGGGCTGGCGCTGCCGAAGCGGTCGAGCGCGGTGATGGCGACGGCCTCGGCGCGGGGAATCGTGATGCCGCCGGCGGAGGCTGGGCCAATGCTAACAGTGCGCCAGTTGCCGCCGGTTTTCGCCTGCACGGCGACCTTCGAGGCATCGCGGCCGACCTGCCAGCCGATCTTGGTGCCGCCGCCCTCGATCCTGGCGCTTACGCGAGGTGCGTCGGGCGCGCTTCGGCTGAGCCACGGCATCGGGGGGACGGCGGCGGGCTGGGTGTAGGTGCCGGCGAGTTTGGTGGCGATGCCCCCCTGATTTTTCACGAGACTCTTGGCGCTCCAATGGATGTGGCCGTTCCAGTTCTTCCCGATTTTCCGCGTCAGGTCGATTTGGTTGACGATTTCCGATGCGCCGCGGCCATCGGAACTGCCGATGCGCTCGGTGGCAATGCCGGGCCAGACCGGCCGGGATCCCTGCTGGCGCCACCATGAAAGCAGCGCGGGAAAGCTTTGTTTCGCAGGGGAAATCTTCCAGTAAAGCTGCGGGGCGAGGTAGTCCACCCAGCCCTTCGCGAGCCATTTCCGCGAGTCTCCGGCGAGCTGTTCATAGGAATCCAGCCCCGCCTCGATGCCGGACGGCACGCCGGGCCGCCAGATGCCGAACGGGCTGATGCCGACGCGCACCCAAGACTTCTGGCGCTTCACGGCGGCGTAGAGATTGCTCACGAAATCGTCCACGTAGCCGCGCCGCTCGGCCGGCGATTTGCCATCGGGAAAGCGCGCGCCGCCGGCGGGGTAGGGGTAGAAATAGTCGTCGAGGTGAACGCCATCGATATCGTAGCGCTTCACCACATCGAGGATGACGGAGAGGGCGCGGGAGCGCGTCTCGGGCAATGCGGGATCGCACCACGTCATGGTGCCGTATTTCTTGGTAAGCTGCGGCGCGGTGCGCGTGATGTGGTTCGCCGGGACGGGCGCGGAGTTGTTAGCAAGCGCGCGGAACGGGTTGAACCAAGCATGTACCTCGATGCCGCGGGCGTGCGCCTGCTGGATGCAATACGCGAGCGGATCGTAGCCCGGCGAGCCGCCCATGCGGCCGGTAAGGCTGGCGGTCCATGGCTCGATGCTGGACTGATAGACGGCATCGCACTGCGGCCGCACCTGGAAGACGACGGCGTTCATCTTGAGCGCGGCGAGCTTGTCGAGGATGCGCACCATTTCCGCGCGTTGGGTGCCGGCGCCGAGTCCGGAGGAGCTCGGCCAGTCGATATTATAAATGGTGGCCACCCACGCGGCGCGGAACTCGCGGGCGAGCGGCGGCGGATTTTCACCAACCGGCGCATAAGACTGGGCCGCGGCGATGGGGGCGAGAGCGAGGAAAAGTGCGAGCAAACGGGTCATCCGCGCCAGCGTGGGGTAGGTTCCACCGGATCGCAAATCCCGAAAAAGTTCCGGTGCCTCCAGCCGGCGCTTCATGGCCGAGGCGGGCTGGCGGGCGCGGGTTGCTCCAGCCGGTGGGTCTTGAAGAGCCATGACGCGCTCTGATAGAGCGCGGTGGTGTCGCGGAGGATTTCGTCGCCCTCGCCGGCGGCCTTGGGCGTTAGATCGCCGGAATCCAGATCGCAATCGTAGAGCGAGCTCTGGCGCTTGGGCTTGAGGATGGCGAGGCCGTCGCGGCGGAGGAGCGCGATTTTCTGATAGTTGCTGACGAAGGCGCGCTCGGGCGGAGCGGGGGATTGCCGGCGATCATACCCATAGCCGAGCGTGTCGTGCTGCCAGTTGAGCAAGCCGAAGACGGTGGGCATGACATCGACCTGGCTGCACAGCGCGTCGTCCCGGCGGGCGGGGACGAGTACCGGATTATAGATCATGGCGGGAATGTGGAATTTGGTGACATCGAGATCCGATTTCCCGGCGCTGCTGGCGCAGTGGTCGGCGCAGAAGATAAAGAGCGTGTCCTTGAACCATGGCTTGCGGCCGGCCTTGCGGATGAGGTCGCCAACGGCCCAATCGGCATACTTCACGGCGGAGGCGCGGTGGTGCTGCGGCAGATCGATCCGGCCGTCGGGGAAATCGTAGGGACGATGGTTGCTGGTGGTCATGCAGAAGAAATGGAAGGGCTTTCCGCTGGCGAAATCCTTGTCCGCCTCGGAGATGGTTTTGTTAAACAAATCCTCATCGCAGGCACCCCAGGAAGTTTTGAATGTGGTATCCGAATCGTCCCACGCGCCGATGTCCATGATGCGGCAGCCGGAGGTGGAGAAAAAGCGGTTCATATAATCGAAACTGCCGTCGCCGCCATAGAAGAAGGCGCAGTCGTAACTGCGCTTGGTGAATGGCGTGAAGGTCGTCAGCAAGTTTTTGCCCCTCGGGCGATAGATGATGGATTGGCCGGGCGTGGGCGGGAGAGTCAGCGTCAGCGCCTCCATGCCGCGGACGGTGCGGGTGCCGGTGGCGTATAGCTTCCCGAAGAAAAGGGAATCCTTGGCGAGCTGGTCCAGATTGGGTGTCAGGCCCTCGTTGTTTCCGAGATATGACATGTATTCGCCGCTCATGCTTTCCATGCAGATGAGGATCACATTCCAACGCCGCTCGGGGCCGGCTGGGGAAATCGTGCGGGCCAGATCGTCCGGCGCGGCGGAGGCGGATTTCTCGGTGGCGGTGGTCAGAAGGGATTTCGTCACCTCCAGTGCTTCGGCGGGCGGAAGGGCGGGATACCATTTGAGGAAATCGAGCTCCATCTGGCGGAACGCGGCGAAGAACGACCACGGGCCGTTCTTGGCAATCTCCCCATTGAACTGATTTCTAAAAGCGGGCATGGCCGGCTGGCTGACGAAGAAAAACGCAACCGCGGCGGCGGCGACCCAGACAACCGTGACTCCGGCGCGGTCGCGCCAGCCGGTCTGACCGGCGGCGGCCCAAGCGAAGACGCCCCGGCGCTTCATCAGCCATGCGACGGCGGCCCCGGCGACGACGATCGCGCTGAGAATGGGAACCATCGGATAGGATTCGCTGATGTTGCCGAGCACCTCCTGGGTCCAGACGAGGTAATCGACGGCGATGAAGTTGAAGCGCGCGCCGAACTCGTCCCAGAAAAACCATTCCGAAGTGCCGATGAAGATCAGCAGGGAGGCGAAAATCGTCATCAATGCCACCAGCATCCACGCGCCGGGCCGCGAGCGGAGGAACCGGCTGGGTGCGACCGCGCCGAGCAGCACCCACGGCAGCGCGGCGAAAAGTCCGGCCGCCGCATCGAAGAAGACGCCGAAGGCGAACGCTCCTAACAATGAGGGATTCCAGGACACGTCATGCCATGCCGTCGCCAGCAGCAACAGCCGGCACAGCAGGGAAATGAGGAAGAACAAGACAAACGCCACGATTCCCAAGCGGGCGGGGGCGGAGCGGAAGGGAAGGGACGATCGGCTCATGGGCGGGGTCGGGTAGCGGGCGGAAGTTGTGGATTCGGTGAGCGGGGGCATGGCGGGATCGGGATTCTAACGGGCGCGGCGCCAGACGGTGAGCAGGGAGGAGGTCCACTGGAATTTGCGGGCGGTTTCGCGGATGAGAAAGGGTTCGTCGCATTCAAGCTCCAGTTCAAAAGCGGGGCGGAGACGATCGTGGAGCCAGGGAAGCGTGCCGGCGGGCGGCCAGTTTTCCGGCGGCGTGAATTCTCCGAGCCAGGTGCAGGGAGTGGCGAGGACGAGCTGCCCGCCGGGTGCCACGAGGTCCGGCAAGCGCCGGAGCAGGCGCTCCGGTTCGGGCAGGCGGCAAAGGAGATTGGCGGCGTGGACGCGGTCGAACTGGCCGAGATTTTCCGGAAGATGCATGGCATCGCCTTGGAAAAAATCGAGCCGGGCGGGGTCGATGCCGGCGGGCGGAGCGGCTTCGAGCGGAGTGGTGAGGCCGGCTTCCTCCAGGCGCTGGTAGGGGATGGATTTCCCACCTCGCAGCGTGTCGGCGGCGCGGATGAAGGCATGGGAGAAATCGATGCCCGTGACGTGGTCGCAATCGCGGGCGAGTTCGAAGGCGGAGCGGCCGACGGCGCAGCCGAGATCAAGCGCGCGGTCGGCGGGGCCGGGGGCGAAACGGCGGGCGGTGCGAACGGGGAAATCGAGCGCATCGCGCATGCCCGCGGGCCAAGCGCCGCCAGCAGGCAGGATTTCTTCCGCGGTGCCGAAGTGGAAGAGGAGGTATTCGGCGAGGATTTTGTCGGATTCGTAGAGGGCGCTCATCGGGTGGAGGTGGAATTGGATTGGCTGCCGGACCCTCGGGCGGCAGCGTGGGGGACGCCATGCGCCTCCGAATCGTCGTCGCCGGAAAGCCCGCGCTCGCCTATGCGCGGGCGGGGGTGGAGGAGTATTTGAAGCGGATTTCGCGCGGCGGCGGCTGCGAAATGGTGGTCGTGAAGGCGGGTGGCAGGGATGAGGTGTCGGCGCGATTGCTGGAACGCTCGGAGGGCTGCCACCGGATCGCACTGGACGAGCGGGGGGAGGCACTGGCCACGCGGCAGCTCGCGGCGCGGCTCGGCGAGTTGGAAATGCGGGGAGAAATCAAGTGCGCGGCGTTCCTCATCGGCGGGGCTGAGGGGCACAACGAGGAGGTGCGGCAGGCGAGCGATCTGGTGCTTTCCCTCTCGGCTCTGACGCTGCAGCATGAACTGGCGCTGCTGGTGTTGCTGGAGCAGCTCTACCGGGTGGCTTCGCTGAAGGGCGGTTCGCCGTATCACCGGGATTGAGGTATCAGCGGCGGTACTGGTTCTGCGGAAGCATGCCGAGTTGTCCGCCACCCATGCCGTTTTCAGGGCGATTCCAAGGAATGCTGCTGGTATCGGTGGTGGGTCCGGGCGGTTTGGTATCCGCGCAGGAAGCGAGGGAGGCGGCCATGGCGAGGACGAGGAGGGCGGCGGTGCGATGCATGGGCGCAACATAGAAAAAGCTCCGCGGCTTGCAAGCGCGCGGAGCTTTCGGGAAGCGGATGGACGATCGGCGGGGATCAGTTGGAAATCGTTTTGGCGAGGATGACGCGATCGCCGGGCTGGATTTGCACGCCGGTGGCGAGGCTGTCCTTGTCGATTTCCGCGATGGTCTGCGTCGGCTCGATGGAGGATGGGCGGAGCAGGCCGATTTTGCGGCCGTCGCGCTGGACGAGGAGGTTCGACTGCGGGGTGAAGCCGGAGTTCGAACCGGCGCCGATGACGGCGAAGCCCCACTCCTGATTGACGGCAGTCACGACGGCCTGCATCGCGTTCCGGCCGATGCGGGAGTTCCGTTCGATGGTGCGCTTGGACTGGCGGTCCATCTCGGCGCGATGGCTGGCGAGGCTTTTCTCGCCGCCGCTGACAAGTTCCTCAAGCTCGGCGAGCTTCTTTTCCTTGGCGGCTTTATCGTCTTGGATTTCCTGAATCTTGTCAGGGAGAGTCTCAAGAGTCACTTCGCTGCCGAGATCGCCGATGGCATCCTGCGCGGCGAGAAGCGCCTTGTTAAGCTGGTCGAACTCGGCGTCCTGCGCCTTGAGGTCAGCATCGAGTTTGGACGAATCGCTCTTGAGGCCGGTGCCGGTGGAGGTAAGGGACGAGACGCTCTGGTTGAGCAGGTCGCGCTTTTGGCGAAGCTCGCCGATGGCAGAGGATTCCTTTTTGTTCTCGCTCTCGGTGGCATCCGCGTCCGCGGCTTTGCCCCGGTTCGTCTCAATGGTGGCGACGCGATCCTTTTCGAGGGTGTCGAACTTGCCCTTGTGGTCGAAGGAGAAATAGGCTGCGCCGCCGATGGCGAGGATGGCGACTCCGTAGAGAATGGCTTTCATGACGTTCTGAAAATCGGGGTTTTGCGGGTTTGGTAGATCAGTTGCCGGCAGGCTTCTTGGTTTCCTTGATGCCGGGGACGACGCGGTCGCCGACCATGAGGGTGGTATCCGCTGCCATTGAATCCGGGATGATGGTGGCGGAGGCGCTGGCGTTTTCCACGCCGGTGACCATCAGCCGGGCGATCGTCTCGCCGCCGCGGACCACGTTGAGGGTGGAGTTGTTAACGATTCCGGCGTTGTTCCCGGCGGCTAGCGTGACGAAGCCCCAGTTCGGATAGATCGAGCGGATGCGGGTGTTGAGATCCGGCAGGGACTCGCCGTCGGCGTAGCTCTTGAATTTTGCCTGGCTGGCTCCGATCTGCGTTTCGGCGGAGGCGTTCTCGGCAGTGAGATTCGCGAGCTTGGCGGTGGTGCTGTCGATAGACTGGCCGAGATCGGCGATTTCCGACTTGAGCGTGCGGAGCTTGGAGGCGAGCTGGCTGATATCACCGAGCTTGCGGGTGCGCTCGCGGATGTCGTCGAGCTTCTGCTTGCTGGCGGAAATCTTGGCGGTCTTCGTTTCGATTTCCGACTTCAGGGTAGCGTTCGCCTTGGTGAGATCGGCCTCCTGGCTTGTGTAGGAGGCCACTTCGTCCTCCACTTCCTTGCGCTCGCCCGGGAGGGTCACTTCGAATCGATCCTTGGCCGCGGCGAGACGGGCTTCGGTTTTCACGAGGGTCTCTTTCTCCGCTTGCGTGGAGGTGATTTCCTTCTCGTAAGCAGCTTTGTTTTTAAATGCGATGAACGCCGAAAGGGCGAGGACGATCGCGGTCAGAATTCCGAAGACGTTGGCCATGGGGTTTTGTGGTTGGAGCGTTGAATTACCGTGTGTTGAGCGACACTAGAAAGATCCGCGCGACCAGCGGCAATCCCAAATTTCAAAGACTTTCCGGCTTTCTTCCGCCTTGCCTTTACAAAGCAATCACATGCGGGCATCCGTCCCGCCCCGCGCATGAAGTCGATCCTCCGAGTATTCTCCTACCTGCGCCACTATCCGGGCATGGCGTGCGCTCAGCTCGCATGCGCCGTGGGCATGACCCTGGCCGTTTTCATTTTCCCGAACGTGACCGGCCACGTCATCGATAAAATCATCCCGAATCCGGCCCGGCATGACGAATTCCCCTTCTGGATCCTACTCACGCTCTTCGGATTTCTCGCGAAAGACGGCCTGAACTCCGTGCGGATTTTCATCAACAACACCTTCGAGCAGAAGGTGATCTTCGACATCCGCTCGGATCTCTACGGGAAAATCCAGCGGCTGCCGCTGCGGTGGTTCGACACGCGGCGCACGGGCGACATCATGACGCGCGTCGTCGAGGACGTGACGAATATGGAGCGGGTGCTCATCGATGGCATCGAGCAGGGCGTGGTGGCCACGCTGCAGGTGCTGGGAATCGGCGTGTTCCTGTTTTTCCTGAATCCGGTGGTGGCGGCGTGGGCGACGCTGCCGGTGCCGCTCCTCGGAGTGGGCGCATGGCTCTACTCGACGCGCGGCCGGGACCGCTACCGGAACCAGCGCGATGCCGCCTCCGACCTGAACGCGCTGCTCCACGACAACATCTCCGGCGTCCGCCAAATCAAGGCCTACGCCGCCGAAAAGGCCGAGCAAGGGCGCTTCAACCATTTCTCCGACAAGCTTCGCACTGCTACCCTGCGCATGATGAAATGGTGGGCGTTTTACTCGCCGGGCATGTCCTTCGTCCGCATGACCGGCTACGTGCTGGTGCTCGCTTTCGGCGGTGCTGCCGTGATGCAGAACACCATGACCCAAGGCGATCTCGTTCGATTTCTGCTCTTTCTCTCCCTGTTTTACGAGCCGATCGACCGTCTGAACTCGCTCAACCAGATGATCCTCTCCGGCCGGGCGGCGGCGGACCGCGTTTTCGAAATCCTGGACGCTGGGGAGGAGGAAAACTCCCTCGCCGGCACCGAGCTGCCCGCGAAAATCGCCGGCCACGTCCGCTTCCAGAACGTCAGCTTTTCCTACCAGGACCAGCCGACGCTGCGCGGAATCACGCTGGAGGCGCAGCCGGGCGAAACCGTCGCGCTGGTCGGCTCCACTGGCGCGGGCAAGACCACCGTGCTCTCGCTGCTCGCGCGATTTTACGAAGTCGAATCCGGGGAAATCACCATCGATGGCATCGATATTTCCGCGCTCGCCAAGCCCTCGCTGCGGGACAAATTTGCCTACGTCACCCAAGAGCCGTTCCTCTTCAACGGCACCGTCCGCGAGAATCTCCAGCTCGCCCGGCGCGATGCCGCCGATGCCGATTTGTGGCAATCACTCGAAGCCGCCCACGCCGCCAAATTCGTCCGCGGCCTGCCCGAGGGCCTCGATACCAACGTTGGCGAGCGTGGCGTGAAGCTTTCCGGCGGCGAGAAGCAGCGGCTCTCGATCGCCCGCGCCCTACTTAAAAACGCGCCGATTTTGCTGCTCGACGAGGCCACCGCATCCGTCGATTCCGAGACCGAGCGCCAAATCCAGGACGCGCTCGACCGGCTCATGGAGAACCGCACCGCCTTCGTCATCGCCCACCGGCTTTCCACAATCCAGAACGCCGACCGGATTTACGTCCTCGAAAAAGGCCGCGTCATCGAGCGCGGCACCCACGCCGAGCTCCTCGCCAAAGGCGGGAAATACGCCGAGCTCAGCGCCAAATCCTTCCTCGTGCCCGAACCCGTGTGAAGCGGGCGGGCCGACGCCATTTCTCCCGTTCCGCCCCTACATCCCGGCCAGCCCGCCACCCAGCATCGACCGGTAGATCTCGCTCGATCCGCGGAGCTGCTCGTGCCCGCCGTCCGCCACGATCCGGCCGTTCTGGAACACCAGAATCCGGTCCGCGATGGTGATCGTGCTGAACCGGTGCGCGATGATGAACGTCGTCCGGCCCTTCACCAGCGCGGCCAGCGCCTGCTGGACCATCGCCTCGCTTTCCGTGTCCAGCGCGCTCGTCGCCTCGTCCAGAATCAGGATCGGCGCGTCCTTCAGGAAGGCGCGGGAAATCGCAATCCGCTGGCGTTGCCCGCCGGAAAGCAGATCCCCGCGCTCGCCGACCTGCGTGTCGTAGCCCTGCGGCAGTGTCAGGATGAAATCGTGGGCGTGCGCACGTCGAGCCGCCTCGCGGACATCGTCATCCGTCGCGCTTTCCCGGCCGATGCGGATGTTCTCCGCGATGGTTCCGAGAAATAGCGAAGGCATCTGCGGCACCACCGCGATCGCGTTCCGCAAATCCGCCTTCAGGAACTCCCGGATATCCGTCTCGTCGAAGAAAATTCCGCCTTCCCGCGGGTCGTAGAACCGCGGGATCAGATGGGCGAAGGTCGATTTCCCCGCGCCGCTCGGCCCGACCAGCGCGACCACCTGGCCGATCGGGATTACTAGCGAGATTTCCCGCAGCACCGGTTCCTCGTTGTAGGCGAAGGACAGATTGCGGAAGGAAATCGACCGCCGCGGCGCTGCGAAATCCAGCGGCGCCGCCGGGTCCGGGTTCGTGTCCGGCTCCTGATTGATGTATTCAATCCGCTCGAACGCAGCGTCGCCCTGCTTCAGCAGCGAGTGGACCATCCCCAGCTTCTTGATCGGCTCGTAGGCCAGGAACAGCGCCGTGAATAGTTCCATGAATTCATTCTGATTCATCCCCGCCCGCACCCCTACGAAGAGCGCCACCGCAAAGCCCAGCGCTGCCACGAACTCGATCGCCGGCGAAATCGCCTGCCGGTATTTCACCACTTTCATGCCGGTCCGGAAAATGTGCCGCACCCGCTTCTTAAAGGCCGCGATCTGCCGGTCCTGCAGGTTGTAGGCGCGGATTTCCAAGGGCGCTTGGAGGCTTTCCGCCAGCGCCGCCGTGAGCGTGCCGCCCTGTTCTTGCAGCGCCTTCGCCCGCCGCGTCAGCTTTTTGCCCGCCGAGCGGATCACCATCACGCAGATCGGCACCGTGATCAGCGCGATGAGCGCAATGGCGAAACTCTGCTTCTGGTATGCCTGCCAGATCAGGTAGCCCGCCGCGAAAAGCAGCGTCGCCGGCTGCTTGATCAAATCGCTCGAAACGTTGGCGATGATCTGGCGCAGCACCGCCGTGTCGCTCATCAGCCGCGCCAGCAGGTCGCCCGAGGGATTTTTCCGGAAGAACGAAAGCGGCAGGCTCTGGAGTTTGATGAAGAGGTCCGTGCGGATGTCCTCCAGCACCCGCTGCCCCGCGAACTGGATCAAATAGGAATTCGAGTAGGAAGCCACCGCCCGGATCAGGAACATGATGGGAATCCACAGACAGGTGACGAACAACAATTGGTCCCGGGAAATGTGCCCCAGCCAGTCCCGCATCATGATTTCGTAGCGATTCCCGCCGCCGTCGCCGGTGTGGAAGAGGATCGGGAAAACCGTCTTCACCAGCAGCGGCAGCCCCGCGCCGCTCGCCGCCGCATAGACCAGCCCCGCCAGCACGCCCAGACCGAACTGCCAGCGCACCGGACGCAGGTATTTATAATAGTGGAGATAGCGCATCGTTCCCGCCCCCGCAGGCTTGCCACCCCGTCCCGCCCCGGCAAGCGCCATTCCTCGCCCGCCTTCCCGCACTCCAGGCGGGATTGATTCACCGTTCGCGCTTCAATCGATCGGGAAAATCATGGTGATTTCACCGCTTTCCGAGGCGCTCACCGCATCCGGCGGAGGAGGCTCCCCGGATTCGCAGGCGCCCCTGCCACCCACGTTTCCAGGGAATCCATACGTCCTACGGCGGCGCTGTGATGGGCGGATTGCGCCTTGCCGCGCCGACCCGCCCTTGCTTGCCTGCCTCCCCGAACATGGCCGCCACGCAAAACACCATCGCACTGGTTTACGATTACGACCAAACGCTCAGCCCGCGCTACATGCAGGACGACGTGCTGTTTCCGGAGTTCGGCATCGATCCGGCGCAGTTCTGGCGGAAATGCAACACGCTCGTCACCGAGCAAAAATGGGACGGCGAGCTCGCCTACATGAAATGCCTGCTCGATTACCTCGGCATGGACAACGTCACCAACGCCCGCCTCAGCGAGCTCGGCGCCGGCCTGCGCTTCTTCCCCGGCCTGCCCGAGCTATTCACCGATTTGCCGAAGGCAGCGCTCAATCCCGGGCATGAAGCCGCCGGCATCCGCGTCGAGCACTACATCATTTCCTCCGGTCTCAAGGCGCTGCTCGACGGGTCCCGGCTCCGGCCCTTCGTCCGCGCCATGTTCGGCTGCGAGTTCGGCGAGGATGCCGAAGGCCGCATCAGCTTCCCCAAGCGCGCCATTTCCCACACCACCAAGACCCAGTTCCTCTTCCGCATCAACAAGGGCATGCTCGGCTACGATCAGGACGTGAACGACCACATGCCCCCCGAACAGCGGCCGATTCCCTTCGAGAACATGGTCTATGTCGGCGACGGACCGACCGACGTGCCCTGCTTCACCGTCATGGCGAAAAACGGTGGCCAGGCGATCGCCGTTTACAATCCCGAGGACGACACCGGGAAATCCTTCCGGAAATGCTTCCAGCTTTCCACCCACGCCAACCGCGTCCGCCACATCGCCCCCGCCGACTACCGGCAAGGCTCGCACCTCTGGCTGCTGCTTCAGGAAATGGTCACCGAAACCGCCGACCGCATCCTCCGCCGCCGGACGGAAGAGAGGGATAATTCGACCGTGGCCGCGCCGACGTTCTGATCGGTATTTCCCGGCCGTCCCGCAGTTTCTCCCAATCGGCGGAGGATTGGGCGAGGCGGATTTCAAGCGACCCGCGGACCGACGGGGCCGCGCCGAACGGGGAATCCAAATTCTTGATCGCGAGTCCAAGGCAGCATTTTGGTGGTCTTTTGCTCAGGACAAACCCGCACGCACGAACATCAAGCGTTCGCGGAATTCAAACCAATCGCCCTGCTATCGAGCATTCTCCAGCGATCCGCCAGCGGGGCGCAGGAACCGCCGCTCCACATCCTGCCGGGGGATAAAATGGCCGGCTTTCCTGACCCGCTGGGCAATCCGGGCCACAGCCACCTCGGGCGGCGCGGGAAATCCGATCGTGAGGTAGGCCCGGGCCATGCGACCCCGGCAGAATGGGGCCCAGGGCGCGGCTCTCGAACGTTTCCTCCGACCGCCGGATTTCATTCAACGGGGGCGATTTCCGTGACCTTTCCGCGAAGGTGAAAATAGTTAACTTTTGTAAATTATCCTTTATGCCCCCCTCCTGAAATCGTAACAGGGGTCGGAAATGGTTATTTCCATCACAATTATGAGAACCCTACCTACAAAAGCCATCCTGCTGGGACTCGCTGTCGCGATGACCCCGGCCCTGCGGGCGGAAGACGCCCCCAATCCCGCGGAAGCGAAAGCCGCCTCCGCCACCTGTGTCATGGAAGCCACCGCGGCGACCGCCACTTCGGACCCGGTCTGCTGCGATGTGGCGGACAGCACCGAAGCCAAGCCAGTCGCCGTAGCCGCGCAACCAGACCCCGCCGTAGCCGAACTGGCAGCCCTCCGCGAGGAGCAGGCGAATGCCAAGCGCGAGCTGGAAGCCGCGCAAAAGCAGCTTGCGGATACCTGCACGAGCGAAGCCCGCTGGAAAAACCAAGCAGCGGAACTCGACAAGAAATTGTCCGCCGGTCGGGAGGCTCATGACAGCCTCGCCGCCCTGCGTGACGAAATGAAGGGAACCCTCCAGGAATTCTCCGCCATGAAGCAGGACATCGCGAGTGTCCGCAGCGAACTCCGGGCGCCTGCCGAACGGATCGCCCTGCGCAAGGAGAATGAAGGGTTGAAAGGGGCGAACGCCGCGCTTGGGGACAAACTCAAGCAGACCGAAACCAGCCTCGCCGAAACCACCGCCAAGCAACAGGAGACCGGCAAACAGCTCGCCGACGCCAATGGCGAGATCGCGAAGCTGAAAAGCCAGCTCGCCACCGCCACGGGGGAAATCGACAACCTGAAGCAAGCCGGAAATCAGGCGGCCAAGGAGTCGGAAGCCCTCGCAGCCCGCAACCGGGACATGGAAGGCGTGACCGCGAATCTCGTGCAGACGCGCGATAAAATGGAGCAGCAGCTCGCCGCCGCGGACAAGGCGCTCGCCGCCAATGCAAGCGCCACCAAGGCCTCCGAGGAACAACTCGCCGCCGCCCGCAAGGCTGCGGAGGACTCCAAGGGAGCCATCGACGCCCTAACCGCCAAGCATTCCGCCGAACTCCTGCAAGCCACCGAACAAGCCAGCAAGGCCCAGGCCGCGATTTCCCGGAACGTCGAAGCGCTCAACGCCCGGCTGGAGGAAAGCCAGAAGGAGGCTTCCGCCGCCAAGGAGGAAGCCGGCAAGGCCAACGAGACGTCCGCCAATTTCCGCAAGGAAGCCGGGGAACTCCGCGACCGCATGGGAGTCACCGCCGACAAGCTGAAGCAGTCGCAAACCGAAGCCGCCCAAGCCCGCGATGCCGCTGGCAAGGTCGAATCCCTGACCGAGGCGCTCAAAGCCGCCCGGGATTCGCAATCCAAGGCTGAAAGCACTGTGAAAGACCGCGACGTCCGCATCGCCGAGCTTCAATCGAGCATCGAAAAGCAGCACGCGCAGGACACGGCCAAGGTCGAAGAATCCGCCCAATAATCCCTTTCCTTTCCCACCCAGCCGCGTTCCCCACCTCGGGGGACGCGGCTTTTTCGTGCTGGGATGCCGCTGGGAAATCCTTGAAAATTTAATGAACTTGCCCGGCCATCCGGCTTCGCTAGCTTGCCGCACCCAAAGTCCCGACCATGCTCGTTCTCGCCACCGCTCTCAAAGTCATCGTCCTGATCCTCGTCGTCCTGACGATCTTCAACATCATCATCTTCGTCCACGAACTCGGCCACTTCCTCGCCGCGAAATGGCGCGGCCTGCGCATCGACCGATTCCAGATCTGGTTCGGGAAGCCTATTTGGAAAAAAGAAATCAACGGCGTGCAATACGGCATGGGCTGGATTCCCGCCGGCGGCTTCGTGGCGCTGCCGCAAATGGCACCGATGGAAGCGATTGAAGGCGGCCAGAAGGACAGCAAGCCGCTCCCGCCGATTTCCCCGCTGGATAAAATCATTGTGGCTTTCGCCGGTCCGCTCTTCTCGATGCTGCTGGCGCTGCTTTCCGCCGTAGTCGTCTGGGGCGTGGGCAAGCCGAAAGATTTCATCCCGAGCCAGATCGTCGGCGAGGTCCTGAAAGACAGCCCCGCCGAAGCCGCCGGAATCCTGCCGGGCGACAAGGTTGTCGCCATCAACGGCAGCGCCGTAAGCGGGTTCGCCGGCACGCTCGACAGCATCACGGAGAACATCATCCTCAGCAAAGGGCAGGAAATCCGCTTCACCGTGCAACGCCCGGGCATTGCGGAGCCGATCGTCCTGACCTCGAAGTTCGACACGGAGAAAACCAAGTGGTTCCAGCGCTCCGGGCTGCGCCGGGTCGGCATCGGCCCGGAAATCGATCACATGGAAGTTGGCTCCGTCACCGAGGGCAGCCCGGCGGCGAAGGCCGGATTCAAGGTGGAGGACACGATCGTGTCCATGAACGGCCAAGCCTTCAAAGACAAGGAGAAGGCTGTCGCTTTCATCAAGGCCACCGGCGCGAATCCCATCGTTTTCCAGCTCCTGCGCGATGGCCTGCCGCTGGAAATCACAGCCACGCCGGTGGTCCCGATTTCGCCGGAGGGCGAGGGGCCGATGCTCGGACTCGGCTTCCGCTCCTACCCATATCTGAACCAAAACATCGTCCACCCCGGTCCGTTCGAGCAGGTCGGCGACAGCTTGCGGATGATGTGGACGACGATCTCCAGCGTGGCCGCGCCGGATTCCAGCATCGGCGTCGGCCACCTCAGCGGACCGGTCGGCATTGCCACGCTGCAGTATGAGCTTCTGCAAATGGAAGACGGCTGGCGGCGGATTCTGGCCTTCATGGTCCTCTTCAACGTCAACTTGGCGGTGCTCAACATGATGCCCTTCCCGGTGCTCGACGGCGGTCACATCACCCTCGCGATTCTCGAGAAAATCTTCGGCCGTCCGGTCAAGGCCAAGCCGCTGGAAATCCTTCAAACCGTCTGCGCGCTGGCCCTTATTTCCCTGATGCTCTTCGTCACCAGCAAGGACATCGGCGACAAGTTCGGCCACGGCGGCGACGGCGGGCAAAAAATCGTCTTCCCGAACTGACGGCCGGCATTGCCGGAAATCGGGCGGAAATGCTCGCCGCCGGGCGGCAGGACGCGCAGGGTGCGCGGGAATTCTGTTATGGAAATCCCCCATCATGCGGACCATGCCGAGCCGACCCGCGCGCAGTCGGCGGCGTTCTTCGCGAAATCCCGCCTGCTGATCGGCTGGCGCTGGTGCCGAGACGCGCGCCGGCCGGTGCGGCGGCAGCCGAAGGCAGATACGCTCCGTGGCTGCCGTCCGGCCGGCAGCGCGGGTTCGGCATTGTGGACGCAGATTTCGCCAGCGGAATTCCCGCTGACGGCCGGCAAGGTGCAAAATCTCCGCGCCGCCTGCCGCATCCTCGACGGCGTGGAAGTGCCGGCTGGCGAAATCTTCGGATTTTGGAAACAGCTCGGCCGGACAACGCGGCAGGCTGGCTTCACCGAGGGCCGCGAGCTGCGTTCCGGCTGCATGGTCCCGGCGCTCGGCGGCGGGCTTTGCCAGCTTTCCGGGCTGATGCATGCCGCGGCCTTGGCCGCCGGACTGGAAATCCTCGAGCGCCACGCCCACTCGCGGACGCCGCCGGGCGGTCCGATGCCGGACGAGCTGGATGCGACGATATTCTGGAATTACGTCGATTTGCGCTTCCGCGCGCCGTTCGCTTGGCGCTTGGAAACGCGGCTGACCGCCACCGATCTGGTGGTCACCATCCGCCAGGCTGGCGGCGCTCCGCCCGTCGCCCCGCGGGAGATGGAATCCGGCCGGCCGGCGCGCGCCGCGGCGGAGGGCGATTGCCTGACCTGCGGCGTGACCTCGTGCTTCCGCCACCCCTCGGCGAATCGCGAACGGGGCGAGGCGCACGGCCACACGGCGTGGTTGCTGGAATCGTGCTGGCCGGAATTCGACGCATGGTGCCGGAAACACACGCATCCCGGCGATCGCTGGCAAACCCCGCTCGACGGCCGCCGCTGGCGCAAGCCGAACTATGCCTGGACGCCGCCCGATGGCGCGGAAATCCGCCATGCCACTTGGGAAACCTTGCGCCGCTCCTGGCATCAGCGGCGGCTCCCGCTGCAAGGCGCGGCCCGCCAAAACTTCCTACTGGATGCGCAGCGCCGCCTCGCTGCGGATTTCGCCAAACGCCTCGACCCGGCGGCGCGCCACCTCGTGATTTCCCAATCGTTGCTGCCCCACCTCTGGCAGGCCGGCCACCTCGGCGGGCGCACCTTCGACGTGCTGCTCAGCCGCTGGCCGCTCGCGGAACTCCACGCCCGCCTCGACGAGGCGTTTTCCCGCCACCCGGAATCCGACACTCTCGCTGATTTTCGCGCCGACTCGCAACTGGTTGAGGCCGAGGCCGAAGCGCTCGCCGCCGCCGCCCGCGTCGTCACGCCGCACCGGGCGCTGGCCGCGGGATTCGGACTGCGCGCCATCTTGCTGGATTGGACGATGCAAGCCGCCCAGCCCCTCCGCCCGCCGCCGGCCGGCACGCCGAAATGGTTTTTCCCGGCCTCGCCGCTTGGCCGGAAGGGGATTCACGAAATCGCCTCCGCCGTGCTCGAAACCGGCGGCGAGCTGCTCATTCTCGGCCACGCCAGCGAGGGCGGCGTGGGCGCGCTGGGCAAAATCCCGCACCGCCACGCCGCCGCCGGCGAGCTCGCCGACTGCGCCGCGCTCGTCCTGCCGGCGTGGATCGAGCACGAACCGCGGCTCGCGCTGCGGGCGCTGGCGATGGGAATCCCGGTCATCGCCAGCCGCGCGTGCGGCCTGCCCCGCCACGATTTGCTCACCGAAACGGACGCCGGTGACGCCGCCGCGCTCGCCGCCGCCATGCGCCGCCGCCTCGCCGCCGTCCCGGCCTGACCTTGCCAAGCCCCGGCCGCCCCGCCACAAGCGCCGCCGCCTCATGTCCGCACTGCTCTCCGCCAACGAAATCCGCCTCACTTATGGTTACCAGACGCTGTTGGACGGCGTGACTTTCGCGGTCGGCGCGGGAGAAAAAGTCGGGATGGTCGGCCGGAATGGCTGCGGGAAAACCTCCCTGCTGAAGATTTTGACGGGCGAGCAGCAGGCCGATTCCGGGGAGATTTCCCTGCGGCGGGCGTTGCGGGTGGGGTATTTGCCGCAGGAATTCGAACTGCAAACCGACCTGAGCGTGCAGGAAAACATCGCGTCCGGCGCGGCGGATATCGTGGAGGCGATCCGCCGCTACGAGCATGGCGAGGGCAGCGAGGCGGAGTTGGCGGATTTGCTGCATCTCATCGATCACGCGGACGGCTGGAATCTGGACGCGCGGATCAAATCGATTTCCACAGCGCTCGGGACGCCGGCGCTGGAGGCGACGGTCGGGCCGCTTTCCGGTGGGGAAAAGCGCCGGGTCGCGCTGTGCCGGGCGCTGGTTTGCCAGCCGGATTTGCTGCTGCTCGACGAGCCGACGAACCACCTGGACGCCGAGTCGATCCGCTGGCTGGAGGATTTCCTGAAAGGATTTCCCGGCGCGGTGATCTTCGTGACGCACGATCGCTATTTCTTGGATGTCATCGCCACGCGGATCGTGGAAATCGATCAGGGCCGGGCGTTTTCGCACCCCGGGAACTACACGGCATTCCTCGAAAGCAAGGCGATCCGCCAGCAAATCTCCGAGCAAACCGAGCGGCGGCGGCAGCGGTTCCTGCGGGAGGAACTCGAATGGGTGCGCGCCGGCGTGAAGGCCCGCGGGACGAAACAGCGGACTCGCTTGGACAAATTTTACGAGATCGAGGGCATGGAAGCGCCGCCCGAGGAGCGGGAAATGGACCTGCTCATCCCGCCGCCGCCGGACTTGGGAAACATCGTCATCGAGCTGGAAAACGCCGGGGTGAATGTCGGTAGCGAGGCGCACCCGCGCTGGCTTTTCCGGAACCTCACGCTCCAGCTCCGGCCGGGGCAATGCACCGGCATCGTCGGCCGGAACGGGGTGGGGAAGACGACTTTGCTCAAGCTCTGCCTCGGCCAAATCGAGCCGAGCGAGGGCGATGCCGTCATCGGCAAGCGGGTGAAGGTCAACTACATCGACCAGACGCGGATGCAACTCGACGGCACTGGCTCGCTGCTCGACGAGATTTCCGACGGCAACGAAAAGCTGATGTTCGGCAACGAGCCGCTCGGCGCGCGGAATTATTTGCGGCGGTTTCTCTTCGACGACAAACGGATCAACGAGCGCGTCGATCTGCTTTCCGGTGGCGAGCGCGCGCGGCTGATGCTGGCCAAGGTTTTGAAAAACGGTGGCAATCTGATCGTCCTCGACGAGCCGACCAACGACCTCGATCTGCCCTCGCTACGGATGCTGGAGGAGGCGCTGGCGGGGTTCGACGGCACGGTCATCGTCGTTTCCCACGATCGCTATTTCCTCGACCGGATCTGCGACCAAGTCGTCGCGTTCGAGGAAAATGGCGTGGTCGCGCAGGCGGGAAATTATTCCTACTACATGGAAAAGCGTCAGGCCCGCGAGTCCGCCGAACGCGCCCAAGCCCAAGCCTCCGCGCGTGCCGCCGCCGCTCGCCGCAAGACCGCGGACCCGGCCGCCGCGAAAAAAGGCCGCAAGCTGTCCTTCAAGGAAACCGCCGAGCTGGATGGCATCGAAGCAGCGATCCACAGCTCGGAAACCGCCGCCGAAGAACTCGCCGCCCGCCTGAACGACCCGGATTTCCAAGTGAATCATTTCGCCGAAGTCCCCGCGCTCGTGGAAAAATTGGAGAAGGCGAAAGCCGGCGTCGCCGCGCTCTACAAGAAGTGGGAGGAGCTGGAAAAGCTGCGCGAGGAAGCCGGCGGCTGAGAAATTTCACACCAACGCCTCAAGCGCCGCGCCCAGCTCGTCGTCCGCTTCGAGGACGATTACGTCAATCGGACTGACCACCCCGTTCGCGTCTCGCAGAAGATTTCCCGGGTGGATATCGAAGGCGGCCGTTTGGTCCAGATCGCGATAAAACGCCAGCGCCCCGGGGTTTCCCACGGACAATCCGGGGATCGGCGAAAAATGGCGGACCGTGAAATACCCGACCATTTCCTCCCCGGAACAAGCGTCGCCGACGATGGCCGGCTGGGACGTGAGAATGGCCAGGCCGTCGGGTTCGCGGGTGACGCCGAGCAGTTGGAAATCGTCGCCAAAGAGGCGGTTCGAGAGCAGCAGCCGGCAGAGGTATTCCGAGGGAAGCGCGTGGGTAAGAGTCGGCTGGCCGTTGAGGGAAATGACGGTGAAGCCGGATTGGCCGGGGTAAGTCGCCTTTCTATAGAAATCCACACCGCGCCGGTAGCGGTGCTCCTCGCCGCCCCGGACAAAGCCGGCCAGCGCGTCCCCGGCGTTCAGCCAACAGCCGCGCTCTTTCGCCCAGATTTCAAGATCTCGTTCCTGGCGTCCCTTGAGAATTCTTCGCTGGCCCGGCGGACACGCGCGTCCTGTTCCATCATCTCCTCCAAGGTGACGCGCGGCTGATTCAAGCGGGCTTTCAAGGCTTCTTCCGGACTCAGATCGACGATCGCTTTCATGGTTGGGCACTTTGGTTGGGGGTGGGGCATCGGAGTGGAAATTACAGGAAAACGAACCGTAGCGCGAGGCTGGATTTCATCCGCATCGAATCCCGACCATTTGGCCGACCCCTACAAAATGGTCCGGTCCCCGCCGTCGCCCCGCTTTCGCTGTCCGATTTCCCGCCCGGCGGCTACTCATTGGCAAGTGAACGAATCGACGGATCCCGAACTCCTCCGCGCCTACGCCTCGCGCCGCTCCGAAGCCGCTTTCGCGGAAATCGTCCGACGCCACATCGACTTCGTCCACTCCGCCGCCGTCCGGCTGGTGAACGACCCCCACCTCGCCAAAGACGTATCCCAAGCCGTCTTCACCGCCTTGGCCAAGGACGCCGGAAAACTCGCCAAACACCCGGTCCTCGCCGGCTGGCTGCACCGCACCACCCGCAACATCGCCGCTCAAACCGTCCGCACCGACATCCGCCGGCGGGAGCGCGAAAAGCAAGCCGCCGCCATGCACGAACTTTCCCAAACCGACCCGTCCTGGAAGGAAATCGCCCCCCACCTCGACGCCGCTCTCGGCGATCTGAGCGCAGCCGACCGCGACGCCGTCCTCCTCCGCTATTTCGAGAATAAGCCTGCTCAAGAAATGGCTCTTATCTTCGGCATCACCGCCGAAGCCGCCCAAAAACGCGTGAGCCGCGCGGTGGAAAAGCTGCGCGAAATCCTCGCCAAACGCGGCCTCACCGCCGGAGCCGCGGGCCTCGCCGAGGTCATTTCCGCCAGTGCCGTGCAGGCCGCTCCGGCGGGTCTTTCCGCCTGCATTTCCACCAAAGTGACGAGCGGAGCGGTCGTGATCACGAAAGGCATCGCCATCACGTACATTCAGAAATTCTTGCTTGCCACGATAACGGTAGTGGTTGGGGCGTTCATCTATCAATCCCGACAGCTTTCCCACGCGCGGAACGAGTTAGCGCGAGTTAGCGCGCGGGCCGCAACGGCAGACAGAAGCCATGTCGGAACGGCTGAACGAAATCAGGAGAAGGGCAGGACAAGAACCGGAAAATCCTCCGATGCATCAGCCCCCTTTTTGAGGATGGCATACGGCGAGGGAGACGGAGATGAATCGGCCGTCGAGGGGCGTGAGCCGCCAATGAGTTATATCTCATCCGGCGGAATGCTGTCGTCGTCATTGATTCGGAATTTCGGACTTTCCAAGGAGCAATTCGTCGGCACCCAGCTTGTCGTCAGCGAGCATTGGAGAACCATGGCCGCTTGGGCAGCCAAATCGGTTTTTCGCGACGAAGCGGCATCGGATGCCGATGCGGACGGCGCGAACATCTATCGACTTCCCGCGATGGAGGAACTCCGGCGAAAGGTCCTTTTGGACAAATTTGCCCAAGACCTCAGGAACGCTTCCCATGTCGAAGCTGGCATTGCGATTATGGCGGGTCTGAAGAACAATAATTCATTCGCGTCCATGGGAAAATACGATGTCGTTTTAAAATTCACCCCGTTGCTTTCGCAGCAATTGGAGCGTGGGACACTTAAGCCGCTCGGTCTCCCGCAAGTCATCCCCAAGGACGCCAGCGTGAAATATACATTTTTCAATCCCAAAAGCAGCAATGAGGTGCTGTCGAGTACAGGCAACGATATGTCCGAAATCAACGAGACATTCGGCAATATTTTCCGGCTCGACGAGTGATTAGATATCACCGCGCCGCCACGAGATCATATCCGCGCCAGTCGCCGATGGTGATTTCCGCGAACTGGCCGACGGGGATGGCTTCGTCCACCATGACGGAGCCGTCGATTTCCGGGGCGTCCCACTGGGTGCGGGCGATGCCGGGTTGCTCGACGAGGACTCGGACGGGTTTGCCGACTTGGGCGGCGTTGGTCTCGCCGGCGATTTTCTGGAGCTCGGCCATGGCGCGGGACCAGCGGCTTTTGCGGGTGCGGTGGTGGATGTGGCCGGTCATTTTCTCAGCGGGCGTGCCTTCTTCCTTGGAGTAGGAAAAGACGCCGGCGCGCTCGAAGCGGAACTCGCGGATGAACTCTAGCAGCTCCTGAAAATCCTCCTCGGTCTCGCCGGGGAAACCTACGATGAACGTCGTACGAATGCCCAAGCCGGGAATGCCGGCGCGCATGCGGCGGAGCAACTGGCGGATGTAATCGCCATCGGTTTTGCGCTTCATGGCGGTGAGCATCCGGTCGGAAATGTGCTGGAGCGGGATGTCCACATACTTGGCGACCTTGTCACATTCGGCGATGGTTTGGATCAACTCGTCCGACCAGTGGGCCGGGTGCGTATATAGCAAGCGGACCCAGAAATCGCCTTCGATTTTGTTAATCTCGCGCAGCAGCGTGGAAAGCGAGTTGCCGCGTGTGGAATCGACCGGGGAGTTCGGGTTCGGACGTTTTCCTTCCCACTGGTCCATGCCAAAGTAGGTGGTGTCCTGGGAGATCAGGTTGATTTCCTTCACGCCGGATTTCACCAATGCCTCGACTTCTCTCACCACGGAATCCTGGGTGCGGGAGCGGTGTTGGCCGCGGATTTTCGGGATGATGCAGAAGGTGCAGGTGTGGTTGCAGCCCTCGGCGATTTTCACATAGGCGAAATGGTCGGGCGTGAGGCGCATCCGCGGGGTGGACCAGTCCGGGACGTATCGCGGCTTGAGGGTGACGAAGTCGCGCGGATCGTCGGTGGCGGACGGGCCTTCGGTTTTTTGGACTTCGTCGGAGTTATCTTTTCCGAGCAGATTTAAAATGATCGGAGCGACCTTGGTGATTTGGTCGAGGCCGATGAAGGCGTCCACCTCGGGCATGATGCCGGGCAGGTCTTTGGCAAAGCGCTGCGAAAGGCAGCCGGCGACGATGATTTTCTGCCGGGCGCGATCGGGATCCTCGCTGCGGTCTTTCACCGCGCCGAAGATTGCATCGATGGATTCCTGCTTCGCCATATCGATGAAGGAGCAGGTGTTGACGATGAGGACATCGGCTAGCTCGGGATCGGGCGTTAGAGACATGCCGGCCTGCGCGAGGTGGCCGATCATGACTTCGGAATCGATGAGGTTCTTGGCGCAACCGAGCGAGATGAGGCCGACGGTGATGGACATTCCTGATGGAGTAAAAACTTAGAATCCCGGTTTGGAGATTCAATAGAGCGGCGGGAGGATGAGTTCGTCGCCCTGAACGGGATTGATCGGGCCGAAGCCGGGCATCGGATTCGCGACCGCGCCTTCCGGAGTGATTTGCGATATCTTAAGCTGGCCGAGAATGCCGGTTTTGCGACGGATGGCGAGGACGGTGCCTTCTTGCACCTGCTCGGGCATCACGATGTCGAGAATGACGAAAGCGCCGAGCTCGGGATGTTCCTGATCGACGACGTATTCCTGAACGCGGCCGACGAGTAGAGCTTCCTTGATGAGGCGGGCGCGGCGGAGTTCGCCGTCCTTGTCTTCCACGCTTCTGCCGTCGAGAAGCGCGCCCTCCTGATTGTCGAGATTCTTGTCGGGGACGGGCTTGGCTGCGGCGTCCTGCAAATCCTGTTTGGCGAGGGCGAGCTGGCGCTTGAGTTCATCCATCTCGGCGCTGGAGGGCTGCGCGGCGACGGGCTGGTTGCGGATTTCCTGCATCTGCTTCTCGCGCTGGAGTTTGTCCTGCTCGGCGCGGAGTTCCTTGATTTGCTTGTCGAGGCGGGCGAGTTCGTCCGGCGGGGTGTTTTTCACGCCTTCGTTCATGCCCTGCCACGAGACCGCGAGGGCGCCGAGCAGCAGCGCGATGGTGGCGCCCAGAAGTATCTTCATCGTGTCCATGCGCGGGAACGTGGCGGGACGGCCAACCGATGTCAACGCGGGGGAGGTTGGATAAGAGGCGGGGAATGAAACGCCCTTCGGGAGGGTCTTTCAGGGTCGCCGGGTTTGAAGATTGGCTAGGTAATCCCGCCGCGCGGGCTGCGAGCCTTTGGAGTGCGGTGACAGGAACGCAGGGCGCAACACCGCTTTGGATTTTGCTTCGGCCGGTGCTTCGCAATCCAAAGCGGTGTGGCGCTGCGCTTCCCACCGCACTCCAAGGGTGCTTCGCGCCGCAGGCCTTTGGACTGCGGAGGCAAGGCCGCAGGCCGCGACTCCGCTTTGGATTGATCGCCGCTACGTCGTCAATTTCCGGCCAATGAAGCGGAACGCCAGCCCGCCCAGCACCGACGCAAACGCCACCAGCGCGAAGCCGGCCGGAATCGGGAAGAACACGCCGGATAGATAAAAGATCGGCGCGATGAGGAAGGAATAGACGGTCTGGAATTGATTGATATTCCGCACCTAGGCCGCGGCCAACAGACCGATCGCGGCGCAGGGCACGGCGAGGAATCCGGCGACCAGCGGGCTGATCAGCAGCGCCCATGGATTCGACATCAGCCCGGGCACCAGCAGCACCAGCGTCACGCCCAGGGCCATCAGCCCGGCGCGGATGAATACCCATAGTAATTCCCCAGCACCACCTCGCGCACGCCGATGGGAATGGTAAGCATGGCTTTGAAAACGGACTCGAATGTCATGCGCACGAAGAACCCATAACTGCTCTCGAAAAACGCGGTGAGCAGCGCGGTCGTCGAGAATGAGCAATTCCGGGTCGCCCAGCAGCGCGCGGACGAAGGTCAGCCGGCGCTTCATGCCGCCGGAAAGCCTATTTCCTCGGCACCTCCTATCCTTGGCGCGCGGGAGCATTCAAATTCCGCGGGATTTCCGCCCGTTAGCCGCTGGAGCGGATTCGCCTCGCAACGCGCCCTCGCCCGCCGGACGCTCCGCCGCGCCTTCCATGACTCCACGCCGCTTGCCGTATTTCCTCCTGTTGCTCGTGCTCGCCTGCCTCGGGTTCCGCTGGTGGCAGAACGCGCGCGGCGGCCTCGGCGGGGAAATCTCATTGGCGAAATCGCTCTGGCTGGCCACCGCGCTCGCCCATTTCTACCTGATCCCCGCCACGCTCGCCGCGGACCGCCGCCTGCCCGCCGCCGCCCGCCGCGTCTATCGGCTTTTCCTCGGCGGCTTCGTCCTGCGCGCCGCCGTCGAGCTGCCTGTCATGATTTTCACCCACGCATGGCGCTGCGGCTACGGGCTGGCGCACAATGCCGCCATGCTCGCGCTGCTCTGGCTCACCGGTGGCGGCGGGATCTACCGCTGGCTGCTCACGCTCGCGCTGCTGGCGGAATCCCTCAACGCGTGGCTGTTCTCCCGCGCCGCCGACCCCGCGGCCGGCACCTATTTCGCCGGAGATTCCGCGGCTTTCCGCTCGATCAATCTCATCACCTGGGCTGAGCTGGCAGTGCTGACGCCGCTGCTCGCCGCGTGGCTCGTCCGCTACCGCCAGCCATGCGCCTGACCCACGAAATCCGCCCGATCGCCACCCTCGGCCCCGCGCTGCGGCGGGAGATGCACGCGCTGATGGCGGAGTGCTACGATGATATAACTTCCGCTGCCTTCGAGCGCGATCTCGCCAATAAAACCATCGCCGTCCTGCTCCTCGCCGCCGATGGCAAACTGATGGGATTCTCCACCCAGAAAATCTATACCACCAGCCACCTCGGCCGGGAAATCCGGGTATTGTTTTCCGGCGATACCATCGTCTCCCCCGTCTGCTGGGGCAGCCAGGAACTGGTGAAGGGATGGTGCGCCGTGGCCGCGCGAATGTTGGCCGATTCCGAGGGAATGCCATGCTATTGGTTTCTCCTTTCAAAAGGCTACCGGACCTACCTCTATCTCCCGCTTTTTTTCCGCAACTATCACCCGGCGCGAAATGGCGGCGGCGAACTTCGCGAACTTCTCGACGCGCTGGCCGAGGACAAATTTCCCGGTTGCTACGATGCGTCCAGTAGCCTGATCCATTTCCCCGGGCGCACCGGCAGGCTGCGTCAGCCGCTGGCGGAAATCCCCGCCCACCGCGGCGGCGATGCCGATGTTGATTTCTTCCTGAACCGGAATCCCGACTATCGAAATGGCGTCGAGCTGGCATGCATCGCGCCGATTTCCCTGGAGAACACCCGCGGCGTCGGCCGGCGCCTGCTCACCCGCGCGCTCGCATGATCCGCGCGACCGTGGCGGGCCACCCTTGGCGGGCGATGTGCGAGCCGGCACGCCGCCGCATGGCCCGGGAATTGGAAAATCCGGCCGCCGCCCAAGCCGTCACGCTGTCGCGGATTCTATCCGAAAACGCGGATTGCGACTATGCCCGCGCCCACGGCATCCGCCCGCGCATGGATGCCACGGAGTTCCGCGACGCCGCGCCGCTTTGCCGCTACGACGACCTCGAACCATGGATCGAACGCGCGAAACTCGGCGAGTCGGATGTGCTATTTCCGGGAAAAGCCGAGGCATTCGAACGCAGCAGCGGCTCGACCTCCGCCGCGAAATGGATCCCCTTCCGCGCCGCCCTGCGATCCGAATTCACTGAAGCCGTCCGCGCTTGGATGGGCGATCTCTATCAGGCAAACCCATCCCTCGCCCGCGGCCGCGCGTGGTGGGTTACCAGCCCGCTCGCCCGTCCGGCCGAGGTGACGGCAGGCGGAATTCCCACCGGCCTCGACGACGATGCCTACCTCGGCCGCGCCGAGCGGATCTTTGCCAACTGGTTGCGCGTGAACGCCGGCGACAGCATCGGTGGCACCGCCGCCGAACTACTACGCGCACCGGACTTGCGCCTGATTTCCGTCTGGAATCCCAGCTACCTCCTCCTCGTTTGGGACCGCGTCCACGAAATCAGCGGAGCGGGAAATCCGCGCGAAATCTGGCCGCACCTGCGAGTCGTGAGCGGTTGGGCGGACGCCGGTGCGGCGGCGGATGCGGCGCGCGTTCGGGAGATTTTCGACCATGCGGTCTATCAGCCAAAAGGCCTGCTCGCTACCGAAGGCGTCATTACGATTCCTTGGGGCGAAGGCTGCGGCGTGCCCGCGCTGCGCTCGCATTTCCTGGAATTCCTCGAATGGCCAGCAGGCCAAAGCCGCCTGGTACACGAACTCGAACTGGACCGCGAATATGAAGTAATCATGACGACCAGCGGCGGCCTCTGGCGCTACCGGCTCGGAGATATCGTCCGCGCCGAGGGCATGGCCGCCGCCACCCCGCGCCTCCGCTTCATCGGCCGCGCCGACGGCGTCAGCGACCTCCGCGGCGAGAAACTCAACCCGGTTTTCGTCGGGCGAATCCTCAGCGATTTCACCCAGCGATTCGCCTTTCTCGCACCAGCCACGGAAGGAAATCGATACATCGTTTTCACCGACGATGTTCATCTATCCGCCGCCCGCGTGGACGAAGCCTTAATGGCGAATCAATACTATCGCCACGCCCGCTCGGTGGGTCAGTTGGAGTGTGCGATCCGGTTCCTCATCACAGCCGATGCCGAACGCATCTGGCTCGAACGCTGCACCGCCCTCGGCCAGCGTCCTGGCACCATCAAGCGCACGCCGCTGCACGCCAAGCCCGGCTGGGAGTTATGGTTTCGCGGGAGTTTGCAATCATGATCGTCGTCCGCGCCACTCCCGAACATGATGCCGCGCTGCGCCGCCTGCTGCGCGAGACGCCGCTGGATGGCGCGATGGCCGTCACGCTGGAGCGAGAGCCGTCGTTTTTCGAAAGAGGCGCGGCGCATCAGGACACCATCCTGGCGATGGAAGGCGACCGCGCCACCGGCTGCGGATCGCGCGTTGTCCGCAGGGTTTGGTGGAATGGTGAAATAGCGGACGCCGCCTATTTGGCGGATTTGCGCGTGCATCCGGATTACAGAAAACTCGCCGGCGTTGGCCTTCGCCGCGGCTATCTGTTGCTGAATCAAATCGCTGCTGAAACTCCCGTATCCATAACTTGGTCCGCTATTTTTTCCAGCAACTCTACCGCGCTCGTTGCACTTACCAATCGTCGCCGCAGCGCCATTCCAGAATACATCGATCGCGGCGCATTGCATTGCCCGCTGCTGTGGTGCCGGGGGGATTTCGCGAAATCCGGCTGCCGCCGCGCCACCACCGGCGACCTGCCCGCCCTCACCGATTTCCTGAAGAAACACTTCGCAGGCAAATCCCTCACGCCGGTCTTCGATGACAGAACCATAAATCCCCAGGATTTCGTCCTGCTGGAATCCGGCGGCAAAATCGTTGCCGCCATCGCCGTCCGCGACACGCGCGCGACGAAACAAACCCGCATCGTCCGCCTGTCATGGCCCCTGCGCCTCTGCCGGATTTTCACCCGCGCCGTGCCAGCGCCGGGCGGCATACTCGCCATCGGCTACGGCGGATTCATGGCTGTGGAAAACGACGACCCGGCGCTCCTACGCCGGCTCCTTCATGGCGCCCGCGCCATGGCCGCCGAACGAGGCCTCCATTTTCTCTGCCTCTGTTTCCATGAATCCGACCCCCGCTTCGCCGCCTGCAAATGGTTCCCCAACATCCGCATGGACGGCCGCCTCTTCCAAATCGGCCGGAACGACGCGTGGACCAGCAAGATTCCGCAAATCGAACCCGCGTGGTTGTAGTGCGGGACGAATAATTCCAGCGCTCATTAGAGGTTGTTAGCCCGGGATTTGGATTCGGTCTCAGAACTATATGCAGCCGGTCCGCTCATATATATTGCCGCGCGCCGGGTTTCAGGAAAAGGGAAGGGGCTTTTGTCGAAATGAACCGATACCCATCCCGAAAGGGATGATGAAAACGCAAATCCCAAAACATGATGCGCGGCAGCATAACAGCCCGCCGATGGACAGTCGCGCGGTCTTACTCGACTCCCAGCTTGGCCCTTACCTTGTCGATCTCGTCGGAGAGCTGGCCCCAGCGGTAGTAGCTGGTTTCGAGAGATTTCGCGATCTTTTCGATGGCGTTGGAAAGCTCCCGGACCTTGCCGGAGTCCTCGCCGGCGGCGGAGAGCTGGCGGGTGAGGGTGGTTTGCGCGCCTTCCAGCTCGGCGATCTTCGCTTCGAGCGTTTCGAACTCGGACTCGAGCGGCTTGAGGACTTTCGAGCGCATTTCCCGCTGCTCCGCCTCGATGCGGCGCTGTTCCTTGCGGCTGACGCCGGGGGTGGATTGCTTTGCGGGCTGGACTTTCGCGCCGGAGTGGAGTGTCGATAGTTTGCCACCGTCCTTTTTCGCGGCCTCGTCCTCGGCGGATTTGTCCAAATAGTACGTGATATTTCCCGCAAAGACCACGGGCTCCTCGCCGGGGCGGAATTCGAGGGTTTTCGTAACCAGCGGATCGAGGAAATTCCGGTTATGGGAAACGATCATAACGCTGCCGGGATAATCGATGAGCGCGCGCTGGAGCACATCTTGGGATTGCATGTCCAAATGGTTCGTCGGCTCGTCGAGAATGAGGAAATTCGCCGGACGCAGGAGCATGCATACCAAAGCCACGCGCGAGCGCTCGCCGCCGGAAAGCACGCCCACTTTTTTGAACACATCGTCCCCGCGGAAGAGGAAGCAGCCTAACAAATTCCGCGCGTGGGGCATGGCTTCGCGGGAGGCTGCCGCCTCGACGGTTTCGAGGACGGTCATGTCCGGGTCGAGTTCGTCGGCGTGGTTCTGGGAGAAGAACGAGGTGGCGACTTTATGACCGAAGGCATGCTCGCCGGCATCGGGTTCCTCCTGCCCGGTGATGAGCCGACAGAAGGTTGATTTTCCCGCGCCATTAGGCCCGACGATGGCGAACTTCTCGCCCTTGTCGATTTCGAAGTCGAAGCCGCGGAAGACGTCGAGCTTGCCATAACTCTTATGCACGCCCTCGAGCTTCGCGACCATGTGGCCGGAATTCGGCGGCGGCGGAAATTTGAAATTCATGACCGCGTCATCGCGCTCGGGCTGTGGGATGCGCTCAATTTTTGCCAGCATTTTCACGCGGGATTGTACTAACGTCGCCTTGTTGGCGGACGCGCGGAACCTATCGATGAAGCGCTGGATTTCCGAGATCTCGCGCTGCTGGGCTTCGTATTGCTTGAGCTGCGTCTCCTTGCGGATGACGGACTCGCGCTCGAAGTAACTGAAATTCCCCGCATATTCCTCCGCGCGGCCATGGGAGAATGCGATGGTGCGGGTGCATAGCGTATCAAGCAGCGCGCGGTCGTGGGAGATTAACAAAATGGCGCCGGGATAGCTGACGAGATATTGCTCGACCCATATCTGCGTGCCGATATCGAGGTGGTTCGTCGGCTCGTCCAATAGCAACACGTCGGGTTCCTGCAGGAACAATTTCGCCATGGCGATTCGCATCTGCCAGCCGCCGGAAAATTCGGAGCAATCGCGGGTGAAATCCTTCTGTTGGAAGCCGAGACCCTTGAGCACGGACTCGATGCGCGGCTTCATGCGGGCGGGGTCGGTCGAGTCGAGCTGGAGTTCCAACTCGCCGATTTCCTCCAGCAGATCGCCATAGGGAGACGAGCGCGGATCGAGCTTCACGAGCTCGTCGGAGAGCCGGTCGATCTTGGCGGCGAGCGCCATAGTTTCGCCGAATGCGGACTCGGTTTCCTGCCAGAGCGTGCGGCCTTTCACATGGATTCCCTCCTGCGGCAGATAGCCGGTGCGCATGCCTTTCGGCGCGCTGATCAGCCCGGCGGAAGGCTGGACGATGCCGGCAACGCACTTCATGAGCGTGGATTTCCCCGCGCCGTTATGGCCGGCGAAAGCGATCCGCTCGCGCGGCTGGACGGAGAAGGAGAGGTCGTTGAAAAGGACGCGCGCGCCGTATTCGACACGGAGGGACTGGACGGAAATCATCGGGCGCGGAAGTCGCACGCCAGCCCCGGCGGGTCAAGCATGGGCGGCGGGCGGGGGGGCGGAGCGGCCTGATTGCGGCACCTCGCGGTCCGTAAGGCTGGGATTCCGCTGCAACTCGCAGAGTGAAGTCTGCGCCCAGCAACCGTTATTTATTTCGTCCGAATCTGTTCCCGGAAAAGGCACGCCGGACAAATTACTGCGTTGCCCTTTCCGCCAGCCATTGGCGGTCTTCCGCGGAAACTGGTAGGTCGGGGAGTTTGGTGTAATCGAGGGTGCGATAGCGGCCGGTTTCGTAAACTTGGTCCACGAGCGGTTGGAGATCGATGAAGATGTCGTTTTCCCCGCGGCGCAATGGGATGGCTATTACAGGGAGCGGCTCGCGCAGGAGCGGGCGGTGGATTTCGCGGAGATCTTCGGAACCGGCGCGCTTGATATTGATGAAATAGTGGGCTCCTTGGAGGGCGGGGAGATCCGCGTTCGTTTCCGGGAAAACCGAGCGGCCGCCTAATAGCAGGTCGATTTCCACCAGATTGATGGCGGCTTCCAGCAGAGACCGCCGCTTGTATAGGTAGTCCGCATGTCCGCGGCCGCTTTTGTTCGCCGGACTGAGAACTTCAATGATGGTAACGAGCGTGCCCGTACTGTCGCGGATTTCCACCCAGCGTTCCTTCATCGGAGCGACCCGCACGATGGTCGGAACGGCGGCGCGGGCGGCGAGCGCGTCGTTTTCCGGCGACCATGCGGAGGACTTGCCGTCTCTCCATGATTCGCGCACGGCCACATCCGCCCGGAAGCTGCCCGGGCCGTCGCAGCCTTCGGCGGAAATGCTCACCCCTTCTTCGGGTAGCGATTTTAAGTCGTCCGGCAGCTTCGCGGCGATGGCATCGGCCAAATATGCGATTAGGCGGAAATGTACCCCCGGCCAGTTTTCCTCGAACCACGGATTCATGCCGGGAAATGGATTCGACCTCGTCATGACAGGCACTGTGCCTGCCATCGGTTGCGTTGGCAATGCCGCGGCTCAGGCCAGATTCGTGAAGACCACCTGCACGTCGTCGTCGTCCTCGATCTTATCGAGAATGGCTTCGACCTCTTCCATCTGCTCCTCGGTCAGCTCGATCGGCTGGGTGGGCAGGCGCTCGAGGGTGGATTTCGTGGCCGTGATGCCCATTTCCTCGACGGCATTGGAGAGATTGGCGAAGGCGGTGTAATCGCCGATGACCGAGACCACGCCGTCATCCACGGAAAGCTCCTCAAGGCCGGCGTCGATCAGCTCGAGCTCGATCTCGTCCAGCGCCTTGTCCTCCGGCACGGGGAACTCGATGACCGACTTGCGGTTGAACATGAAATCAAGCTGTCCGGCGTTGACGAGCTGGCCGCCGTTCTTGTTGAAGATGACTTTCAGGTTGCCGACCGAGCGGTTGGAATTGTCCGTCGCGCACTCGATGACGAAGAGCGAGCCGTGCGGACCTTTGCCTTCGTAGGTGACCTCGGAAATGTCCGCGGCATCCTTGCCGGCGGCGCGTTTGATGGCGTTCTCGATGTTCTCCTTGGAGAGATTTTGCGCTTTCGCGTTGTTGATCGCGACCCGCAGCGGGGCATTGGATTCGGGTTCCGGGCCGCCGTTTTTCGCGGCCATGGTGATGGATTTGGCGAGCTTGGGGAACACCTTGGACATCGTGGCCCAGCGCGATTCCTTCGCCCGGCGGCGGCATTCGAAATGTCTTCCCATAGTAGTGGTTTGGTCGGTTTGCGCTGTGCCATTCCAGGCGCGGGCGGCGGTTTTACGCGCGGCCCCGCGACGATGCAAGCCGGGTGGTCGCCGGGCATTTTGCAATCCGGCACCGCAGAATCGTGGGAAATCGCAAATCACTACCGCCGCCGCCGCCGATTCCTCCGCCGATCCCGCCGATGGTACTGCAAATGCGAGGGCGCCGCCTTATGAAGCCGTTCCGCTCGTCCTCCCTGCCCCTGCTCGCTGTTAGTTTCCTCATCCCTGTGGTTGGAGCGAGAATTGTCCAAAATCTTGCCGGTTCCGGCTACCACGCCATCACCCATTTGGATCCGCCAAAGAATCCAGCGCATCCGGATGTCGAGTGGAAAGAGGCGGTCGCATGGACGGTTTTCTCCGGGATCGTCGGCGGACTGGCGCGCCTTTTCATCCGCCGGTGGCTCGCAAATACCTCGATTCCCGCCGAGGGCGTGGATTACAACGACGATCAGGCTTGATCAGAATTCGCAGTGCCCCGGCGTCCGGGCGAACGGGATCACATCGCGGATGTTCGCCATGCCGGTGACGAACATCAGCATTCGCTCGAAGCCCAGCCCGAAGCCGGCGTGCGGCACCGAGCCGTAGCGGCGAAGGTCGGCGTACCAGCCGTATTCCGCGGCATCGAGGCCCTGCCGGGCGAAATTCCCGAGCAACACGTCAAGCCGTTCCTCGCGCTGGCTGCCGCCGACGATTTCCCCAATGCCGGGCACCAGCACGTCCATGGCGGTCACGGTTTTGCCATCGTCGTTGAGCCGCATGTAGAACGGTTTGATTTCCTTTGGGTAGTTGAAGACGGTGACCGGCTTCTTGAAATGTTTCTCCGTGAGCCAGCGCTCGTGCTCGGACTGGAGGTTGAGGCCGTATTCCACGGGGTAGGCGAATTTCTCCCCGCTCGCCTCCAGCAGCCGGACCGCTTCCGTGTAGGAAATCCGCTCGAACGGGCGCGCCGCCACGAATTCCAGCCGCTCGCGCAGGCCCATATCCACGAACTTCTCGAAAATCGACAGATCGCCCTCGTGATTTTCCAGCGCCTCGGTGACCAGGTATTTCACCAGTTCCTCGGCCAAGTCCATGTCGCCAGCGAGGTCGCAAAGCGCCATTTCCGGCTCGATCATCCAGAACTCCGCGGCGTGGCGCGAGGTGTTCGAGTTCTCGGCGCGGAAGGTTGGCCCGAAGGTGTAAATGTTCGATAGCGCGCAGGCAAATGCCTCACCCTCAAGCTGTCCGCTCACCGTCAGGAACGCGCGCTTGCCGAAGAAATCCTCCTCAACGCGGGAAATCCGGTCGTCCGCGAGCGTCGTCACGCGAAAGGTCTCGCCCGCGCCCTCGCAATCACTGGCGGTGATAATCGGCGTGTGGACATAGATGAAATCCCGCTCCTTGAAGAACTGGTGGACGGCGTGGGCCATGCGGCTGCGCATCCGGAAAACCGCGCCATAGAGATTCGTCCGCGGCCGCAGGTGGGAAATCGAGCGCAGGAATTCCGCGCTGTGGCCCTTTTTCTGGAGCGGATAATCGTCCGGCACCTCGCCGATGAGCTTGATTTCCGCGGCCCGCAATTCCCACGCCTGACCGGCCGCCGGGGATGGAATCAATTCGCCCCGCGCCTCCACGGACGCGCCGGTCGCCATCCGGGAAATGTCCGCGTAGCCCGGTATCCCGGCGTCCGCGACAATCTGGATATTGCCGAGGCAACTGCCGTCGTTGAGCTCCAAAAACGAAAATCCCTTGGAATCCCGCCGCGTCCGCACCCAGCCGGCGACGGTGAGGGCGGCGGACGGGTCGGTGCGCCTGAGAACGTGCTTGATGAGCGATCGCATGGCGGTGGGATAGCCAGCGGCCAAGGCGCTGTCAAAGCGCGGGTCTGGAATTGGTACGCGGGAAGCCCCGGACGCGGTCGCCCGGGGCTTCGGTTGGTTGTGTTGTTGGTTTTTCTGGCAAATCATTCGCCGACCGGCGGGGCGGGCGCCACCACGCCATCGGCATCGGCGGGAGTCGCGGTGGCGGGCTTCACGACTTCATCCGTGGTCGTTGTGGAGGTGTTGGAAGGCTTCATTTCCGGCGGGTTCTCGGTGCGCATCTTTTTTTGGCCCTTCATCTTGCCGGGGGCGGCCTTGCTCACGCCGATGACGCCCATGCCGATCCGTTCGCCCGCGTTTCCGCTCGGCTGGCCGCCGTCGTCCTTCTTGGCGTGAATGACGACGCCGCGGCCGATGATGGGATTCATCGGGCCGGCAAGCGTGAGATTATTTACGGTGATCGTCGTGGAAACATTGCCGTCGTTGTCGGTCTTGAGGTTGCCGAAATCGCCGGCATGGCGTTCGCCTTGGTCGGGAAGAGCGTGCTGGTGACCTTCGGGATTGTAATGGCCGCCGAGGCTCGCGCCGTCGATCGCGTTGATATTTCCAAATTCGTGAATGTGAAATCCATGTTCGGAGTTCGGCTCCAAGCCGCCTACATTCACCATGATTTCCACGCCGCCGGACACCTTCTTGAAGACGACGGTGCCTTTGACATTGCTGCCACTCGCGGGCTGGATGTTGGCGACGAGTTCGCTAACGCTGCGCATGGGGTTGGCTTTTTGCGTCATTTTCATTCCCTTTTTCTTGGGCATGTCGGCAGCGGGAGCGGCAATGGCCGCGCCGGAGCCGAGGGCGAGAGCGATGAGGGCGGCGCGGAGTGAGGTGGTTGGTAATTTCATAAATTGAGTTCGTTGGGGTTGGGGGATGCAATCCTGAGTCGGGAACGGGCAGAGGCCCGTCCGCCCGGAGCGTCCGGCACAACTCGCAACCGCCATGCCATCGTCTGAAACGCATGCAGATCGCGGGTTGAGGGCAATTCCGGCCGGCGCCACCTTGCACCTTGCATGGCCGCCGGTGCAATTACCACAGCCCGGGAAATCAATCGCAAGCCGGACAGACGCCGAAGAACTCCAGCTCGTGGTAAAGATTCCGGAAGCCGGTCTTCACGCGGATTTCCTCCTCCAACCGGTGGACCGGGCAGGCGGCGGCGATCGCCTCAATGCTGCCGCAGCTCGTGCAAATCAGGTAATCGCTGTGGCGGCCGGGGACCAGCAGCGTGAAATACGCGGCGCGCTCGTGCAGGCCGAGCCGGCGCACCACGCCGTGCCCGACGAGCCGCTGGAGCAGGCGGAAAACGGTGGCCTTGTCGCACTGCCCGGCAAGGCGCCCGGAGCTGGCGAGTTCCGCCAAGGTCATCGGCCGCGCGCTTTCCAGCAATGTCCCGATCAGCTCCTCCAAGGCCCGCGTCCGCCTCAGACCGGCGCTCCGGCAGCGGTCGATGGTTTCCTGGACGAGGGGATGCATGGCTTCGGCAAGCTAGCAGGCGGAAGGGGCGGCACAAGGCTGCGGGATGAATGGATCGGATTCGAATTGGCGCTGGCGGGATAGCACCGGAACAGCCACCAATGCCGCCATGTCACAGGTCGCCGATTTGCGCAAAGCCGTCACTCAACTGCCAGTCCACGAACGTGCGGCGCTGGCGGAGTTCCTGTTGGACAACTTGGAGACAGCGCCGCTCTGGGTGGACGATGACGAAGTGGAGCGGCGCAGCCAAGAGTTGGAATCGGGCGCGGTGAAAGGTTTGACACGGGACGAGTTCACCCGGCTGTGTGGTCACTGAATTTTGCTGTATGGAGTAAATCATTCATTCTCTCGCGGCCCGCGACGCCCGCAGAATCGAGAAGGAGTATGCCCGGGTTTCTTCCCAACTGGCGGACCGTTTCTGGCGCGAACTGAATCAGGCATTCGACGAGGTGTTTCTCCATCCAAAACGCCATCACTATGACCCATCGGGCAGACGGCGCTACAACCTGAAGAAGTTTCCTTACCACATCCTGTTCGAACTGAGACTCGATTGCGTCCGACTCGTGGTGATCCGCCATAACAGTCGTCAGCCAAACTTTGGCGCACGAAGGAAATAGCGATTCGCTACGGGGACCATTCTGAGGATTCCCCTTCAGAACAACGACGGCTCTTCCGGCCGGCGGGGCGGTGGCGGCGCGCCGATTTTCTCGTAGGCCGCGGCCAGCGCCGTGCGGCCGCGCGGGGTGCGCATGAGAAATCCCTGCATGATGAGAAACGGCTCGTGGACTTCCTCGATGGTCGCCGCGTCCTCGCCCACGGCCACCGCCAGCGAATTCAGGCCGACGGGGCCGCCGCCGAACTTGTAGATCAGCACCTCCAGCAGGCGCTTGTCCATCTCGTCCAGGCCTTGCGAATCGATCTCGATCATGGCCAGCGCCGCGTCTGCGATTTCTCCGTCGATGTGGCCCTTGCCGCGGACTTGGGCGAAATCCCGGACCCAGCGGAGCAGCGCGTTGGCGACGCGCGGGGTGCCGCGGGAGCGGGAGGCGATTTCGAGCGCGCCGGTGCGGTCGGTCGCCACCTCGAGCAGGCCGGCCGAGCGCTCGATGATCTGCGCCAGCTCGTCGTGGGTGTAGTAATCCAGCCGGTTCGCCAAGCCGAAACGGGAGCGCAGCGGCGCGGTCAACATGCCGGACCGAGTCGTCGCGCCGACGAGCGTGAATCTCGGCAAATTGATCTGGATGGAGCGGGCGGACGGGCCGGAATCGATGATGATATCGAGCCGGAAATCCTCCATGGCCGGGTAGAGATATTCCTCGATGGCCGGGTGGAGGCGGTGGATTTCATCGATGAAGAGAATGTCGCCCTTCTGGATGTTTGTGAGGATGCCGGCGAGATCGCCCGCCTTTTCGATTTGCGGGCCGGAGGTGGTGTGGAGCTGGGTGCCGGCGGCGCGGGCGATGAGGTTGGCAAGGGTGGTTTTTCCCAGGCCGGGCGGACCGGAAAGGAGCACGTGGTCGAGAACGTCGCTCCGGCGTTTCGCGGCCTCCAGCATGAGGAGGATGCGCTCCTTGACCTTCTCCTGACCGATGAATTCGGAAAACGCGGGCGGCCGCAGCGAGACATCGAAGGGCGTCTCCGGCGCGGCGGTGGTCTGCTGGTAGAAATTATCGGACATCGGCTCGGACGCGGGATTCCAGCCCGCCGCGCTGCCGGGGGGAAGCGCGGAGTTCACGGGCGGCTGCGGGAAATCCGGCGGATTCCCCACCCGAGTTTCCTTGCCGCCGCCGCGCCGGGCTGCGAGGAAACGCACCATGTCCATCGACCCCTACCTGACTCCCTCCGCCCAGCCGGGCCGGATTTCCGGCTACCAGAGTTCCGCGGTTTCCGAGGCGGCGCTGGCCCATCTCGCCGGCACCAAGCCGTGGGTCCGGTTGATTTCCGTGGTGATGTTCATCGGCGCGGCCTTTATCCTGATTATCGCCATCGTCTTCGCCGTGGCCGGCACCGCGATCATGGCCAATGCGAAATTGGGCGCGTATGGCGCCGGCGTGACCGCGGGCATTGGCATCGCCTACGGGATTTTCGCGCTGCTCTACATCTACCCGGCGCTGAAGCTCTGGAAATACGCCAGCCGCATCGGCGATTTGCTGCACACCCGCGACCCTCTCGCGCTCGAAATGGCGCTCAACGAACAGCGCTCGTTTTGGAAATTCGTCGGCGTCCTCGTGCTGGTGATGCTCGTCCTCTACGCCGTCATCATCGTCCTCGGAGTGATGATGCCGCTCGTCTTCGCGGGTTTGAAGAGCACGCCCTGAACACAAAAAACGGCGCCGGTGAACGGCGCCGTCTTGCGGGGAAATGGCCGGATTTCGCCCGGCCGGGATTTTGTCAGGCGCCTAGCTTCCGCTTGGCGAAGAACGTGCCGAGCGCCGCGATGCCGAGAAGGACAAGCGAGCTGCCACCGTCCGGGACCCTGGAGCCGCCGGTGATGCTCTGCACCGTTCCTTGGAGCACGCCGTTGGCATTGGTCGCGTTCTGAGTGTAGGAGCCGGTGAACGAGGCATCCGTGTTGGCGAATCCGGCGGAGGGAAATCCCGCGTCCGGACCGGCGGTCTGATGCAGTGTGCCGTTCGCGAGAAACGGTCCGAATCCCGGGGCGTTGAAGTCAACCGTGAGATCGAGCGTGCCGGAGGAATACGAGAAATCCGGCGGACCGGCGCCTAGTTCCAGCGTGCCGTTGGCGTTGCCGTCGTAGAAGATTTCATACATGCCGGCGTAGGTAACCACGCCGCTGCTCACATTGATCACCGTGCCGGACAGGTTGAACCGGTAGAGATTCAGGTCGCCGCCGGTGATCGTCGGATCTCCCGGCCCGGCAACATAGGTGAGAAAGCTACCGCCGGTTACGGTGAAGCTATCGCCCGGATCGGCACCCGGGCCGCCGAAGGTGTCGCTATTGATCACATTGGCGATGTTGGTCACCGCGGTGAACGCGGAGGAAATTCCCGCGAAGCCGGCGCTGAGGGCGACGACTGCGGAAAGGAGGGGAATGTTGTTTTTGTACTTCATGGGGGTCGGGGGATTGGAAGCTGAAAAATATTGGAATAATCATCAGCCACGCGGTCCAAGCCGATTCCGTGCCGACCGGTCGGTTTGGGAATGCAAACGATTCACCGTTAGCGATTCCCACAGTCTATCCGATGCTTTGCCGTTGTATTCTTTCTCAAAAAATGGGGGGTTTCCGTCAAGAATTCCGACAGGGTGGCGGACCGGGCCGCGCCGATTTTGTCCTTCCCGGCATCGCGCCCGCCCGGAATCCTCGCGGCGATGCGGATCGCCTGGAACTTCCTCGGCAGCGGCGTGGCAAATGTCTCGCCGTTTTTCGCGTTGCTGACGCTGGTGCTGGTGCTCGCGGTGCTCGTCTCGCTGGTGCTCGTGCGCTACAAGCAGAGCCTGCTCGTGGGCTATTTGCTCAGCGGCGTCCTGATCGGAAATTTCGGCCTGCTGTGGATGACCGGCGTGGACAAGGGCAGCCCGGTTATCGGGAATTTCGCGGAAATCGGCGTTATCCTGCTGATGTTCACGCTCGGCATCGAGTTCTCGCTCAGCGAGTTCAAGCACTTGTGGCGCACGGCGCTGATTGGCGGCGGCATGCAGGTCGGCATCACCGGCGGCATCGTCGGCGTCGTCGCGTCGGTCATGGGCTACCCCGCGGCGGACAGCATCGTGCTGGGTGTCGCCGTCGCGCTCAGCTCGACCGCAGTGGCCATGATGTCCTTCCAAGACCTCGGCCAGCAGACGAATCCCGGCGCGCGCGCCAGTCTCGGCATCGCGCTTTTCCAGGACATTCTCGTTATCGTTTTCTTTCTCCTCATGCCCGCCCTCTACGGGAAGGGCGAGGGTGCGGTCGCCTCGCAAATCGGCGTCGCGCTGCTGAAAGGCGGACTGTTCCTCGTCGGGGCATGGCTGCTCGGCCGCTACGGCCTCACGCCGCTGCTACACGCCGTAGCCCGGACGCGCAGCCGCGAGCTTTTCACGCTGACGGTCATCGGCCTATGTGCTGGCGTCGCCTTCGCCGGCGGCGCGCTGGACCTCTCGCTCGCGCTGGGCGCGTTCGCCGCTGGACTCGTCGTGAGCGAATCGATTTACAGCCACCGGATCCTCACCGACATCCTGCCGTTCAAGGACTTGTTCCTTGCCATCTTTTTCATTTCCGTCGGCCTGCTCATCGATTTGCAGGTGGTGAAAGACGATTGGGCGCGCGTCCTCATCGGCAGTGGCATCATTCTGGTAATCAAGGGCGCGATCGTCTTCGGCGTGCTGAAATTCCGTAAGCTCCCAAACCGCCCCGCGATGCTTTCCGCCGCCAGCCTCGCCAGCACCGGCGAGTTTTCGCTCGTGCTCATCGGGAAAGCCGGCGGCTACCGGCCCTTTGACCCGACCGTCGAGCAGATGCTGCTCGTTTGCACCGCCGTCACCATGGCGCTCGTCCCATCCCTCATGCGGGGCGCCGGACCCTTTGGCAAGTGGCTGGAAATCAAGGGATTTCTCCCCTCTCATCAGCTCCCGCCCGAGTCCATGACGCCGATCCAGACGCTCAAGGAAATCCGCGATCACGCAATTATCTGCGGCTACGGTCCGGTCGGCCGCGCGCTCAACGCCGCCCTCAAAAGCTGCGGCGTGGACACCCTCGTCCTCGAGTTGAATTCCGACACCGTCCGCAAGCTCAAGGCCCAAGGCCAGCCCGTCCTTTTCGCCGATGCCGCCCATCCCGAGGCGCTCGATCTCGCAGGCATCCAGCGCGCCCGCCTCGTCGCCTTCACCTTCCCCGCCATCCGCACCACCACCGTGGCTGTGCCGCTCGTCCGCGAGCGAAATCCCGGCATCTGCATCTTCGGCCGCGCCAAATTCCCCGGCGAGGTCACCATCCTCCGCGAACTCGGCGTCCGCGTCATCCACGACGAGCGCGAGAGCGCCGTGGCCATGGTACGCGCCGCCATTTCCACCTACCAGCGCGCCGACGTGGACCCCGAGGAAATCGTCGGTGACACCATGGAAGACTGATTCCGCTCTCCCCGTGACCCACCTCCTCGCCATTGAGTCCTCCTGCGACGAAACCGCCGTCGCCATCGTCCGCGGCTCGCCCGGCACCGCGACCGAAATCCTCGCCTCCGAGATTTCCTCGCAAATCCCGCTCCACCGCGAGCACGGCGGCGTCGTCCCCGAGCTGGCCTCGCGGAACCACTCGCTCCACCTCCGCGGCCTCGTCGAAGCCGCGCTTGCCACCGCCGGCGTGGAAATCCGGGAAATCGACGCGTTCGCCGCCACCACCGGCCCCGGCCTCGCCTCGTCCCTGCTCGTCGGCAGCACCGCCGCCAAGGGCATGGCCTGCGCGACCGGCCGCCCGTTTCTCGGGATCAACCACCTCGAAGGCCACCTTCTTTCGCCCTTCCTCGGCAGCACCACCGTGCCCCCGCACCTCGCGCTCGTCGTTTCCGGCGGGCACACGCTATTGCTCGATGTCACCGGCCCCGGCCGTTATCGCAAGCTCGGCTCCACCCGCGACGACGCCGCCGGCGAGGCCTACGACAAGGTTGGCAAAATGCTCGGCCTCGCCTATCCCGGCGGGCCGGAAATCGAGAAGATCGCCCGCTCCGGCAACCCCGCCGCCTTCGATTTCCCGCGCTCCATGGTCCACGAGCCGCACCTTGATTTTTCGTTCTCCGGTCTCAAAACTGCCGTCCTCTACACGCTTCGGAAAATCCCCGGCCCGCTCCCTGTCGCCGATCTCGCCGCCTCTTTCCAAGCCGCCGTTATCGAAATCCTCGTCCGGAAAACCTTCCGCGCCGCCGCCGAATCCGGCCACCGCCACATCGCCCTCTCCGGCGGCGTCAGCCTGAATCTCGCCCTTCGCGACGCCTTCGCCGCCGCCGCGCGACGGAACGGTCACACGATTTCCACCGCGCCCCCCGCCCTCTGCACGGACAATGCCGCCATGATCGCCTTTGCCGCGTTGCTCCGCCATCTTGCCGGCGAGAGCACCCCGCTCGGCGGCGACATCCACCCGAATTTGCCGCTCGTCTAACCGCCCCCGAGCCGCCAGCCTCCCCATTCCCGATGATCCACCAAACCCTGGTTTTCGACTTCGACGGCACCATCGCCGACACCCTTGGCGAGACCCGCCGCATTTTCAATCTCATGGCGCCGGACTACGGCATCCGCCAGGTCGCCGAGGAGGAGCTCGCCCAGCTCCGCCACTTCTCGCTCAAGGAGTTGCTCGATCATTTGAGCATTCCCAAGCGCCGCGTCCCCGCGCTCATCGCCCGCGGCACCGGCATGATGCGCGGCAATATCACCCAGCTCCAGCTCATCGCCGGCATGGGCGAGGTGCTCGTCGAGCTGCGCCGCCACGTCCGTTCGTTTGGCATCCTCACGTCCAACGCCACCGCCAACGTCGATCTCTTCCTGCGCACCCACGGCCTGCGCGACCAGTTCGATTTCATTTCCTCCACCTCCAAGCTCACCGGGAAATCCAAGCATCTCAAAGCCATCCGCAAGACGTTCTCGCTCCGTCACGACGAGCTCCTTTACATCGGCGACGAGCTGCGCGACGTGAAAGCCTCGCAAAAGGCCGGCATCCCCATCGCCGCCGTCACCTGGGGCTTCAACTCCCGCGAAGCCCTCGCCGCCGCCGAACCCGCCTACCTCATCGACCGGCCCGAGCAATTCCTCCAGCTCCTCGCCGCCCGCTGAGATCCGCAATCCCTCGAAAATCCAACCTAACCAAATCCATGAAACGATTCCTCACCGCCCTCCTCGCCCTCTTCGCCGCGCTGCTGCTCCCCGGCTGCCTCCAGAACGAGACCACCATCACCTTGAAAAAGGACGGCAGCGGCACCCTCGTCGAGACCACCACCCTCGGCCCGCAGGTCCTCGCCATGCTCGACCAATTCGCGGCGCTCGCCGGCCCGGATGCCGGCAATCCGCTCGATGAGGCATTTTCCGAAGCCAAAGCCAAAGCCCGCGCCAAAGCCATGGGCGAGGGCGTCGCCTTCGTGAAATCCGAGCGCGTCAACCACGGCCACAACGAAGGCGCCCGCGTCACCTACACCTTCGCCGATATCAGCAAACTCAAAGTATCTCCCGCCGATGCCATGAACGACATCTCCCCAGCCGGCGCCCAGGGTAAAAAACCCAAGCAGAAACCCGTCACCTTCGCCTACGCCGATTCCAAACTAACCGTCACCATGCCCGAGCCGGACATGACCGAGGCGAATCCCGATGGAGCCGCCGCCGAACAAACTCCCGAGATGGAGCAAATGATGAAAAAGATGCTCGGTGACATGACGGTCGCCCTCAAAATCGTCGCCGCTTCCGGCATTGCCGAAACCGATGCCACCTACCGAGACGGCGACACCGTCACGCTGATCGATATGGAAATGGCCAAGATCCTCGAAAAGCCCGAGGTCCTCAAAAAGCTCATGTCCGCCGATCAAAAGGACCCCGCCGCCACCATGGCCGTCCTCAAAGGCGTCGATGGCGTGAAGATGGAAACCAAACCCAAGATCGAGGTCACCTTGAAGTAAGGTTTACCTCAGGAGCTGAAGCTCCCGGGACCGGATTCACAGCTCACTTCGCCGGGATCTGCGCTCACATTCGGGCGATTTCTACCACCTCCGTCCCGCCCGGAGGCGCTGCATGACGAAGTGGCACACCGCCGCCGTCACCAGCAGGGTCGCCAGCGGCAACAGCCCGGATTTCAGAGAATTTCCGATGATCCAAGGATGCAACGGGCTGGCCGGCACCTGCTTGTAAATCAGATTGAACCCCTTGAAGGCGAACACCCAGCCGGCGTGCAGGCCTATCGCCAGCCATAGCGCGTCCGTCCGCACCCGCGTCCACGCCAGGATCAGACCGATGAGGAACAGCGTGGCGAATTCCGTTACGAAAAACCGCGGGTTCGCGAAGTGCATCACGATTTTCCCCACGAGTTCGAAGCCCGCGCCCAGCGCCGCCGGGTCGGCCACGTGAGAGCCGGGAGGCGGCGTCAGGAAATGCACCGTCGCGAAGAATACCGCCGTCCCCACGCACGCCGCCGCCGGCCGCGAGAACCGCAGCCAAAGCCCCAGCAGCACCCCGCGGAACAGCCATTCCTCGAACAACGACGCAAAAATCGCGGGCACGGCCGCCTTACCGAGCAAACGCGCCAGCTCCGGTGGCGAAGGTTTTGCGGCGAAGGCACCCAGCGCGTGCGCCGCAAATCCCATGCCCCCCAGCAGCGCCGCCGCGATCGCGAAGCCGGCCGCCATCTGCCCGAGCGCGGATTTCCAACCGCCGCGGGCGAGTCCTTCAGCCGCCGGCGCCCCACTCCAGCGCAACCGCCGGATTCGCAGATATAGCAGCGGCAGCAGGCCGATCGCGCAGGCCATCAGCGAGCGGCTGAAGAACCGGCCGAATCTCGCCCGCACCGCCGCAGCGCCCAGCCATGCCAGCGGTGCCGGCAATCCGTGGGCGTGCCCGAGCGCCATTCCCGCCCGATAGACCCACGGCGTGAGCGCGGCTCCCAGCAGCACCGAGCAAATCACCCACAGCACCGCCGCACCCGCTTCGGAACGGAGAAATCGTTTCACAGGGCGCGAAGGGCCGCTTTCACCGCCTCGAAATCGGGCAGATCGTGCGGGTCGGCGTTCACCTCCGCGTAGCGCACCACGCCGGTCTTATCGATGACGAAGGCCGAGCGCTTCGCCACGCCGCCCATGATCAGGTTTTTGTCAGGCAGAAATTGGTCGTAGGCCACGCCATACGCCTTCGCCGCCGCGTGCTCGTAATCGCTCAGCAGCGGGATGGTGATCCCCTCCTTTTGCGCCCACGCCTCCAGCGCGAACGGCCCGTCGCCGGAAATCCCGAAGACCTCCGCATCCAGCGCCGCGTAGTCGATCAAGCCGTTGGAAATGTCACACATCTCCGTCGTGCAGACGCCCGTGAAGGCCATCGGGAAGAACAGCAGCACCACGTTTGATTTCCCGATCCGATCCGAAAGCCGGACCACCTCCGGGCCGTTTGCGGTTTTGCTGACGAGGTTGAAATCGGGGGCGCGCTCGCCTGTTTGGATACTCATGTCGGTTCGGTTTGGTGCTGGATTCGCAACGGCGCGGCACCCTAGAACGCAGCTCCCCGACATGTCATACCAATTTTCGAAATTCGGCCGCCGCCTCGGAGCCGGCAGCGGCATTGGCGAGCTGATGGACGACCTCGGCCACGCCCTCGCCGCCGGCGGACCCGATCTCAAGATGCTTGGCGGCGGCCAGCCCGCGCGGATTCCCGAAATGAACGCCGTCTGGCGCAGGCGTCTGGAGGAAATCCTCGACGAGTCCGGCGGCCTCGAGCGCGCCCTCGCCAGCTATGATCCGCCCGCCGGCAATCCGCATTTCCGCCAAGCCATCGCCGCGCTTTTCCGCGAGACCTTCGGCTGGGAAATCGGCCCGGAAAACGTCGCCATCACCACCGGCGGGCAGACCGCCTTCTTCTTCCTCTTCAACCTCCTCGCCGGGGAAATGCCCGATGGCGCGCGCCGGAAAATCCTGCTCCCGCTCGTCCCCGAATACATCGGCTACTCCGACCAGGGCACCGGCGGCGAACTCTTCCGCGCCGTCCCGCCCGTCATCGAGAAAACCGGCCCGCACGAGTTCAAATACCGGGTCGATTTCGACAAACTCGAAGTCACTCCCGACATCGCCGCCATCTGCGCCTCCCGCCCCACCAACCCCACCGGCAACGTGCTGACCGACGACGAGGTCCGTCATCTGTCGGATCTCGCGAAAGCCCATAACATCCCCCTTATCCTCGATAACGCATACGGCGCGCCCTTCCCCGGCATCGTCTTCACCGATGCCACCCCGTTCTGGGAACCGCATGTCATCCTTACTTATAGTTTGTCGAAAATCGGCCTGCCCGGCACGCGCACCGGCATCGTCATCGGCCCGCCGGAAATCGTCCGCGCGCTTGGCTCCCTGAGCGCCATCGCCGGCCTTTCCAATCCCAACATCGGCCAGCAAATCGCCCTTCCTTTAGTTCGCTCCGGGGAAATCCTCACCCTCAGCCGCGAGGTCGTCCGTCCGTTTTATGGGGAGAAATGCCGTCTCGCCCGGCACGCCGCCGCGGCCGCCTTCGGAGATATGGATTGGTTCATGCACGTGACCGAGGGCGCGCTCTTCCTCTGGTTCTGGTTCCCCGGCCTGCCCATAACTTCCGCCGAGTTATACCAACGCCTCAAAGCCCGCGAAGTCCTCATCATCCCCGGGCACCACTTCTTCTTCGGCCACCACGACGAATCCTGGCCCCACCGCCACGAATGCATCCGCGTCTCCTACGCCATGGACGAAGCAATCGTGAAATCCGGCCTGGAAATCATCGCCGATGAAGTGCGCCGGGCATGGATGCAATCATAGATCCCGCCGCATCGTCAAACTCCGCCATCGCTGCAGAAACCGCGCTCCCCTTAGCGCTCTGTCCCGGCACCTCGCCGGAGTTATGGATCAACCTCCAAACCTGCCTTCGAACAGCTCGGCGGCCGCATCAGCTATGGCAGACTCCGCCTCTTCCGTGCCGCCGCCTCCCGCGCCGCAACCCGCCCCTGACCCGTGGCGGCGGTTTGCAACCGCCATGCCCCGTCCATCCCAGCGCCACCCGCTTCCCGGACATTTCGGAAATCTAAAGCCGTCGTATCGATATGCTTCGGACCACCTGAAAATCCACCGAATCTCCCGCAGAGTCCACCTCGTCCGGACCCCGCTTCCCGGAAAATCTCATTGACCTCCATACCCTTGCGCGCTTCGCTCCAGTACTTCGCAGCGCTCGGATATCACCGTCCCGTGATATGCCGACCCGGCTAATGAAACCGTTGGGCAAAAATTGACTCACACCACTACCAATAACAAAACAATATGAGCGTCAGCAATCACTTCATCTCGATCAACTGGAACAAGATTAATGATGTTCCTCCCACCGATGACGAATTTTGGGGTATCTCCAACGATGCAAAGGATAACAACGAGGAATGGCTCAAAGATGTGAAATTTGGTGAAGATGGCCAGATATTCGAGTATTTTACGGGATTGATGGAATTTCTAGAGTGGTTCCAGGAAGCGCGAGACACAATGGATCCAAAGGTAGTGGCAGGTTTCTCCTCTGTGTTTACCGATGTTGGCATACTATACGACGACGAAGCTTATGCACCGAGGCCTATCAAGAAGGACGTTGAATTTGAGTGGGTCACAGGAGCAATTCCTCCGGCTGACATTCTGGACATTCTCGACCGTATCGCAAAGTTGGACATTGATGAGACGCAAAAGGCATTCGATGCTGCGAATGAAGAGAATCCATGTGATTTCTTTGAAGATGGCGTATCCGTTGTAACTTGGATCAAGGCGCTGGAGATTGGACTCAAAGCAGTCGCTGAGGACACACACGGAATGCTACTTGTTGTCGGCTAATACCTAACACGAAGAAGCCCAACAAGGCGCTCCATCCGACGGCGGGTAACGCTCCAGTTTGAATTCGGGCTTTCATCCCCCCCGTGGATGAGTTAGAAGTTGTGCAAGAATTGAAGAAGCTCATTGAATTTGAAGCACTACCCACCAAGCGCATTCAACAAAGAAATCTGGCAGGCGATCGAAGCTGTATTCTGGAGGCACGATCTTGATTGTTTGCCCCGAGGTTACTCATGCGACGGCCTTGATCCCATCGACATCGAGACAACCAAGCGCGGCATAGAGATTCGTGGCGGGATTTGGTTCCTTGGCGGTGGACGACCTTCTGCCAATCCTAGATTTGAGCTCGTCCTTTGCCTATCTCGTCCTTCCTTTTCCTCCGGAAAAAGTGTGACATCAGCTAATCTGATTAAATCTATCATTACCAAGGCATCAATGGAAGAAGGCGTCTTGAGAGTCACGATTGCCCTAAACGAAGATGCACAATCGGGTCCCGGGGAGTAATTAGCTCCCCGGTCCCACACCACCCTGCGTACGGCTCCGTACAGGGCGGTTCCAATCAGACTCGGGCCTTGGGCCCGAAGTGAAGAACGATCCAGATGG
>JBBSUD010000020.1:0-51896 GCA_038235225.1 Verrucomicrobiales bacterium
AGGAATTCCTTGAAGGCACAACCCCAAAGGCCGCATAATCGCCAGCCCCCCCGGCGCGCCGATTTCGGGCAGCCTCCGCTCCAGGCTCCGCACTCCACTGCGCTACGCTCCGTTGCGTGCTGCGCCTTCCGCTACGTCTGCCCAAAATCGAGTCCTTCACCACTCCCCACTTGATCCCCAAACCTTGATCTCCTACCCCTTTTCCGCACCCCGCCACCATAGCTTAGTTTAGCTCCTCAGTGGTCGGAATTTCGGGTCCGCCTCAAGCTCGAAGTCGTCGAGACCCTTTATGGAGTTGACCAGGGCGGAGGTGGCACCGGGAGTGAATAGGCTGTCGATGTCGCCCTCTTCTTTGACCGCAATCACGGAGCGGATGGCTTGGCCAAGGAGGTGGGAGTAGGTGCCCATTTGCCGACCGTCCTTGGTGGCGGCGTTGAAGGCTTGGCAGAGGGCGGGGATAGATTCGGAGCGGCCCTTGCTGGCGGTGCGGGTGAGGTCGAGCAGACGCTTGATTTCGGTGTGCTGGACGAGAACCTCTCCATTCTCCCCGATGTAAACGAGGTAGTATGGGTGGAGCCGGTTGCGGTGGTCGATATTGACGCCGTCATTGCGGTTGCGAAGGGCAAAGATGGCTCCGGGGTGGAGGCCGCGTGCAGGATCGGCCGGAACGATGGCGTGCATGCCATTGGGCGTGCGGGAGGGATCGCCGTGCTCCTTGATGTAGCTGACAAGGTCCATGCGGAAGTCGTTCAGACCGAGGTCGGTGATGGAGATACCGGTCTTGAGGTCCTCCATTTCGATCACCTCGTCCTGGAGTTTGCGGAGTTGTTCCTTGCGGTATGAATTTTCGTTGGCCTTGGGGTCGAGCACGTTGTCGCTGCCGGTGCCGACGGCATCGACGATGACCATGCGGTTTTCCACCCGCTCCTTGAGATTGATGTATTCGTCGAGCGAGATGTCCGGCCAGTAATTGACGAGCTGGATGGACTCGTTCGGCGAGCCGATCCGGTCCACCCGTCCGAAGCGCTGGATGATGCGAACGGGGTTCCAATGGATGTCGTAGTTGATGAGGTAGTCGCAGTCCTGGAGGTTCTGGCCCTCGGAGATACAGTCGGTGCCGATGACGAGATCGATGCCGTGGGGTTCCTTGGGGAGGATGAGTTCCTTGTCCTTCGAGATGGGCGAGAACAGCGTGAGGACGCTCTGGAAGTCGTAGCCCTTCCCGAGAGTAGTTTTGGGAGCACTGGTGCCGGTGATCCTGCCGGTGTGGAGTCCGAAGCGGGCGAGGTGGCCCTTGGCGATGCAGTCGTAAAGATAGTCTGCGGTGTCGGCGAAAGCTGTGAAGAGGAGGATCTTGCGGTTGCCGGGGTTGATCGGGTTCTCAACTTTCTGCTGAATGTGAGTGAGAAGGTGCTGGAGCTTGGCATCGTGACCGGGAGTGACCTTTTCCATTTCTCCAATGAGGTGACGGATGCCAGCGAGATCCTTCTCCAAGTCCCGCTTCCAACTGGTGAGGTCCATGTCGGCGAGGGCAATATCTGCCTTGCCGCCAAGTGATTTCTCTTCGATATCGGGCAAGTCGTCGTCCTCGGGGTCGAAGTCATCTTCGATGTGGGTGGCGACGGAGGCGGAGGTGGACTTGCCGGACTGAAAGTCGGCGATCTTGATGAGGGCGACCTGGTTGTTCTTGGCCAGCTTGCCGAGAGTGATGCGGAATGAGTGAACCGAGCTTTCGAGCCGTTTGAGGAGGTTCACCGTCATCAGCGCCTTGATGCCTCGCTGTTGACCGGAGAGTGAAACGTTGCGGGCGATGCCTTCCAAGTCGTCGCCATACGACTGTTCGTATTTGGAGAGACGGCTAGGGAGGATGTAGTTCCCTGGGGTGTAGCAGGCCAGCTCCAGCTCACTGAGCTGTTCGTAGATGCCGTCGAAAGGTGGGACATCCTCACGCTCGGTGAGAGGTGGGCGGAACGAGATGGGCGGGCGGCGTGTGGGGAAGGTGCCGATCTCGGTGGTGTCGTAGTGGGCCTCTATGTGACGACGGGAGCGAGCGATGGTGACGCTGTCGAGGAGCTCGAAAAACTCGAAGTCGAGGGCTTTGAGGATGGCGTCCGGCGTGCGCTCCTCCACGGGGAGCTTGCTCCAACGCGTGAAGGCGGCCTGGGCCTGGCGGAAGATTTCCTCTACTGTGTTCTCGGTTCGGAGTTTCTTCCGGAGGGTTTCTGATTCTCCTTCGTAGGCAAGGGCAAGTTGGTTTCGGAGGTCCGAGAAGCGATTATTGACCGGTGTGGCGGAGAGCATGAGGACCTTGGTCTTCACGCCGGCGCGGACGACCTGGTTCATGAGACGCTCGTAGCGGGACTCGCGCTCTTCCTCGCCGGGGCTGTTGTTGCGGAAGTTGTGAGATTCGTCGATGACGATGAGATCGAAGTTCCCCCAATTGACCTGGTTCAGCGGTAGGCCGTAGGACTCGCCCCGGGTGCGTTGGAGGTCGGTGTGGTTGAGGACGGTGTAGTTCAGCCGGTCGCCTGCGAGGACGTTGGTCTTGAGCGGACTGTTGTAGGTGAGCCAGTTGTTGGAGAGCTTCTTTGGGCAGAGTACGAGGACTGACTTGTTCCTCAGCTCGTAGTATTTGATCACTGCCAGAGCGGTGAAGGTTTTTCCCAGACCCACGCTGTCGGCGAGGATGCAGCCGTTGTATGTTTCCAGCTTGTTGATCAGGCCAACGGCGGCATCACGCTGGAAGTTGAAGAGCTTCTTCCAGACGACGGTGTCCTCGTAGCCGGTGCGGTCGTTGGGCAGGACGTCCTCGTTGATGTCCTCCAGGAACTCACTGAAGATGTTGTAAAGCATCACGAAGTAGATGCGCTCGGGGGAGTTCTCCGAATAGACGGTCGAAATGTGCTCGATGACCTGCTCGGTGACATCCACGACTTTTTCCTGGTCCTGCCAGATCTGTTCGAAGGTGGCGAGAAATTGGCGGGTCATTCCCTCTCCGGAGAATTTGGTGACGAAGTTCGAGAGAGCCTCGCCTTTCTGGTATCCAAGGTCGACGGCAGTGAAGCCTTGGAGAGGGAAGTAGACGGATGGTTCGCTCCCTGGCTCTTCAATGCATGCCATCTGCTGCATGGGCGACTTGGTGGCGTTCGAGCGGAAGGTGACCTTGCGGCGGATCCAGTCGGCGCACTCACGGGCGATGGCGCGCTGGGTGAGCTTGTTGCGGAGCTGGATCTCGAACTCGGTGCCGTACAGGCTGCGCTCGCGTTCGAGCTTCGGGATGAAGAACTCTCGGCGCTCCTTGGGCAGCTTGTCAGTGGACTGGCCGTGAGCGAACGTGGGTGAGGTGAAGATGAATTCGACCGACTCGACCAGTTCTAGCTCCTCCTTGAGCGCTTCGTAGGCGAACATCGAAAAGCAAGAGGCGGCGATCTGGAATTTTCCGCCGGGTTTCAGGGTCTGCTTGAGGCTGTCGCCTAGCAGGGAGTTGAGGTTATCGATGGTTTCCATTATGAAAGGCAAACATGAGATTTTTCGAGCGTCGGATAGAAGCGGACGAGCTTGGGATCGCGCGCGGCAAGTTGGAACGCTTTTTTCCGCGAACCCACTCCGGCGGCGATGCGGCTGATTTCGCCATCGAAGACATCGCACAGGAGCTTGGTGAAGATGAGCGGCGGGCTACAGACGTTGTCTTCGTCCGCGTCCTTCGAGCTGGGGATGAAGCAAGTGGCATCCCAAATCCAGGATTCGAGGGATTTATTTTTCCCGGAACTGGGGACCGATTTGGTGCAGGCGGGCATCTTCTAGCGCGGGAGGCTAACGGATTGCGTGGCTGGTGGAAGGCGAAAAAAGGACCTCCGGTGGCGGGGCGCGGGAGAGCTGGGGGTGTGGGTGGAGGGTTTTTCCGCGGAGACTTGAGGCCATTATCGGGCGGGAGGTGGAGTTCCAGATTCTCGGTATCCTCTGCCTCAGAAGTGGGTGCTTTCCATTAGATTGAAATCGCGCTTCTCACTGCCGGGGCGCCCACTTTATTACGCGGCTGAAAATCATCATGCATTTCTCGGAGTTGCCACCGCATCGGATTAGCATCGAAGATGTCTGGAATGTTATTGTCGAAGGCGAGCGCCGTCATCGGATTGTGTGGACGGCCGGCCGCGTGCTGAAGGAGGAAGGTTCGTTGCATCGGGTCGCGACGGGAGATCCGGCAAGGAGACGGGCGGTATTGAGACGTATTAGATCGCACCTGAAAGCTTTGGTCGCAGCCGGGGAACTTGAGGAGCGCGGCGTTCAGTTCAATTACGGCACGGATCACGAAACCAGCTATGACTTCACCGGGACGAGCGATCGATTCCATCCACCAGTCGGGGACGACGGGCATCTGGGAGCGGAGGGCGCGCGGAAACTTCCCGGTATCTAACAACGGATTCCTGACCGCCGCGATTACCGGCATTCCTGACCCGCTTACCGATCCGCAGCCGGTGGATGCGGGTCGGCCCTGGGGGAATGTTTTGCAGTGCTGGACGCGCGAATCGGTGGAGGTGAGGGTGGCCCGGATGAATTTGCGCCGGAGGGACGTTCGAAGCCGTTGGAGATGGGTTGCCGCCTTGGCGGTGGGTGCGGTGATTGGCCTGGGATGCCGGGGAATTTTCCGGAGCGCTCCGGTTGGCGACGCTGCGGCTGCTGCCGGAGAGACGGCGGTGGGGAAGGGCAGCGGTCGGGTTGTCAAAGCTGCGGCGGCCACGCGGACGGGGAGGCTGATCGAGGATTTGGTGAGAGCGGACGCAGGGCGGTGCGAGCAGATGTTCCGCGAAATGACGGCCGATGGGGCGGCGGCGGACGCCTTGGAGCTGGAGGCCGTTTTCGCGCGCTGGGTGGAATTGGCGGAGCCGCGTGAAATCCTGACGAGTCTGAAATCGTCCGGGGTGCGGGCTTCGCGCTGGGCCGCGCCATTTTTCGAGGCTTGGGCGGCGGCGGATTATGCGGGGGCGATGGCGGCCACCGTCGGCATGGGCGATTTCTCCGGGATCCGGGCATTGGTCGCGATCCGGCGGGCGGATCCGGCGATTTTACAGGACGATTTCCAAATCCGGAACAGTGACAATTCCGGCATCGCCGACGCGCTGACGGCGCTGGGCCGGACCGATCCGGAGCTGGCGAAGGACGTGGCCACCGCCGGCGGCTCACGGCCGGACGAGAATGCGGACATCATTGTTGCCATTGCCCGCGGCTGGGCGGAGCGCGATCCGGCGGCGGCGCTGGAGTGGGTGAAATCGCTCCCGCTCAGCGAGCGGAATCGCACTGGCGCGCTGGATGCCCTCTTCTCTTTGTGGCTGAAAAACGATCTGCCAGCGGCAACGAAAGCGGCGGGTGAGTTGGCGATCCCCCCCTCCGGAGGCGTGAGTTCGGACAGCGCGGTCGCGATTCTCCGGCGGCCTGAGTCGGCGCTCAGCGGAGTTTTTCTGACAAACCTTCTCGATCCGTTCGCCAGCGTCGGCGCGCTTCATCGGCAGCTTGCGAGGTCGCCCGTGGATTGGAGCACCACCATCGGCCTCATGAGAACGATCGATACGGAAGGCTGGTTTGCCGCGGATCCGGCCAAGGCGGCGGCGGAAGCTGCCGGGCTGCCGCCGGGTGGGGCGCGCGATTTCCTTCTATCCTCCATCTGCGCCCAGTGGGCGGACCGCAGCCCGGCCGAGGCCACGGCCTTCGCAACCGCCCACGATTTGAAACCGCCGCGCGTGAAGGTCGATCCACCGGCCGAACAGCTTGGCGCTGAACCGGCGATGACGCTGGCTCCGCTATTTTCCGGCGGAGAAACCACCGCCGCCGACCGCGAGCGGCTCACGGCCCTTGAAGCGAAATGGGCGCAAGCCGACCCGCGCGCCGCCGCGGACTGGCTGATCGCCCAGCCGGATTTCGCCAGCTTCGGCTACGCCACGGATCCCTACTCCAGCACGATGTTCGACAACTCGCTCGGCTACTACTGGGCGCGCATTGATGCGAAGGGCGCGGCGCGTTGGGTGGAAAAACTCCCCGACGGACCGCGCCGCAACCGGGCATGGCAGGCGGTAAGTCCCTACGTCCGCGAGTATTCGCCGGACCTCGCTTTCACCACCTCCGCCATGCTGGTGGGCGACGCCAGCCGGATGAAAATCCTGGAAAGAAATCTGGAGGGCGTCGCCTCGAAAGTCGGCCTGCCCGCCGCCCGCGAGATCCTCGATTCCGTTTATATCACCGGAGACGAGCGGGCCTCGCTCTTGAAATCTCTCGAAAATCCGACACCCGCCGCCAAATGAAATCCACCGTCCTGACGATTCTCTGCGCCGCCGCCGGATTTCTCCTCGGCTTCGGATTTCCCAAGATCGGGAAATCGCACTTGGAAAAGGAAGCGATTTCGCGCCGCTCCGCCCGGCCGCCGGCAAATCCTTGGGGCGAGCGCGATTTGTCCGCCTGCGCGCGGATGCGGCAGTTTGTCAGTCAGACGGCGACGGTCGCGCCGGAGGATTGGCCTGCGTTTTTTCTAGCCCGCATGCACGATCCCGAAGGCACCCGCCTCGCCGAGCGGCTGTGGGCCGAGCGGGATCCGCAGGGTTTTTGGAAATTTCTCAAAAGCCGGCGCGATGCCGGCGATCTCCTCCAATACGGCCGGAATCTCCTCCCAATCTGGGCCGCCGCCGACCCGGACGCTGCCATGGCCGCCGCCAACGAGATCACCGAAAAGCACGCCAGCGATTTCCTGCGCCGCGAGGTCATCGACACGGTGCTGGCCGCGGATTTGAAAAAAGGGCTGGCGTTCGCCGCCGCCGCGCCGGATTTCAACCGCTTCTCGTGGGGCCCTCGCGATTGGATCAGTGCCGACCCCGCCGCCGCCGCGGCGGGACTCGCGGCCCTGCCCGCACGCAGCGAATATCGGGATTTCCTGAAAATCGCCGTCGCCGCGTGGGCGGAAACCGATTCTGCCGCGCTACTGGACTGGGTGAAACGCCAGCCTGTCCCCGAGCGCGACGAGTGGTTTGGCGCCGCTTTCACGGCTGCCGCGAACGCCGATTTACCGGCCGCACTCACCGCCGCCAAGGAAATCGCCGACCCGGCGGCGCGGGACGCGGCATTGGCCGGCGTCGTTTCCAGCGGCCGGATGCCGGAGGACCAAGTGCCCGAATTGCTCGCCCGCCTCCCGATCCCCAACCGGCAGGCCGCCACCCTCGCCGTGCTGGAGCAGGCCGGAACTTCCGCCCAAATCGCCGCCGCCACCCGCCTTTTGCCCGACGCTCCGGCGAGCAAGAATTCCCTGGAATCGGTGGGCTCTCTCGCGGGGAGAATCTCCCTGCGCGATCCAGCCCAAGCGCTCGTCTGGACCGCCGCGCTGCCGGATGCCGCGATGCGCCGCGCCGCCCTCGCGCGTCTTGCGGAAATCGGGATCAACCCCGACGCTCTCTTCGCTGCCATCGCAAACGCCCCCCGGCTCGATCTCTCCAATGATCTCTTCCGCAATGCCTTGCGAAATCTCCCGGCCGACCGCCGCGCCGCCTGGATCGCCCGGCTCCCGCCCGATCTCGCCGCCTGGGCGGAAGCCGCCGCCGCCAAATGAACCTGCCGTCCCCCACCCCGCCGCCGATGCCGCCGCAGCCGGCCCCGCCGCGGCAGGAAAACAAGGCCCGGCTGCCCGCGCTGCTAACCATCGGCGCGATCCTGCTGGTCTATAAGGGATTCTACCGCTGGTCGTTCGGCACCTCGTGGATGATGAAATCCGGCGGTGTGGTTTCGCTCTCTTTCCTCCTCGCGGTGCCGGTTTCCTGCGGCGTGCTGAGCGTCGCGATCGGCCGGATTTTCGGCAGCGATAACTGGATTTGCCAAACCTTCTACGTCCCCGGCATCGCGCTGGGAATCGGCACGATCCTCTGCGTCGTCACGCGGCTGGAGGCGATGATTTGCGTCATCATGGCGCTGCCGATCCTGATTTTCGGCGTCGTTCTCGGGGGTTTCGTCGCCCATTTGCTGCTCCCGCGGAACCGCCAGCCGCCGCGGATGTATCTGACAATCGCCGTGTTCCTGCCATTTCTCGCCGCATGGGCCGAAGGGTCGTTCTCGTGGCCGGTGGAAATCAAGGCCATTGAGAACACCGTCGTCATCCACGCGCCGGCCGAGCGGATCTGGCCGGAAATCGCCAGTGTCCGCGCCATCGATCCCGCGCGACTGCCGGAGAGCTGGATTTATCAAATCGGATTTCCCCGGCCCATCGCCGCCACGCTGGACCAGGAAGGCGTCGGCGGCGTCCGCACTGCCACCTTCGAGCGCTGCGTGTCGTTTTTCGAGACGGTCACCGCTTGGGAAAAGCCCCGGCGGCTCGCTTTCAGCATCCACGCCGACCCGGATTTCATCCCTCACACCGCGTTCGACCAGCACATCATCGTCGGCGGCCGCTTCTACGATGTGCTCGATGGCGAATACGCAATCGAGCCGCTCGGCCCGGATTCCTGCCGCCTCCATCTCACCAGCCATCACCGCCTCAGCACCCGCTTCAACGCCTACGCCGCGTGGTGGAGCGTGCTGATCATGAATGAAATCCAAGGGACCATCCTCTCCGTGATCCGCGAGCGCGCCGAAGCCGGGTGATCCTGCGGACCGTTTTCTTGCGGCCGCCGCTGGATCCCGCTTCATTTCCTACCATGCTCCGCGTCCTCGCCGTTCTGTATCTATGCCTCGCCACCGCCACGGCCTGCCTTTGGGATCGCGACACGCTGGCCGATGAGGCCAAGGGGCGGCCGGAAACGATGAAGATCATCGTCGGCTGGTTCGACCGGCATCCGCCGCGGTATTACGAAATGCGCCTGGAGCGTGTGACCGGAGAAATCGCCGGAAATCCCAATGATTTGGCGCTCTACGACGATGCCGCCACAGCCTGCGACCGGCTTGGCCGCGATGACGAGGCGATCGCCTGGATGGAGCGGAAACGGGAAATCATGGCCACACTGCCGACCTCCGCGATCGGTCCGCACCGCTACCGCTACCTCGCCAATCTCGGCACCTTTCTCGTCCATCGCTGGGCCGCTCAGCCGCAGGCCGCGCGCGATGCCGATCTTACGCCACTGCGCGAGGCGGAGAAGCTCGTCGCCGCCGCCATTGCGGAAAATCCCGACGCGCATTTCGGCAGGGAGGTCTACCAGCTCAATGCCATCCGCTGGATGCTTTACGATGGCCGGGAGGAAATCGAAACGTCCGCGGACACGCTTTTCGAGTATGGGAAGGATGGATGGATCGAAACCTACGCAACCTCTGACGGACTTGCGGAAACACACATTGAAGGCATCACGGGGCTGATGCAGCTCGGCGCGGCTTGGGCCAGCCTAGACGCCTTTCATGCGCTGACCGCCGCCCTCCTTGATGGCGAATTCTCCGCGCTGGCCCAGCTTTCGTATTTGCGGGAAATGGAACTCATCGGAGCAGGCGCCGTTTCATTACATCCACTGGAAGTGGTGCGGGACCGGGTGATTCCCAACCCCGCTTTTTCCCTAACCGAACCCGAACCTGTCAACGCGTTCTATCCAATCGCCCGGCCAGCCGCCGAGCGCCGGAACCAAAGCCGCGCCGATTACGAGAACGCCCGGCTGGCGAAAGGGCGGCACCCGGATACCGATCCGCATTTCTGGGACGAGTGGAAAGAACCCGCATTTCCCAAAATGCCGGCACCCACCATTTCCCAACGCGTTACGCAGCTCGGCAAATTCCTGGACAGGCTTCCCGCACCGGTGGTTCTGCTACTCGGCTTGCTCGGGATTTGCGGCCTGGTCCTGTCACCCATCCTCGCGATGCGCTGGTGGATGGCGCGGAAATCGGCGCGCGCCGCAAGGCGGACTCTTCCCGGCCGCGGGACCCATACCACCGCGCGCCCCGCTTTGGAAAAATGACGGACCCGGTTCGCCGGTGCTGGCCGGGTGCTACGCCTCCGCTGGTCTTACCGCGATTGACGGTTTCCAGTTCCGGTGGACCCAGACGCTTTGCACCAGGCCGAGGAGGAACATGCAGATGACGACGAAGGTGCCGGAATAACTGATCAGCGGCATCGGGATGCCCGTCACCGGAGTGAGCAAGACGCACATGCCGATGCTTTCGAAAATATGGGCGAAAAGCAGGGCGACAACGAGGCATACCAGCAATCTGCCGGACACATCCCTGCTATAGAATGCGATGAAGAGGCCCTGGATGAGCAGCAGGGCAAAGGCGGTGAGCAGGAGCAGGCTGCCGCGGAAGCCGAGTTCCTCGCCGATGACGCCAAAGATGTAGTCATTGTGGGCGGTTGTTTTGGAACCGAAGCCGCGGGCCAGCAGGGAGCCGCTTTCCTTGGGCGCCTTATAGCCGACGCCCTTCCAGCCGGATTTCCCGACCGCCATGGACACATAGTAGGGGGAATAGGCATCGCCGAGGATATCGACCTCCTTGTTCTGCAACATCCGCAGCCAGACATCGATGCGCTCCGGTCCGCGCTTGGAGACGAGCGGCAGCACGATGAAGAACAACAGCGGCAGCAGCCCCGCGCCGATGAAGGCCATGAAGGAAAGATAACGGAAGGGAATCCCTCCGATCAGCATCGCGACGACCAGCACCGGGATCCATACCAGCGCGGAACCCATATCTCCCATTTTCATGACCATCAGGAACGGCACGGCCGCCACCACGCCGATGACGCCAATGCGGACGATGGGCGCGCCGAGCCAGCGATGCACCTTCGGCAAATCCTGGATGAGCCACGCGATCATGAGGATGCCGGCGGTGATGCCGAGCTGCGCGGGCTGGAACAGCAACGAGCCGATCTGGAGTTGATAGACGTCCTTGTTCTGGACCATGGCGCCGGCCATCATGGCGAGACTCACTCCATAAAATGGAATGCCCAGCCAGCGGATCCAGCGGTAGTCCACAAAGGCGGCGCAGAAATACGCGACGCTGCCGATGAGGATGAAGCCCTTCTGCTTCGAGGCGAAATAGGCGCCGGCGCTGCCGAACTCCTCAAGAATCGCGTGGCTGACCGGGAGGTGCCGCGCGGCGCTCTCGATCATGAAAACACCGAAGATCAGGAGCCCGTACATCACCAGTACGAGCACCCAATTCATTCCCAGGATTTTCCTCAAAAACGGCGTCATGGCTGGCTCGGCGGCGACCATAGCCAGCCGCCGGGCCGTGGCAAGGCGGGTGTGGAATCCGCTCCCGCCCGCCCCGCCGGCGACGGAAAACCCGGCCGATGAAGCAACTTGTGCCCGGAAGGATCCTCGCTAGCGTCCCGCCATGTTTTCAAAATCCGCCGCCGCCGTCCTGCTCGCCACGATTTCCACCGCCAGCGCCGGGATCGGCGTGAAACAAGTCGCCAAAGGCTTCGACCGCCCGGTGTGGGCCGGCGTGCCGAAAGGGGTGAAGGGGAAAATCTGGGTGATGGAGCAGGCCGGCCAGGTATGGATCGTGAACACGAAGACCGGCGAGCGGGAGCCGGAGCCATTTCTGGACATCCGCGAGGAAGTGGAGCGCAAGGGCAACGAGGAGGGTCTGCTGGGTCTTGCGTTCGCGCCGGATTTCGAAAAAAGCGGCCGCTACTATGTGGACTATACCGACAAAACGAAAGAGAAGCTGACGCGCATTTCTAGATTCACTTCCAAGGACGGCAAGACGACGGATGCGGCCACCGAGGAAATCCTGCTGAAATATCCCTCGATCTATCCGAACCATAACGGCGGCTGGGTCAGCTTCGGTCCGGACGACATGTTATACATCGGCAACGGCGATGGCGGCGCGGGGAATGATCCGAAAAACAGCGGGCAATCGCTGGACACGCATCTTGGAAAAATCCTGCGCATCGATGTATCTCCGAAAACCGGCTACCAGGTGCCGAAGGACAATCCTTTCGTGGGCGATGGAAAGGCCAAGCCGGAGATCTGGGCCTACGGCGTGCGCAATCCTTGGCGTTGCTCCTTCGACAGTGAAACCGGCGATTTCTGGATCGGCGATGTGGGCCAGAACAATTGGGAAGAAGTGGATTTCATGCCGAAGGGCAAGGCATCCGGCGCGAATTTCGGCTGGAGGCTGCGCGAGGCCGACCAAAAAAACCCGAATAAAGACGTGGGTGGGGCCAAACCGAAAAACTATGTCGAGCCGGTTTATACCTACAAACATGGAACCGGGCCGACCGAGGGACTTTCGGTCACCGGCGGTTATGTCTATCGCGGGCCGGTGGAAGCGCTGCAAGGGAGATATGTCTTTGGCGATTACCAAAACCCGCGGATCTGGTCATTCGTGCTACAGAATGGCAAGGCCGCGGATTTCAAAGACCACACCAGCGAGTTGCAACCGGAAGGCGGACGCATCAACCTGATTTCCTCCTTCGCGGAAGATAACGACCGCAACATGTTGATCGTGGATTTGACCGGAGCGGTTTATCAAATCGTGGACCGCTGAGCGCACGGTAGAAAGCCGGGCTGAGAATCATCGCGAATCACAAATGGGACGTGCCGGACAAAACTTCCGGCATTCGCGCTGCATTTGAAAATCACCCTCCGGCGGACTGACCCTCTGGCGGCGAATCTCGGATGACGGACCGGAGCGCGGCGTGGCGGCCGGTGAGGTCGGGATCTTCTGCGAGGGTAAGCTCGGCCATTTCACGGGCTTCGCGGAGCAATGCTGTATCGGCGAGAAAGTCGGTGAATTTGATTTCGCCGAGGCCGCTTTGGAGCGTGCCAAGGACATCGCCGGGGCCGCGCAGGCGGAGATCTTCCTCGGCGATTTCGAAGCCGTCGAAAGTGGTTTCGAGGATTCCAAGCTTCTCCATCGAGTCGGAATTTTCCCCATCCGTCAGCAGGATGCACCAACCCTTGTGCCCGCCACGGCCGATGCGGCCGCGGAGCTGGTGGATTTGGGCGAGGCCGAAACGTTCGGCATGGTGGAGGATCATGACGCTGGCGTTCGGGACATCGACGCCGACCTCGATGACGGTGGTGGCGACGAGCGCCGCAATGCGCCCCTCGCGAAATCCGCGCATGACGGCTTCCTTTTCCTCGGGCGGCAGCTTGCCGTGGATGAGGCCGACCGCGTGCTTCGGCAGGCGCTTTTTCCATTTGGCGAACGCCTCGGTGGCGGATTCGGCCTTGAGCGATTCGCTTTCCTCCACGAGCGGATAGACGAGGTAGGCCTGGCTGCCGGCGTCGAGCTTGTCCTTCACGAAGCGGGTGACATCGGTCTGCTTCGCATCCTGGCGGACGGCGGTGACGATGCGGCCGCGGCCGGGCGGTTTCTCATCGAGCACGGAGACGTCGAGGTCGCCATACACGGTCATGGTCAGCGTGCGCGGGATCGGCGTGGCGGTCATAACCAGCACATCGGGCACGATTCCCTGCCGGACGAGCGCGGCGCGCTGCTCGACGCCGAACTTGTGCTGCTCATCGATGACGACGAATCCGAGATCGCGGAAGGCGACGCTGTCGTAGAGCAAAGCGTGCGTGCCGACGATCATCTGGACCTCGCCGTCGAGCTCCAAGTGGTTGATTTCGCTGCGGTTCCCCGTGCGCAGGGCGATGCGAATGCCGAGCGGGTTGAGCCAGCGGCAAAACGTCAGGTAGTGCTGCTCGGCCAGAATCTGCGTGGGCGCCATCAGCGCGGCCTGACAGCCGGAGCCGATCGCGAGGAGCATTGCGGCCATGGCCACGAAGGTTTTGCCCGAGCCGACGTCGCCTTGGAGCAGACGGTTCATCGGCCGCGGCGAGCGCATGTCGGCAAGAATCTCGCGGATCGACCGCTTCTGCGCGCCGGTCAGCTCGAATGGCAGACTGGCGTGGAATCGTTTCAAATAGCCGGTGTCCTTGCCGAGCACCCGGCCGTGCTTCCTGGCATGCCGCGATCGCCGCCAGACGACGTTGAGCTGGAGCCGGAAGAATTCCTCCAAGGCGAACACCCGCCGCGAGGCGGCAGCCTCTTCCATGGATTCCGGGAAATGCACCTGCCGATACGCGGCGGATTTCCCCTCCGGCAGGGGCAAATCCTGGATTTGGAGAAACGTGTGAATGATTTCCCGGAGCCGGCGCTGGCCGATACCGGAGACATTCCGATAGATCGGGACGATGCGCTCGAGGTGGATGGATTCCGCGTCATCGTCCCGCAGCACTTCGAATTCCGGGTGGTCGATGAAAAGGCGGCCCTTCCATTCCTTCACTTTGCCATAGACGCAGGCCTCCTGGCCGGTGGCCACGACGTTCCGCATGTAGGGCATATTGAACCAGCGGAGCGTGATTTTCCCGGAGCCGAACGGGCCGCCGGAGTCATCGCGGACGATCGCCTCGAAGAAACTCCGCCCTTTTCCCAAAAAGCGCGGCCCCGCATCGGCGACGGTGCCGCGCAGGCAGACGGCGGCGGCCGAGGGCTGGTTGGGAAATGCGTCGAATCGACGGCGGTCCTCGTAGCGCTTGGGCAGATGCTCCAGCAAATCCACGGCCGTGAAATATCCGGCGGCGGAGAACGCGGCGATTTCCTTAACGTGGAGAAATGCCGCGTCGGCGAGAGCCGAATCGGGCGGCGGGCTCATTCGTCGCAGGCGGGTGGCAAATCCGCGAGTTTCTGCAAATACGAATAGGAATAGATACCGGTGGAATGGCCGTCGGCCCAATATGGCTGAAGCGCGTAGCCGCCGATTGTCTCGAATTTCAGCAATTCAAACGCTCCCGCGCCGTGTTCCACCCGCGGCCGGACGACGCGGCCCAATGCGTCCGGCTCGCCTTGGCAGGCCGCGCATGGACAAGCCCGGCGGAGCAGCGGCAGCGGGACGAAACCCTCGAATCCGTCGCCGAAAGCCAGCGCCAGCTCGTTCCCGATAACGGCCGCATTCTCCAGAGAAAAGGACATGCCGGGAGGGTGCGGCTAACCGAGTTCGCCGTCCACCCGATAGGCGCGGCCGCCGAAAATCGCGGTGCCGACGCGGACGTGGGTGGCGCCCTCGGCGATGGCGATCTCGAAATCGCCGCTCATGCCCATGCTCAGGGCGGGCAGGCGGCAGTCGTGATCGCGCTCCAACTTGTCGCGCAGCAGCCGCAGCGCGCGGAACCATTTGCGCGAATCCTCCGGATCTTCAACGGCTGGCGGGATGCACATGAGGCCAATGATTTCGAGATCCGGCAAATCCCGGAGGACAGCGAAATGGACAGCGAGTTCTTCAGGAGCGAAGCCGCCTTTGGATTCCTCGTCTGCCGGATTCACTTGTAGGAAAATCCGCGGGCGCAATCCCAGCTCGCCAGCGGTGCGGTCGCAATAGCTTGCCAGCTTCAGGGAATCGACCGCGTGAATGGTTCCGAACAGCGGCAGAATCCGGCGTACCTTGTTTCGCTGGACGCGGCCGATGAAATGCCAATGCGGCGAGCCGCCCACCGCGGCGATTTTTGGTTCTGCCTCCTGCACCCGGCTTTCGCCGAAATCCTGCTGCCCCGAAGCGATCGCCTCCCGGACCGCCTCCGCGGGAAACGTCTTCGAAACGGCCACCAGCCGCACCGAGGAACGATCACGCCCGGCGTCGCGACAGGCACTGCCGATTCTCTTGGAGATCGCTGAAAGACTATCGGAAATCCCCGCCATTCACCGCGATTCCGAGGAAGGCAGAATGCCGGCAAGCCGCGCGTTTTCCGTCAGATTCACAAGATCGCTGAGCACATCCAGCGATTCGCGCTTCACCGGATCCAGGCCGCTCGGCCACTTGGGAGTCTCGTCCAGATCGGCGGTCGCGTCCTTGGCGCGGCGCATGTAATCGGCATTCTCGCCGGCCGGATCGTAGGGAACGAGCGGCGCGTTCTTGTCGAGATCGTCCAAACTCAGCTTGTAGAATGTGAGATCCCGCTTGTCCTCGGCGGCCACCTTCGCGAACCGGATGCGCCGTTCCGCATTTCGCGCCTTCTGCCGCACGTCGGACTCTTCAAGCTCCGCCTTCCGCTTTTCCATATCGAGCGAGAGCAGGTTCGCCTTCACCCGGCCCTTCGCCTTTTCTACGTCCTCACTGACGTAGTGAAAATCCTGTGAGTCCTTCACCCGTTCCTGACTCTGCTCCCTAAGGCGCGGGATAAACAACATCTGCGGGTCAAGCGGCTTGAAATCCGATGCCGGGCGGATGCGATCATGCGGCAGCGCGTGATCGAGGTACTCCTCGCCCATTTCCAGGGCGTCCGTCATGCTCGGCAGCACCACCTGCGGGACCACTCCCTCCATCTGCGTGGAAGATCCTGAAGGACGATAGAACTTTTGAATTGTGACTTTCAGGTAGCCGGCGCGATCGCGGGCGGAAAACAACGGCAACATCCGGCCGATATCCATCGGCTGCTGAACGGTGCCTTTCCCAAAGGTAGAGGAATCCCCCACAATGACGGCCCGATTGTAATCCTGCAAAGCCCCGGCGAGAATCTCACTGGCGGATGCGCTGCTTTTGTCGGTCATCACGACCATCGGACCGGTGTAAATCGGCTTGCCGCTGTCGGAATCCTTCACCTGCACCTGGCCAAGCGTGTTCTTCACCTGCACCACCGGGCCGCTGTCGATGAAGAACCCTGTCATCCGCCGCACTTCGTCCAGGGAGCCACCACCGTCGTTTCGCAAGTCTAACACCAGACCGTCGATTTTTTCGTCGATCAGGCGCATGAGCACCCGCTCGACGTCCACCGAGCTGCGGATTTTTCCATCCTCGAAATCCGCGTAAAACGAGGGCAAAGTGATCACGCCCAGCCGGTGCGGAGCGCCATTTGCCGATTTCATTTCAATGAGCTGGCCGCTCGCCTGCTCGTCTTTCATCTCCACCTTGCCGCGCTGAATGACGACGATTTTAGCCTCTCCGGGCGGCGCCCCGGCCGGCTCGATCTTCAGCGCGACCGAAGTCCCGTTTTTGCCACGGATGAAATCAACTACCTTGTCGATCTTCAGAAACATGATGTCGATCATGTCATTCGGGTCCCCGGTATTCATGGGATCGACGCCCACCACCCGGTCGTCCAGCGCGAGCGTGCCTTCTCGGTCGGCCGGTCCGCCGATCACGATTCCCTTGATTTTGGTGGCCCCATCCTCCTCGGCCTGGAGCAGCGCGCCGATGCCGACGAGCTGGTTCTTCATATCATCCCGAAAGCGGTTCATCTCCCGGAAACTCATGTAATCCGTATGCGGATCATAGGAACCGGCCACGGCACTGAGGAAATAGTTGGCGATATCCTCATCATCGACATCCTCCACGCTCGCGAGAAACCTCTTGTAGCGCAGGGAAATCTTCTCCGCCGGGCTGCGATCCGCGATGCCGGGGTCCGGCTTGCCCTGCTCTTTGGCAAGCTTCGCGATCAACTGGCGGCGCATTGTCTCGCCAAGCACCGCCTCCTTGATTTGGAGCCGCCAGAGATCCTCCGCGGCTTTGTCGTCCTTCGGCCAAGACGCTTTTTTCCGGCTGAGCATCACACTCTCGTCCTTCGTGAAATCGAAGTTCCCCTCATTAAGAAGTTTCTGCGCCAGTGCCACCCGTTGCTCCACGCGCTTTTGGAAAACCTTATAAATCTCCGTCGCCGGGACCATGCTTTCCTTCTGCAACAGATCGGAATGCAGCTCGTTCCCGAATTTCGCCACAAATCCGTCCACGTCCTTCTGGGTGAAATAAAGGCGCTGGAAATCGAGATCCTTCAAATAATCGTCGAGAAACCGGCGGCTCAGATCCGCGTCGAAATTCGGATGAGCGAAGTGGCTGTTTTGAAGCATGATCGCCATCTGCTTCCCGACCTCGTTGAGATCGGCCTGTTGGGCGCAGGCGGAACAGGAAAGCGCGGCGAGGACGGCGAAGGAAGCGGCCTTTCGGAGCCAGGGAATTTTCATAGGATTCAAACGGGACTAGTCACGAAACGTTTCACGAAGCTGCCACGGCAGCAGGAGTTGTCGATTGCTAAAAATCCACAGCAAAATCACTTGCGCAGCTTCCGCGCGCTCAACCACTTCCGCAGATAAGCCTCCTTCGCCGCTCGCTCCACGCCTTCCAAATCCAGCCATGGCCCGGCAAACCGGTCCAGATCGTCATGGGGGACCATCCCCCCCAAGGTAACTGCTACTTCCACCACCTTGCCCGCACGAATTACCCGCAGGCTAACCTCGGTCCCTGGAGCGAACGACCTGATTTTCGCCTGGAAGAGGGGGAGAATCTGCTGATTCCTCTCCCAAGATTTACCATCCACCGCCACAACGATGTCTCCCGGCAGGATTCCACCCCGCTCCGCCGGAGTGTCATGATACACCGCCACCACGGCGATTCCCGAGCGACCGAACTTCTCACCCGGAACTTGGACAGCCATCTCCCGGAGATTGATACCAAGAAATCCCTCGAACGTTTTGGCGTACTCGCCATTCACCAACTCCCGAAGAATCTCCATGCAGCGCTCCCGAACCTCAGGATCGCCCGCGGAAGTCGAAAGCGCATAGAAAATCTCGGAACCCTCATCGCCGCGGGACCGGCCCCAATGTAATAACGTCCGCTGCGCCGCCTCTCGCTCCCGAAACCGGTCGGAAGCGAGTTGGGCAAGAGCGGCAGGTGGAATGGACGCTTCCGTCTCCGCCGCCACCACGGTGGCACAACAAGCGGCGGCGACCACCATCGACCGGCAGAGAACGTTCAAACTCACTGCCGCCAAGATCTTTGTAATTCGACGGTCATGGGATCACGTACCCCACGGAGTTTTCTGCGGCACCTCGATGGTATCGTTTCTCTGCAAAGGGATCTGCATGAACTGGGCTTTCCTCACATCGTAGGTTTTCTGCTTGCCTTCCCGTGTCAGCGTGACCCGCCCCATGCTGCCGAATTCCGTAGCGCCACCGGCAGCTTGGATCGCCCCCCACAACGTGAGCTCGCGAGTGAATGGCACAGGACCCGGACGCCTCACCTGTCCACCTATAACGACCGTCTCCTGATTTACCGAGGTTAACTCGGCATTTGTAATCACTTGAATCGTAGGGTGAGTGTAAATTCCCGCGCTTTTATACTGGGATTCCAACGACGATGCAAGCTGCTCATTGCGCAATCCCGCAGCGCGGACGTGCCCGATGAATGGCATGTTGATCGTTCCGCTATCGGAAACGGGATACACGCCACTCACTGTGCTCCGGTCCTGATCAGGCACATTGGAGATGGTGATATTGATTGACTTTCCGCTCTGGATTTGAGCGGTGGCGGGCAGGATCAGCGCGAGCGCGCTGAGTATCGCTAGAAACAGTTTCATAAGATTCATGGTTATGGGATTTCAGGGTTAATAGAGTTCCGAATCGTTACCTTGCGGCAACTGCTGAGGCTTGGAAGGGGCCGCGGTTGCCCCCATCGGCGGACCGATCTGGGATTCCGCTGGAGCGTAGTATGTATAATAGCTGGTGTAATACTGGTACTGGCTGTCACTGCGAACGTCCACGTTGTTCAGAACCACGCCAATCACATTGCCACCCACATTTTCAACCGCCTGTTTGACCCGCAGAAGCATGTTCCGTGGCAGCTTCCGGTGCTGGACGACAATCATGGTGAGGTCCACCTCGCTCGCCAGCACCGACGCGTCGCTCACCCCGAGAATCGGCGGGCTGTCCACCAGCACAAGGTCGAAGCGTTGCTTCACATCCTGAATGAGCTCGGACATGCGCCGGGAGTTGAGAATACCCGCGGCATCGGCCGGTAGGATTCCAGAAGGCATGAAATACAGGTTGTCCACCGGCGTCTGGAGGATCACATCCTCCAGCATCAACTCCGTCGTCAGGTAGTTGGTAAGTCCGACGGAATTGTTGATATCGAAAAACGTGTGCAAGCGCGGTCTGCGAAGGTCGGCGTCGATCATCAACGTGGTGTATCCACCCTGTGCGCAGATGTAGGCGAGATTGACCAAAGTGGTTGATTTCCCCTCACCCGCCCCGCCAGAAACGACGGTGATGGCATTGTCCTCCGGATTCTTCCGGTTGAACTCGATGTTGGTGCGGAGGATCCGGTAGGCTTCCGCGTCCGGACTCATGCCGCTTTGCTTGTGCAGAATTCCCACGTCCTTGGGAATGACCGCCAGAACCGGAACTTGCAAATAGCGCTCCACGTCCTCAAGGCTCTTCACCGAAGTATCGAGGTATTCGAGGAAGAAGGCGATGCCTACTCCGAATATCAATCCTACCACCGCTCCCAGCACCAAGTTGAGCGTCACATTGGGGCTTATTGGCCCTTGGGCGATATGAGGCTGTTCGTGAATAATGATGCTTTCGTCAGGCATCTTGCTCTGAATCTTTTCGTCAATCTGCTTGAGCTTCATTCGTTGCAGCAGATCCTGATCGGTTTCGAAATCGCGCTTCGCATCCACATAGTCCTGCGCGTCGAGTCCCCGTTTGATCGCGTCCTCCCGGGTCTCGTCCTTCATGACCTCGACCTTGTTAAGGCGATTCGTCGCCATCGCCAGCTGGGCTTTCAACGTTTCGCGTAGATTCACGACACCTTCGTTCAATTGCCGCTTCATCGCTCCGATTTGGTCCACCGCGGACCGGACGGTCGGATGATTGTCTCCCAGACCCCCGATCTTGAGGCTTTCGAGAAGACGCTGCGCCTCTTGATACTGAGGATAGAGGTTCTTGATGATGTTGTCCGGCAGATCCAGGCTTGAAGCGAAAATGATCAACTGTTCCCCATCGTATTTGAGCAAGCTGTCGATCTGGCTCTGAAGCTGGAGTTTTTGTTGCTGCAATTCGTTAAAAGTCTGGAGCGCGGTTCTCGCCCCCTGATCCTCATCCACACCATTCTGGCCGTAGAACGAATCCTGCCCCATATAAATGATGCCTTTCGTCCGCACGATCGCCGCCAGATTCTTCCGGCGTTCCTCCACCTTGTCCTCCTGCTCCCGGACGGCGAGATCAAGCTGATGAAGCTCTTTGTCCGCATCCCGATTTTCCAGCTCGGCCCGGTAGGACTTGTACGCACGGGCGACTTCAAGCGTGATGTCCCGCGCGTCTTCCTTGCTGGTATGCCGCACGCGGATGGAAATCAAATCCGTGCCACGGATGTTCTGGGTGTTGACGATTCCCTTCAGAATACGGATAGCGGTGTCCTTGTCCCCCACACCCCACTTGCGTGTCAGATCGAGAGTATCGACGACCTTCGCAAGCGAACTGCTGCTTTTTATTTTCTCAAACTCGGTTCCGAAAAACTGAGGAGTCATCCGGGGGCCAGAACTGGCAACCACGGTTCCTAGCGGCGAATCGCCCCCGGTCCGTGGTTTCACCTCGATCATCGCCTCGCTTTCGAACTTCCGGGGCATCACATAGGTGATGACCGCGGCTGTCATGAAAACCAGCATCAGCGTCAGAAGTATGATCCCGTAGCGATTCTTGATGACCTGCCAGTAATCCACCGCATGCAGGGCGGCTTCGTTTTGTTGGGGTGAGGGGACGTTCATTGGTGTTATTGTATCACAATTGATTTAAGGTTCCAGATTAAATAGAAACTCCCGCAATGAAAATCATTGCGGGAGCTTTGGTTCAGACAAGCGTGAGTGTTTTATCGAAACGATGACAACTACGGATCAGTTATCAGAACTCGGCGCTGATGCCGACGCTAATGCGGTTCCGATTGTAGTTCCGGCCGCCGATATCGGAGTCGGAGTGAGTGTAGTTGTAGGAAACGGTCCCGGTGAGATACGAGTTGATTTTCATGGAAGCACCCAGGAAGGCGTTCACGATGTCCTCATCCAAGTCCATGGCGCTAACGCCTCCTGAAATCGTGCTGCCTCGTTCGAAGGATGTAGGAATGTAATCTACGCCGCCAAAAATGGAGAACATGGGAGAAATGGCATACTCCGACGAGATCCCGAATCTGAACGTACGGCGGTCATCGTATTCCGAGAGAATTCCCGATCTAGGGGTGACCACGGTATCGTAATTTTCGATTCCGTAGCGTGCGAACGCGCGGACGCTGAACTGCTGCGTAACTTGGGAATTCAGAGCCAGCTCCAAGTAGGGGCTGCTGGTGGAAGAACCTCCATCCACGCTGTGGAATTGGGCACCTACCCGGATGATGCCAATCGTATTCGGGCTAAAGCGTTGCTCCGCGCCTATCAGCACATAGTGATCTTGAGCATCGGAGGCGAGCCCGTCGCTGCTGGTTTCCGAGTAGCGGTAGTCCCCGGTAAGAACCGTCTGTGGTCCGAGAACGTAACGTGCTTGGTTATATACCAGCCATGTGAAGCGATCGTTGTTCGCATAGTCATAATTGGCTCCCGTAAGCGAGAATCCCGTGTAGGTTCCGAATCGCTCGGTCCAGCGATAGCCGATCGAATTGTCAGTCTGCCAATAGAAGTATTCTCCGCTTTGGCGGGAGGTAGCATAGCCGTATGAATAGTCAGGTTCCATTTCGTAGGAAATGAAGTTACGGCTAGCGAAGCGCAAACGCTCGTTGAAACGATGCGTCAAATTGACGCCCGCACGGGATTCGCTATTGATATTGTCAATACGGTCCGGGGCATCGAGATAGTAAACGAGTCCGAGCTTGGCAAACACGTCCAAAGTGGTTTGTGGAGTGATGCTGACAAACGACAGACCAACATAAGGACTGATCCCGAACGTGCTTTCCTTGCCGCCGTTTGGCGATCCAGGTGCTACATTATCGTCATAGGTTGCGGTGACACCCACCACCCATTTCAGTGGGAGGCTTTCCTGAGCGTCGTCGCCGACATAATAGAGGCCCTGCGCTGATGCGGATCCCGCGAGCAGCAAGCCAAAGAGGCCGGTGAAAAGTTTGCGTTTCATGTGTGGAGTGGATGAGTAAAATATTCAGGCGTCGTTTCCGTGGCCTAGTTCAAGGATTGGCGTTGCTCACATTTGGCGGAGCGATAATGATCGGCGGAAGCTGGGGAATCACGCCAAGTCCGCCCGCACTGCCGGGTGGAGGACCAACGGGGCCCTGACCTGGGAAATCAAGAGGATTTTGCACAGCGGCAACCTCCCCGATCGGGGTTTTGCCGTCTTTGGAATCCTTCGAGCTATAACCATTGCCCAAGTTAGGATCCAACTTCGCAAGCACTGCCTGGACCGCGGCTAGCGCGTCAGGAGCAACCGCGACAGCGCATTGGGCGATCAACCTCATTTGCTCGGGAGCGGCAATAGCGGCCGACTCGACGATGGCGGCAACCGTTTCAGTGCTGGCATTCGAACCCTCAATGGCTGCCTTTACGATTTCGCAGGCGCAGCCGGGATTGGCCGAGACTTGATCTGAAACAATTTCCAGAACCTTCGATTGCTCGGCTGCGACGGTCGCCTTAACGGATACGGAAAGCGCGGAGCAATCGACTTCCGCTTTGGCAGCCAGCAGGCCGAGAGCAGAGCTGAACAACAGGAGTGAAATGGTCTTTTTCATGATAAGGATGGTTTTGAGAGCGTCTGCGGAAGGCGGTTGGAGCGGGCAGCGGGAATCGAACCCGCATGTCTAACTTGGAAGGATAGCGCTTTACCACTAAGCTATGCCCGCGATGTCGGGGGCAATGAAAGGCCGTTCCGTTCGGGCGAGCAAGACTTTTTTGGCCTCCTTTGTCGAAAAGTTCTCCCTATCGGGCTTCGGGTCCAAGCGATTGACAATCAATCCGGGGCGGCGGTAGGCCGAGTCCCCCCATGCCGTGGGATTTCGGGGAGAGCGTGCGATTGCTTCTGGCTGACTGAGACGAGCGATGGAGTTCGCAGCGTCCTCCCGGGCGCCGGGCGATTGCGGGCCCGACCCTAAGATCCGGCAAATTCCCGAAATTCGGAGCGAAACGTCCGCGCAAAGCTATTCATTGCGGTCCCAGGAGATCACCCCGGCCGGAGGACTGACCTCGCGTCCCTCCAGAAAGTCCGCCAAATCGGTCGGGAACGCTGCCTCCCATGCAAAAAAGCTCCCGCGCCAAGGAATTCGCAAGGTTGAGGCGTGTAGCGCGTGCCGGGAGAGATACAGGCGACTTTCCAGTCGCGGATTCCAGCCTTCCGCCATCCATTCGAGGTATTCCGAGCCATCGCCGGAGTAGAGTTTGTCGCCCGCGATGGGAAATCCTCCGGCGGCCAGATGGACACGGATCTGGTGCATCCGGCCGGTTTCCGGAAAGCACCGGAGCAGGGTGAATTTCATATCTCCCCGCGTGAAGCGGCGGGCCACGCTGAACCGGGTGGCGCAGGATCGTCCGAGCGGATGCACCATTTGCCGCACCCAGATGTCGGACGGGCCGAAATCCCCGGCGCGGGCGAGCGGTTCGCCGCAGCGCCACTCCCCCGCGTCCGGCCAGCCGGAAACGATCGCCAGATATTCCTTCTCCGCCTCGCGGTTCTGGAAGACCGCTCCCAACTCGCGGGCGGCGGCGGCATGCTTGGCCACTAGCACGACGCCGCTGGTCTCGCGATCCAGGCGATTTACAATGCCGAGGCCGCCGCCGTTCGCGATTTCGTATGACAGCAGGTTCTCCAAGCCACCGAGCAGGGTCGGCTCGGGCTTCCGGTTCGCGGGGTGGACGATGAGCGGCGCCGCCTTGTCCACCACGATCCAGTCATCGGACTCATCGATGACGGTGAAATCCGGGAGGACCTGAAGACTCATGCGGGCAGTACACGATCAAGCCAAAGTCCCGGGGACCGGAACTCTGGCTCATTAAAATCGGATTGCGTCCCGGATCTCAGGACTTGTAGCGGAGACGCTTCTTGTGGCGGTTCTGCTTCATGCGCTTCTTGCGCTTGTGCTTGTTAATCTTCGTTTTACGGCGTTTCTTGATGGATCCCATGGGGTATGCGTTCGGGGTTGGTTTGCGTTGAAAAGAATCAGGGAACGATTTTGTTGAGGGGATACTCGATGATCCCCTCGGCCCCGAGGCGCTTCAGTTCGGGGATGATGTCGCGGACGACGATCTCGTCAATCACTGTCTCGACCGCGATCCAGCCATCTTCGGAAAGTTGGGAAACGGTCGGCCTGCGGAGGGATGGGAGCATTGCGATCAGCTCCGCGAGCCGATCCTCGGGTAGATTCATCTTGAGGCCGACCTTGCCGCGGGCGCAGAGCGCGGCTTTAAGCAGCAGCGCGATCCGATCCATTTTCCCCCGCTTCCAAGGGTCGGCGGCGGCCTCCTTGCTCGCGTAAAAATGGGGGAATGAGGTCAGCAGCGTATCGACGATGCGAAGCCGGTTCGCTTTGATCGAGGATCCCGTTTCGGTGACGTCCACGATGGCATCCACGAGATCCGGCACCTTCACTTCCGTGGCTCCCCAGGAAAATTCGACTTCCGCCTTGATGCCGCGCTCTTTCAAATAGCGTTCCGTGATGCCGACACCTTCGGTGGCGATGCGCTTTCCTTCGAGATCCTCCGGCTTGCGGATCGGCGAATCCTCGGGGACGACAAGCACCCATTTCGTCGGGCGGGTGGTGGCGCGGGAGTAGGGCAGTTCCGCCAGATCGATCAAATCGACGCCATTTTCGTAAGCCCAATCGTAGCCGGTGATGCCGCAGTCGATGAATCCCTGGCCGAGATAGCGGCCGATTTCCTGGGCGCGAATCAGATAGAGATCGAGTTCCGGATCGTTCGAATTCGGCCGAAGGCCCCGCGCGGAGACGTAGATCTCGTAGCCAGCCTTGGAGAGCAACTCGACGGTCGGCTCCTGAAGGCTGCCTTTCGGGATCGCGACTTTGAGGGTTCGGGAGGTGTCCGGCATGGAAGGGGCGGCGGTTTTAGCGGCGGACCCGGTGGAATCAAGCCATGTTTCGCATTTTTCCTGTTTCCAGCGCGACCCGGCGAAAGGTTTGCCCATCGGCCGCCCGTTTCCCGCCGTCCCGCATGCGCAGACCGAACCGTTTCCCGTCTTCCCTCCTCTTCCTATTTGCCTTGGCGGTGTTTCAAGCCGCGTCCGCGGAGTACCGCTTGGTGTGGTCCGACGAGTTCGACAAACCGGGACCGCCGGATCCAACAAAATGGATTTCCGAGCGCGGCTTCGTCCGAAATCGGGAGGTGCAGCTCTACCAGCCGGAAAATTCCCGCTGCCAGGATGGCAAACTGGTCATCGAGGGCCGCCGCGAGCGCGTGGTGAACCCGCGCTTCAACGCCGCCTCACGTGATTGGCGAAAATTGCGCGAGCATGCCGACTACACGTCCGGCTCCCTCATTACCAAGGACGCATGGCTGTTTGGCAGAGTGGAAATCCGCGCGCGGTTCAAGGCCTTGCCAGGCCTCTGGCCGGCGATTTGGACCACTGGTGTTGGGCGTTGGCCGCATTCCGGGGAGATCGATATCTTGGAGTTCTACAAGGGCGCTATTCTCGCGAATTTCGTCTGGGCCGGCCAAGGCGGGCGCGACCTCTGGTCCACCACCAAGACGCCTTTGGAGGAACTCGGCGCCGATACTTGGAACGAGCGCTTCCACATCTGGATCTGCGAATGGGACGCGGAAAAAATCGCGATTTCCCTCGATGGCCGGCTACTTCACGCGCTGGCGATGAAGGACGTGACCAATGCGGACGGCCCCCCCGTCAATCCGTTCTTGGAGCCGCAGCGCTTCCGGCTGAATCTGGCCATCGGCGGCAATGGCGGCAGTCCCGCCAAGACGCCGTTCCCCCAGCGCTACGAGGTCGATTACATCCGCCTCTATCAAAAAACCGACACCCATTGATTGCTCCATGACATCGAAACTCCTCACCGTCCTGCTCGCGCTTTCCGCCATGGCCCTGCCTGCGGAGGAAATCCCGAAGCCAGCCGCCATCCGCACATTCCCCGCGCCGGGCGGTGAAATCACCTACTCTCTGGACACCACCGCCGCGCCCGACCTCGCGAAATGGTCCGAGGAGGAGCTGATGCCCGTTGTGATCGAGTGGTATCCCAAGCTCTGCGGACTGCTCGCCAGCGAAGGTTATCAGCCACCGGCGGCCGTGAAGCTGGTGTTCCGGGACGATATGAAAGGCACTCCCGCATACGCCACGGGCAGCACGATTTCCCTGAATGCGCCTTGGTTCCGCGGCCAGATGGGCGGCGAGGCGAAGGGCTGTGTGGTCCATGAAATGGTCCACGTCGTCCAAGGCTACAAGCGCCCAGCACCCGGCTGGGTCGTCGAGGGCATCGCCGATTACGTCCGCTGGTATCTCTATGAGCCGCAATCGAAGGGAGCGGAAATCGGCCGCGGCAACTTCTCCCAAGCGAGCTACGACAGTAGCTACCGCATCACCGCGAATTTCCTCCGCTGGGTCATTGCCACCCACGACAAGGATTTCCTCGCAAAGCTCAACCGCGCCTGCCGCGAAGGCCGCTACTCGGACGAGGTCTGGAAAGAAGCCGCCGGGAAATCCGCGGCGGAACTCGGCGCGGATTGGAAGGCCGCCAACGCCCGCCGCCTCGGGCTTTGAGAAATCACCGAGGCTGCTCCGCGAACCACGTCCAGCCCGGGTGGCGGACGTAGTCCAGCGCCTCTTTCACGCCGATTCCCGCCCGCGCCTGCCGGGTGAATTCCTGGCAATGCCCGTCCCAGATCCGCCGCTCCTCCGGCGTCGCGCGGTGCCGGTTCCGATACGGCACGCGGCAGCCGACGAGCATGTTGAAGTAGCCCTCGATGCCGAAATCGCTCTGGCTGGTGGGGATGCGGTAGCGGCAAAATCCGGTCGGCCCGTTCTCGTGGTAGAATTCCAGCAATCCGCCGATGCCGCTCAAATCCGTTTCTTCCCGGCACCGTTTCCAGAACGGCGTATCCAGCGCGGTATTGAGCTTGTAGTGCAGGCCGAGGAAATCCCGGATGTCCTTCCACGTGTCGAATACAAGGTCATTGTAAAGATCCCGCAGTGTCGGCGTCGGCTCGAGTGAGGTGTGGAGGAGGAAATCGACGAGGGTCTGGCTGTTCGAGCAGACGATCATCAGCGCGGTGGATTCCAGCGGTTCGACGAAGCCGCCGGCATTGCCGATCGCCACGACATTGTCCACCCACGCCCGACGATAGCAGCCGGAGCGGTATTTCACGATCCGTGGCGTGCCCTTGAACCGCGGATTTTTCCGCTGGTATTCCTCGACGGCGTCATCGTCGGAAATCGCGTCCGAGCTATAGACATAGCCGCGGTTGATGTGGTGCTCGAGTTCGACCTGCCAGCACCAACCGGAGTCCATCGTCTCCGCGGTGGTGTAAGGCAGGATCGGCTCGTCGGTCCGCTCCCAGCCGCCGGCCACCGCCCGGTCGGTGAAAAGGGTTTTGTCGAACGGGACGTAGGGCTCGCCCAGCACCCGGCCGAGCAGCTCGCTGCGGAAGCCGCTCGCGTCGATGAAGAAATCCGCCTCAAGCCGCCGCCCGTCCTCCAGATGCACGGCGGAAATCCCGGCCTCGCCACGCTCCGCGCCGGTCACGCGGCCGTCGAGGATTTCCACCCCCGCCTCGCGCGCCACATCTTCCAGCACGCTTACGAACTTCCGGTTCTCAATGTGGAAGGCGTGCCACGGCTGGATGTCGGGGCAGCCATTTTCCTGGCGCGCGAAGACATTCCCCTCCTGCATCAGCGCGGAGGACAGGTGATTGGCGACGAATTCCTCATCGCAGTAGAATCCGTTCGGCTTGGGTAAATCCGACCAATGCGCGTCGAGCTGAGGCGCGAAAGTATAGTTGAAGCGCCCACGCGGCCCCCACAGGAAGCGCACGCCCAGCTTCCATGTCGGCGCGGCCATTTCGTAAAAGCGCTTCCGCGGGATGCCGAGGTATTCGAAGAGATGGCGCGGGAAATTCGGCGTGGTGCCCTCCCCCACCCCGATCACGCCGATTTCCGGGCTGCGGACGATGCGCACGGCGAGCTGCGGGATTTTCCGCTTGAGCGACAAGGCGGCAATGAGTCCGGCGCTGCCGGAGCCGACTACGAGGATGGATTCGATCATATCTGTTGGGAGTGTTCGCGAAAAAACCCCGGACGCGCAAGGCGTCCGGGGTTGGAATCGCATTTCGGCCAAATGCTCAGTAGTTCACGCGCACCCGCATGAAGCCCTTGCCGGGCGTGCCGTTCGAGCCGTTCAGGCTGAAGGTGCGGTACTCGTAGTTCGCCGGCGGAGTAGCGTTCGGCGTGGGCGGCGCGACCACGTTCACCGGGGTGGCGTCCAGCGGGAAACCGTTCAGCGTCGTGCTGCCTTCGATGACGTAGGTCACTCCATTCATCGTCGCCGAGAGCGGCGAACCGGTAAACGTCGGAGTGCCCTGAAGCACGGCAATGGTCATCAGCAGTTCCTTGTCCGTATCCGCATCCGCGCTGCCATCGGCAACGATGCTGAAGATGCGCGCGTTGCTACCGCCCGTGCTAGGATCTCCGCCGAGCGCGTATTCCAGGATGTTCGACTGGCCGTCGCCATCCGGATCCGCTGCTTGACCCCGCTGCCCAACGGGGATGCTCGTGAAGCCGTTGATGAACACCTGGAATGGAGTTCCAGCGCTCACCGCAGTCAGCGTGATGCTGTTCGCATTGTAGCTCACCGTCGTGCCGGCCGGGACCGAGGCGAAGGTGCCGACGAGGGAGCCAAACGTCGCGATCGTGTAGGGTAGCGACGCCGGCGTGCCGATGGCGTTGGTTTGCAGCGCCGCGCCGGAAATATCCAGCACGCCCGTTACCGCCAGCGTGTCGTTCTTCGTCGGCTGCGTGTCGTCGATGTCGATCGCGAGGGTCGAGCCAGCGTTAAACGTCGCGCTGGTGGCGCTGAACGTGCCAACCGGCGCGCCCGGATTCAGGGTTGCGCCGCCGTTGACGACGAGCGGTCCGGCCAGGCTGCCAGTGCCGCCGAGCGTGCCCGCGCCGACGGTAGTGGTGCCGGAGTTCGTATTCGCGCCGTTGAGTCGCAACGTCCCGCCGCCGGTCTTGGTGAGACCGCCAGCGCCGGTTACCGCCTTGGCGATCGTAATGTCATTGCCATTGGAATCGACGGTGCCGCCGTTCGCCGAAACCGTCACGGTATCCACCGCCATGAAGGCCGTGCTGGGAGCCGTGGCCCGCAGCGTGCCGCCGTCGAAGTTGAACGCGCTGGTGCCACCGGCCGCTCCCTCGGTCACGACCTTGGCCTCAATTAGACCGCCGAGTCCGAGGTTCACGGTGCCGTTCGTGTTCGCGTTCGGAGCAACCAGCAGAGAGTCCCCGAGGACGATCACCTTACCGGTGCCCGAGACATTCAGAGTGCCGGTGGAGCCGGTGTTTTCCGAGACGATTAGTCTCATCGCGGCACCCGATTGCGTCAGCGTGCCGCTGGTGATGTTGGCCACGCCCGTGCCGCCGGTGTTCCGGCCGATGACTACGAAGCGCTTGGATTCCACCGTCGAAGTGCCGTTCAAATTCAGCGTGCCCAACAGACCGGCGGTGCCGATGTAAATGTTGTCATTGGATGTCAGAGCCGAAGCACCGTTCAGGGTGAGGGTAGAGGTCGATCCGCCGCTCTCAGCGAGGAGAATCACACCGCCGTTATTCCACGTCGAATTGTTCAGCGTGATGTTCTGGGTGGAGAGGTTCCCGACGATGCCGTTATTGAAACCGGCGCTGAAGTTCCCGGTCTGGATCGTCGAGCCGGTGGCGGTCAGATTGCTCACCGTGCCGGTGGTCCCGTTCCCCCGGCCGATCGCCAGGAAATTCGCAACGGTCAATGACGTCTGGTTGAGCACCAGATTCGCGGCAACGTCCGGCGTGCCCGCCACCCACATTTCCCCGCTGACGGTGGTCGTCTGCGCGCCCGCCCCGGTCAGGGTCAGCGTGCCGGCGGATACCCGCAGTCCGGGATTGCCCGTGCCGATGACCAGCGATGGATTGGTAAGCGTCAGATTTCCAACTCCGAGCTTCTGCAGAGTGCCGGACGTGGTGGCGATCGCACCGCTCAGCGTCAGGTCGTTCGCGTTGGAAATCACGCTGTTGTTCCCCGCGACGGTAAAGCCGCGCAGGCTGGTCGCGGCCGGGCCGGTGTAGGCCAGCGTGCCGCCAGCCAGAACCAGCTTGGCCGGGTCCGCGGTGGCCGCGCCCAGCGGAGTCGCCGCGCCGGCGGTGGCTCCCAGATTTGCCACGCTCAGCGTGCCGGCCTCGATCCGCGTGATGCCGGTGTAGGTGTTCGCCGTGCCGATCGTGGTGTTGGCTCCACCCTGCTTCAGCAAGCCGCCGCTGCCGCCGATGGTGCCGGTGCCGGTGATCGTGTATTCGCTGGTGCCATTATTGAAATCGGTCGTCGCGGGCAGCACCGTGGAATTCAGCACAACATTGAAAACGGTCGCGAAATCGTCGAAGATCACCGGGTCACCATCTTGGAATGACACCAAGGTCGCCGGAGTGGTTGGCGTGGCATACAGATCCACCCAGTTCACGCCGGACCAGAGGTTCGAGTTACCGCCATCCCAAGCCAGATTCACCGCGCGGGTGATGTTCACATCGATGGAGTTCGCGGTTTCCGTCACGGTTCCCTGCACGCCTCGGGGAAATGTCCCTTGCTGGAAGGTGCCGGTTCCGGAGCGGCTTGTGAAGCTGACCAACGAAAACGTGCCAATAGAGGGGAACGTCTCACTGAAATTGACCAAGGTTGTGCCATTCGATTGCAGGTTGTTTACTTTCAGCGGCGCCAGTGTCGGATTTCCGCCAGCGACGGTGGTCGTGAGCATCGCCCCGCCGGTCGTGCCTAAGGTCAAGTTCCCGATCACGATCTGCTGGCCGCTGCCGGACACGCTCGCGTTCAGGGTTGCTCCGTCCGCCACCGTGTAATTTCCGCCGCCTCCCACGCCCGCCGTCAGCGTCAGCGTGCCGCCATCTACGGCGGAGTCGCCGGTAAAGCTGCTCGTCCCGGTCAGCGCCAGTGAGCCGGCGCCCGTCTTGATCACGCCGCCGGCACCGGTGAATCCTTGCGCGATGGAAAGCGCAAATCCCTGGCTATCGATCCGCAATCCTCCGCCTTGAATCTGCGCGGTCCCAAGCGTCTCGATGAACGAGGCCTGTGCCGCCGTCGCCACGATTTTCCCGCCGTTGAAATTCACCGTGGATGTGCCCGGGCCTCCCGTGATCTGCGACGTCCGCAGCGTTCCGCCGTCCAGGTGCAGCGTGCCGTTGGCCCCGGTATTGACTCCCAGAATCACCCGCGGGGTGGTGTAATCCCCCTCCGAGGTGAGCTTCAGAAGCCCCACCGAGCCGTTCTGCTCGCCGACCCATGTGACGTTGTTGGTGGTCACGATTCCGCCGCTCATGTTCATCGTCCCCGGCCCGGCCGCCCCCACGATGAAATTGCCGCCGCCGGTTTTGGTCCACGTGCCGCCGCTCATGTTCACCGTGCCGGTGGCACCCTGTCTGCCAAGCGCCACCCAGCTTTGATTGGCGATCGAGCCGCCATTCAAGTTGTAGACACCCACGCTGTTCGGTGCATTTCCCACCCACACTTCGCTGTTCACCGCGATGTCGCCGGCGGATTGGGTGAGCGTGCCGGTGCCGCCGTTGTCGTTCGCGCCACCATTGCCGCCAATCGCGAAATTGTTGCCTCCCGTCTTGGTGATTTTACCGCCGGTCATGTTCACGATGCCAGTGGCGGTTGCCCGGCCGATCGAAAACGCGTTGTCTCCGGTGATGGAGGCAGTGCCGCTCAGATTCAGAGTGCCGACGCTGCCGCCGCCGTTACCGACCCATGTCTGGTTGTTCGAAGTAATGATTGATCCCCCACCAATGTTCGCTTCACCGATCGAGCCGTTGGCTCCGACGATGATATTGTTCGGCCCAGTCTTGGTGAGCGTGCCGCCGGACATGTTCAGCGTCCCCTTTGAGCTGCCGATAGGGGAGCCCGCGCCGTTCCCGATTTCGATCCAGTCGTTGCCGGAAACCGTTCCCGCGTCGATGTTCAGGATACCCGTGCTCGCGTTCGTGCCGATTTCCAGCAAGGTCCCGACCGCCAGCGTCCCGCTCGTATTCACGTTCACGGTGCCAGTGGCCCCGGTCCCAGCGCTGCCACCGATGTAGAGGCGCTGCGACACGGTCATGTTCCCCGTGCCTTGCGCAAATCCGGTGAGGCTGCCACCCGCTCCGGCCGTGTTCGCCAGATTGTAGGTGCCCGTTGCGCCGTCCCTGCCCACGAACATCCAGTTGCCGACTCCCGTCGCGGCGCTGCCCGCCGTGTGATTCAGCTGTGCCGTGATCCCCGGTCCCCGCGCCACGAAGATGTCCACCGGCGAGGGCACGTCCACCATGATGGTGGCGATGTTCGGGGTGCTCGTATTGACGACGGCGTTAAAATCGCCCGGAACCTTCGTCGGCACCGCATCAGCCGACCAATTGAGTGCCGTGTTCCAGTCCTTGGATTCAGAGCCATCCCAAAAATTGTCCGTGGCCGCATGCGACAACGTGACGAGGGAAGGCAGGGAGATGACCGCCGCGGCGGCCCGGAAGAGTTGGGAATATTTCGGTTTCATAGGATTTTTGCTAGGTATTGCCAGGCGTGGGCGGGCCGGTCACTCGCCCGGAAACTTCCGCAACTTGCGGGAAAATCGGGGTCCGGGACAGGATCGCGTGCAACCTGCCCCACCTACAAACTCGACGATCCGCCCCCCTGCAAACGCAATTTCCTATCGGGACTCCGCAGCCCTTCAATCAATGAAGGAACGTTTCCCCACTCCCGCCCTGCCTCCCCACCTGCTCCGACCCGCGTTCCGTGCCCCTCTCACCCGCCTCCGGACATTCATCACCTCCTCCCCGCCGCATCGTATCCGCCAAGCCGGAGCCAGGGAAATGAAGCCCGGCCCTCGCTCATCCCCCAAAACTCCCTCGGCACACGTCGCCGGCCAATCCCTCGCCCGGGAAGACGGGATCAAACGGCGGCCCCGGCGCCCCGGAATCATCCATCACCGTCTCCCCCCCACCTCGCCCGCGTCGTCTTCTCCTTCCAAATCCGCGTTCTTCATGGCGCGGAAATCGGATGGATCCTTGCCTCCAAGTGCGCGGAGAATCCAGAATTCAGAACCACCGGCGCGGGCTACCCGAGCAGATAGCGCTGGGTGGGACTCCGGGGTGACTCCGGCTGGGTCATGGAAATCAGCTTGGCTGCGAGCGCGGGCCGCAGGTAGTTGTCCCGGAAGGTGGGTTTGTGTTTGAGTGCCAGACGCTTCATCAACTCTTCCGCACCCACGGTTTCGTCTTTCTCGATAACGGAGAGAAGCCGCTTTACTTGGTCGGTTGCTTGATCGGCTACTTGGTCGGTAACAAAGGGGATTTGCAAGGATTCCAAGAGCGCGCCGAGGATGAATTCGGCAAAAGCGGCCGCATCCGCCTGTTTGTCGGAAGCCGCGAGCGCCGCATAATAGTCCGCCTGATGGGCGTGGATCACGGTTTCGGTGGGCAGATCCCCGAGTCGGGGTTTCCAACGGGAAATCGCCAGTGTTTGCCACAACCTACCGATCCGCCCGTTCCCATCGGAAAACGGATGGATGAACTCGATCTCGTAGTGAACGACCGCCCCCGCCAACAAAGGATGAGTGTCCGTCTTCTTCAGCCAGCCGCACAGTTCCTTCATCAGGTGCGGAACCCGTTCCGCTGGCGGTGCGAGATGGATCAGCCTGGCACCTTGATAAATCCCGACGCCTCCCTTGCGAAAGCGCCCTGCATCATCCGCCAATCCTTCCATCAGCGCACCATGCGCCTTCAGCAGATCCACGGTGGACGAGGGATCAAGCGACTCCAGAAGCTCATAGGCGGCAACGGCGTTCCGGACCTCCTTGATTTCCCGCGGCAATCCCGCCACGCGCTTGCCATCGATGATGTCCGTCACTTGGGACAGACTCAGTGTATTGTTTTCGATCGCGAGCGAGGCATGGATCGAGCGGATGCGATTTTCCCGCCGGAGCTTGGGCGAAAACCCCGCCCCCGCTCCCTCCCAACGCCCCAAAGCCTCGCTGATCCGGGAAACCAGATCGATCAGGCGCGGCGTGATGGTGAGGGGCGGGGCGTAGGACATGGATAGATTTACAGGTTTTCCAAATGGCAAACGAACGATCTCGGATTTATCGAACTTACCCATTATCGCCAAATTTGCTCAGTTAAATCTGCGCGCGTTCCGCGATTTTTTTCCACCGAACCTAGCCATAAATCCTCTGTGCGGTGGGCGAACGAAGAGGTTCCGGGGACTCCCGTAGGTTCAGAAAGAGCCAATCGGAACGGGTCATATTCGAGAAGTGAAAAGTGATTTTCATTAATGCATCAGCTACACAAGCTCTTCCTTACAGCCATCAAGCTCATTGGTCTCCTTGGTTTGCAAAACTTCCAGATCGATCCCGCAACGATAAATCATGATTTAAGCGATGGGAGGGATGACCGACGAGACCTTCAGCCTCTCTGGGCAACATAGTCCTCGCCGAGGGTTCGACCTTACGCGAACTCGCGCTCGTTGAGCGGTAAATCACAGCAATCAAGGTGATCACCATGAAGAGGCCGATGATTGCCCGCACAGTATATAACAGCGCCCTCACTACAGAGTGGTGCTCCGTCATTGGAGAAAGCAGTTCGTCAATCTTTTGGTTCCTTCCACCTAGTCCTCCCACTTCGCGCTCCATCTGCTCACGTTGGATCTGGATTGCCTTGAGGGTCTTGCCTTGGCTGAGACTAAGAGCAAACAGCAGGGCTCCGACAATTAGCACTGAGATGGCGATAATGCCATTTTCGTAGGTCAAACCATTGGCGGGTTTCATTTCCTTAAGGGCTAACAATCCCGCCAAAGGAATACCTATCAGAGCGGTCTGGATGTTTCCCAATACTCCGTTGAGGGCCGAAATCATTCCCGCCCTGCTATCTTCATAGCGCTTGATGGCCGCGTTCGCTTCATCGGCGAAGCACCTGAAAGCCAGTCTGAAACGGAAGATGCATTCAGAAAAATGTCCCATGAGATGGGGGAACCTGCGCTCAACCGGAATACTGGCTAGAACATCATTTACAGCCTGAACGAACAGCGACTCGTAAACATCAAACATCCTCTTCCCCTGACCATCCAAGTTGTCACCGGCTTCCAGTTTTTGACACATTTCTTCAAGGCATTTGATCTCGCAAAGATCGCTAACAGAATACGACTTTGGAATTATCAGGCGGTCTTTCGCCCACAGTGTCCAAGCGTTCTTGTCAGTAGATACAGCCACCTTTGACAGCAGAGCAGCCAGTTTGGTGGCATCCTTGTAATGAGGGATGACCACATCCTCATCGTGCATACTGAAAACACGAAATCCTTCCGGTGGCTCGAACGGGTGCCGAAGGATCAACTCTTCCAAGGATTCGAAGTAGGCCTTCGGCGCGTTCGCTGTGAACGAAACAGGTCCCGAAGAAGGAAGGTTTTCAACAATGGTGATCCGCCGGTTTATCTGCAACTGTGGGAGATCTCCGGAATCTTCGAGGACTTTGAGGGCCGCCCGAACATCTTCGCTCAACTCCACTTCCGCGGCTAGTTTCCGGTCCGAATATTCCGCATTCCCACGAATTTCGGAGGAATTGCGCAAGTGCCAGAATGCTTCGAGCAGATTCATCGGTCGGCTTCGTCGAGCCTTTCGGCTAGTTTGGGGAATGCGGAGACCGTGATTCTCAGCTCATCATTGTCGGCATCCCATTCAATACTCTCGTGAAAAAGCTTCTTATCGAAGTCGAGGTTCATCCTTGGGTCTTTATACACCACCCGTAACCAGCCCTTCAGCACGTCAGGGTCGCTTTGAACATCCGCGCTCACACCCAAGTCATTTGCATATTGGTGGAAATCTTCGGGATCCCCTGGATTGACCATGCCGGCAATAGTTAATAACGGCGTTTGACCTCCTTTATTCTGCTTCATCAGGCCCGCGACCTGCCGACGGACATCCCCGATTGTTTCAGCGGAATATTGATCGGGCTTGGATTTGAAGTATGCCTCCATAACGTTCGCCAAATCCAGCGTCTCGTCCTTGGCGCTTTTGAAATTGACCACCCCCAAGAAGTTGCGGAAGTATTTTGCCAAATCCTTCAAGCCTCGAACCAAGGCGAGGTGATGAATTTTCCCGTTCTGATAGTCTTCCAGATCAATCCGTGCCCCGACGTTGATGGTTCCAAGGTCGAGATGGATGCTCTCGCGGAGTTCCAGTGTTTCAGGATCCACTGCGTATCCGACCTCTTGTTTGATCATGACAATCAGAAGCTGCTTTGGGCTCGCTGAGTATTCGGCGATCGCCATGTAACCTCCAGTTGCCAGACTTACGTCCCGCATTGCCTTTTCAAGTTCTTGCGCCAGGCGCTTCGAAAAATCGATGAACTTCGTTTTACCCTCTAGATACTGGTCGAGTATCTCAGAGAACGTATTTCCATCCTTCCCAACGTCAGCATAAACCCTGCCACTCCGCTGCCTGTCGAACATCGTTGCAGCACTTTCGACAAACTTTTTAACCAAATCCGGCTGCTGTGAATCGGAGGCCTTTGCTATGGAAAGTTTAGCCTCTGATTTCCGCAATTGTAGCGCCGGCGGTCTGAATTGATCCTTTTGGATGTGGTGTAGGACGAAGTGATGGACTTTCATGGGGAGGGGGGGCTGACTTGCAATTAGCGTTCATTCAACGCCGGGAGGGCATTCACGATCTTCATGGTTTCGAGGCTGACGCGGGTGACTCGTTTCAGGAGGTCGATGATGTAGCGCGGGTCGTCGTGTTCGCGGCACCAGTCGTTGGGGTCGTTGGTGATGCCGCTCTTCGGATCTTTGGTGAGTTGGTAGCGCTCCATGATCCATTCAAGGGCGGGCTTGCCGTTGACGATGTAGTCGTAGGCTTCCAGCGGGATGCCGGTGAGGGTGACCTTGCTGTTGTAGATGATACGGGTTTTGTCCCACTTGAGGCCCTCGGCCTTCTGGGCGGCGGTGGGGCGGGCGAAGGTCATTTTTTTCACCTTGTAGAGTTCCCACGGGTCGATGCCGAGGTCTTCGGATTCCTCGTGGACGGCGGGATGCGGGGCTATGGTCTCGTAGTTGAGATGCCATTCGGCGAGGTCGCGGCCGGCTTTGGTGAACTTCTTGTAATCCGCCGTCTCCTGAGTCAACGGGATGCGGGGCAGCATCTTCTTGAGGTCGGCGGCGAAGCGCTCGCGGTATTCCGGGGAATGGAGGATGCCGTAAACGTAGTAAAAGATGTCCTCCTTGCTCACGCCCTTGCCATAGGCCTTGCGGAACTCGGCGAGGATGCCGTTGGTGATCGCGGACTTGCGGCGGTAGGCACCGATGATCTCGCCGTCGTCAGCGTTGTCGCTGGCGAAGTCGAGTTCGCCGGCCTTGTCTTCGATCTTTTCGTAGAGGTAGAGGGGGAAGCATTGGGAGCCGGAAGAGCTGTCCGCAAAGGAAAGGTCTGCAAGGGCATCGCACATAAGAATCGAAAATTCCGCCCGTGTTCCAATGCCGGACACAGCTATGACCATGTTCTTTAGACTTCGGGTCGGAAGTATGCGCGGCATCTGATAGACGCAGTTGTTGAACTGGCGACTGAAATAGAGATTTTGTTTTGTGAATGGCCGGTAACTCGCGACACGAAGGGAATCTTCCGTGAACTTGCCTGGCTTGCCTTTCCGAAGGTCTTCTTTGACCTCGCGTGTCCAACTGATTTTGGTCGGATCAGTGTCAATGAATCCCTCGACGAGTAGTTTCTGGTCAGAGAGCGGCTTCAATCCATGGACTTCCTGAAATGCCGAAGTCTGCATATTGAAGAAATCGATCATCTTGGACATGTTCGCAGCCACTGCTTTTTTCGAAAAGCTGTAGCACCAGGTATCTCGATTCGTTTTCACGCCGCTGGAGTGACCCGTGAAGACCAGCGTGCTTTCGTTATCTTTGTGGCCAATTGCAAAGAAAGCTCCAAAGGCTGGATCGCGTTTATTGATCCAGTCAGCTTCGGTATTCGGCTTGATCTTGCGCCATTTCTTTTCGCGGTGGAGGCCGCTCAGACTGTTGAAACTGGCGATGATGCCGAGTTTCTCCTCGCGGGTGAGGTAGTCGCCGATATCGTGGTAGAAAAGTTCGCCGGGCGTGGGTTTAGCGGGATTGCGAACGAGAATGGAGATGGCGACGGGAGTTCGAGAGCCCTGCCCGAAGACGTTGTCCTTTTCCATCCGGCGTCGTTCGCCTTTGGTGCGGGCGTTGCCTCGGAGGTTAAAGATGTAGAGTGAGGTAAATTCGTCCACGAGGCAGAAGCGAAGGCCGTCCATTGTTTTTCCATCAATGAAGTAACCGTTTGTCACAAAGCCTATCACACCTTGATCGCCAATCCGGTCGCTGGCCCAGCGGATGGCGCGGATGTAGGAATCGTAGATGCTATTCTTGAGAACTGCGGTGGAACGTTCCGCGTAGGTTTTTCGTATCCTGTCGTCCAAGACCGGGTATTTGAGATTTTTATTGGAATCGTTCTCGCTGTCTTGCAGTGCCGAATACGGCGGGTTGGCGATGACGACGCGGATGGGGGCTTTCTTCTGGCGGGTGACGCGCTTGTTGTTTGCGGGGAACATGGCGTCCTCTCCGGTCATGTGGTAATCGGCTGCCGTTTCGGACAGTTGGAAGGTATCGGTGAGGACGATGCCGTCGAAGGGGACGTAGCCGGGAGGCGCGGGTTTCTTTTCTTTACCTTCGTATTTCGCGTGTTGAGCCTCCAGTTGAAGAGTGTGGAAAGTTTCCTCGATGTTAATGGCGGCGATGTAGTAGGCGAGCAGGACGATCTCATTGGCGTGGAGTTCCTGAGTGAACTTGCGGTGGAGGTCTTCGTGTTTGATGAGTCCGCTCTGGAGGAGGCGGGTGATGAAGGTGCCGGTGCCGGTGAAAGGGTCGATAATATGGACGTCCTTGGCGGTGAGAGAGGATTGGAACTCGTGCTTAAGGATGTCGTCGACGGAGTGGATGATGAAATCGACGACTTCGACCGGAGTGTAAACGATGCCGAGACGCTCGGACATCTTCTTGAAGGCGGTGGAGAAGAACTTGTCGTAAAGCTCAAGGATGACCTTCTGCTTGCCTTCGGCATTGTCGATGCCGGCGGCGCGGGTGCGGACGGAATCGTAAAATTTTTCGAGGGTTTCGGTTTCCTTGTCGAGGGCCTGGCCCTGGAGGGCGTCAGCCATGGTCTGCATGGCTTGGGAAACCGGATTGTTGTCGGAGAAGGCATAGTTCTCGAAGAGGGCATCGAAGACCGGGCGGGTGATGAGATGCTGGGCGAGCATTTCGATGGCCTCGTCTCTGGTGATGGCGGGGTTGATATTGCAGTGCAGGCCGGCGAGGAACTGCGTGAAAGCATTGATGACCTTGATGTCCGGATCCTTGTCGAGGAGGAGGTTGAGGCGGTCGATGTGGCGCTGGGCGATGCGGGCGATGTCCTCGGACCATTTTTCCCACGGGCGGCGCTCGCCGCATTTTTTCACGATGCGGGCGTAGAGGGCGTCTTTCCATTCCTGGAGGTTTTGAAAGAAGTCGAAGGAGCCTTGGCCGCCTTTCTTCTTGTCGTTGACCTTGTCCTTGCCGTCGCCGTCGGATTTCGAGCCGTCGTTTCCATCGCCATCCCCGCCGACGCCGATGACGCCAATTTTTGAGGGAGCCTTCTTGTTCAGTTCGATCTGGTTGATGGTGGCATTGAAACGGTCGTCGTGGGAGCGGAGGGCTTGGAGCACCTGCCAAACGACGGCATATTTCTTATTGTCCTTGAGCGCTTCCTCCGGGGTGATCCCGGCGGGGATGCCGATGGGGAGGATGATGTAGCCGTATTGCTTGTTGGTGGACTTGCGCATGACGCGGCCGACGGACTGGACGACATCGACGACGGAGTTGCGCGGGTTGAGGAACATGACGGCGTCGAGGCTGGGGACATCGACGCCTTCGGAGAGACAGCGGGCATTGGAAAGGATGCGGCAGCGGAGGGCGGGGCCGGGTTCCTTGAGCCAGTCGAGCTTGTGATGCCGGGTGATGGCGTTCATGCCGCCGTCCACGTGGTCGCATTCGATATTGAGGAGGTTTTCCTCGTCGGGATGGTCGGCTTTGTAGGAAGCGACGAGTTCTTCGAAATAGGCGCAGAAGGCTTTGGAATTGGCGATGGAGCGGGAGAAGGCGACGGCGGTGCGCATGGGGGCGAGGTCGCCGTAGAGTTCCGCCTCGTCGGTGGTGGTGTGGTCGAGTTTCTTGGCGAGACCGTTCCAGCAACCGGTGATGCGGACGGCGTCGTCGAGGTTGAGCGAGTTGTCGGAATCGGTGATCTGAGCTTGGAAGGTCTTGGCGGCGTAGGCTTCGTCCACGGCGAGGACGAGCACCTTGTAGTCGGAGAGCAGGTTTTTCTCGACGGCCTCGCCGAAACCGAGGCGGTGGAACTCGGGGCCGTAGAGGGCCTCGTCGTCCATGGAGCAGAGCGTGGCATCGGCTTCGCCGGCCTTGGACTTCGTCTCGTCTCCATAGACGCGCGGTGTGGCGGTCATGTAGAGGCGTTTCGCGGCGCGGATGTAGTCGTTGTCGTGGATCTTGACGAAGTGGGACTCGTCTTGATCAGTGAGGGTGACGCCGGTGGTGCGGTGGGCTTCGTCACAGATGACGAGGTCGAAGTCGGGAAGGCCGGCTTTTTGCGCCTCGTGGACGGAGGCGATGGAATGGTAGGTGGAGAAGACGACGGAGGTGCCGCGGTTTTCCTTGGACTGCTTGCGGCGTTTGATCATCCGCTGGAGGGCTTCCCACTGGCGGATGAGCGCCTTGGTATTGGTGGTGGCGGGGAAGGCGAGATCGGTGACGTCGAGGTCGGGATTGTCGTCGCCATCCTTTTCCTTGCGGCGGCCAATGTTGGAATCCGAGCAGACGGCGAGGGCGTGGATGGGCTTTTTCGAGTAGGCGGTCCACTCGCGGAGCGACTGGGCGAGCAGGGCAAGCGAGGGGACGAGGAAAAGGACATTTCCGCCGAGGGCGATTTCCTCGGCGATGGCAAGGGAGGTGTAGGTTTTCCCTGTGCCGCAAGCCATGATGAGCTTGCCGCGGTCGTGCTCTTCGAAGCCTTCCTTCACTTCGGCCATAGCCGTTCTCTGGTGCGGCTTGGGATCGCGTTTCTTCTGGAGCTTGAGCTTGTTGATCGCCTCCAGCGAGAAGGTGGACCAGTCCACGGGTGAGGCGTCGAGATCCTGGACGCGGAGCTTCTGGATGGGCTTGCTCTGGTCCTTGATGGTGTGCTCGACGTTCGTCCCCCACTTGTCGGTGGTGGAGACGATGATGCCGGAGGCGAATTGCTTCTTGCCGAGGAGGGCGAGGAACTTGTCGATGTCTCCCTTGGATAGCTGGTGTTCGGGAAGGTAGAACTTGCACTGGATGCCGACGATGTCGCCGGTGGCTTCCTCCTCGGCGACTATGTCGATGCCGATGTCGCCCACCTCTCCCTTGCGCGGCCACTCGTTCCAGAGCCAGACGTTGGAGAAGCGCTCGGCGTATTGCGGGTCGAGTTCGAGGTAGCGGCAGATGAGGCGCTCGAACTTGTCGCCAAGGTGGCGGTTGTGGATCTCGGCGTCGCGGAACTCGGCGAGGATGTCGTGGATGGAAGTGGCGGGCATTGGAGAGCTAATAAGGAAGTGGGTTCACACAGGACGCCGCCCATGTTGTTTCTGTGAGATAGAGTTACAAGCTCCCGAGAGGGTTGCGGGAGGATCGTGAGAAGAGCGCCGCCCGCAGGTTATTGCGGGCGGCGGGTGTGAACTCGGATTTCAAACCTCGGGTGCGGGCGGTGGTGTTTCCGTCCCACCACCGTTGCCACCCAGGTCGCGGATGGTGCGGGAGGCTTTCCAGGCGGCGGCGAAATCCTCGCCGCCGGGATTCCGGCGCAGGCGGGGGACGAGGCGGTCCATTTTCCGGAGGAGCACGGCGGCTTCGCGGAACTTGGGACGCAGAGCGACGGTGAGGGCCTTGCGCCGGGAGATGGCGGCGGAGGGATCGGCGGTGACTTTCTCGAAGTCGGCGGTTTCCTTGGCGAGCTGGGTGGCATCCGCATCGGTCAGATCGTATTCGCCGAGGGCGGTGGCGTCCGTGGCGAGGGCGGAGGTGAGCTTGCCGTGCAGGAGTTTGGATTTAGCGATGAGCTCGGTATCGCGGAGGCGCTGCCACTTGGTGAGAGAGAGGTCGATCTGGGCGGCATCCCCTTCCCTGCCGTTTTCCTCATACCAATCGACGAGGGTCTGGCCGATCTCGTGGGCAAGGTCCTCGAGTTCTTCCTCCTCACGCTCCTTGGTTTCGGCATAGCCAGTGGTGGCGGCCTGCTGGGCGGCGATGAGATCGCCGAGTCCGCCGACGAGCGGAATGAACTCGGCGGCGCGGGTGGTGAAGGCGGAGGGCTTCTTGTTTTTCCAAGCTGACTGGAAATCGGCGTTAGCGAGGAGATTGAGCACGGTGAGGTGCATGTTCTGGCGGTTGGCGAGCGGGTCTTGCATGGGATGTTTGGTTTCTAGGTTTCTAGGTTTCTAGGTTTCTAGGTTTCTAGGTTTCTAGGTTTCAGGTTTCAGGTTTCAGGTTTCAGGTTTCAGATTTCAGGTTTCTGGGAGAGGAAGTAGCGGACGGTGCGCGGTGGCAGCGAGGTGGCGGAGACGTTGCTTGAGGAAGAGAAAGCGATGTTCGCAGGCGATAAGGCGGCGCTTGGTCGTGCGCGGGTGATGCTTCTGTGTGGGCGGGCGGTGCTTGGGCGAGAGAAGGCGATGCTCGGTTGTGAGGAGGCGGTGCTTGGGCGAGAGACGGAGATGCTTGTGCGTGAGGAAGAGATGCTTGGTCGAGGTGAGCGGTTTCTTGTGCGGGATGGGGCGGTGCTGGGTCGTTGGGGGGAGATGCGCGGGTGGTGGGAGAGGTTGCTTGAACTAGCGGACCAGCTGCGGGCGGTTTTCCGCGGGAAGGGCCGTAGGAAAAACGCGTTGCGCCTTATGAAGAGGGACTTGAAAGATCGGGGCGTTAGACGTCGAGGATTTTCCCAAAGGCAGGAGGGTGGACGGCGGGCGGTGGCCGGGCCGGATTCCGGAAATGAAGCATATGTCGGGTGAGATTCCAGAAATGGGCGGAGGAGACGCCGCCGTCCGCAGAGAGCTGGCCTAGGACTTTTACGGCCGAGGCATGCTCTCGGCGGGGAAAGCGGTGGAAGTGGCTGGGACATCGCGGCGGGTGTTCGAGGGGTGGTTGGGGGAACGGGATATCGCGAGGCCGATGGATGAGGCGGATCTCGCGAAGGATTTGCAGTGGGCGAGGAGGCGGGACGGGTGACCGGAAGGAGTGAGATCTTTGGTCAAAACGGCACCGGCGGTCAGGCGGCGCGGATGCCGGGCGTTTCGGAAATTCATCCGTCTCCGCTTTCCTTAATTTCCCATAGACTGAGACGCGCGGCGATTTGCTCGGGGCTGGGGAGCTGGTCGCGGTAGGCTTCCGGGAGCTGCGGGGCGATGGTGTAGGTGGCCACGCCGATCGGCTTGCTGGCGGTGCGGAGGGCGTATTCGACCACGGTTTTGTTCTTCTCCCGGCAGATGATGATGCCGATGGGGGCGTTCTCGCCATCGAGGCGTTCCTGAACGTCGAGCGCTTCCAGATAGAACTCCATCTTGCCTTTGTATTCGGGCAGGAAGTCGCCGATTTTCAGCTCGATGGCGACCAGGCAGCGCAGGCGGCGGTGGAAGAGCAGGAGATCGATGAAGTATTCCCGCCCGCCGACTTCCAAGCGGTGCTGGCTTCCCACGAAGGCGAACATGCCGCCCATTTCGGCGAGGAAGCGGCGGATGTTTCTGACTAGGGATTCCTCAAGCTCGCGCTCGGAGTGCTCGTCTGCCAGGGAGAGGAAATCGAAGGTGTATTCGTCCTTCACTGCGAGCGCGGCCTGGGCCTGGAGTTCCGGACTCAGCGCGCGGTCGAAGCTGGTTTGATTGAGGAGGTATTTCTCGTAGCTCTTGTTGTCGATCTGGTGCTGGAGCACGGCCTTGGTCCAGCCGAAGCGGGCGGTCGCGCGGAGGTAGAACTCGCGGCGGAGGTCGTCCTTGCAGCGGTTCAAGATGACCATGTTTTTGGCCCAACTGATTTCTGCAACCAATGGTTGCAGAATCGGCCGCTGCCGGTAATCGGCATAGAACTGGCTCATGGCCCAGAGATTCCGGGCGGAAAATCCGTTGCGTCCCGGGAAGTCGATCTGGAGGTCATCGGCGAGCGTCTGGACAACGGATTTCCCCCAGCCGAGAGCTTCCCGCTTGCGGTGGATGGACTCGCCGATGTCCCAGTAAAGGGCGAGTAGTTCTTTGTTCACGGCCCGCAGCGCCTGGTATTGGCCGCGGCGGATGCGGGATTTGATCTCGGTTAGGAATTCAGGGTAATCGGGTGAGGAGAGTTGGCTCATGGCGGTGGAGGTGAGGATGGTTTCTGGCGAATGGACAGGATGTTGGAATTGCGTGGAATTCACACCTCCGCCACCGGCTGGATTTTCGGGAAATAGCGGACGTGGGGGAGGCCCTCGAAATGGCTGTCTTGGGTCCAGAGTGTCGCGCCGGTGGCGAGGGTGGCGGCGTAGATGAGGGAGTCGGCCAAGGGGAGTTTGTATTGGATGAAGAGATCGGCGGCGGCGGTGGCGATCTCCTCGCCAATCACGACGACGATGCCGGACCTCATGGCGTTGGTGACGGCATCGGCCGCTTCGCGGCTGCGTTGTTTGAGCGCCACCTTGCGGACCTCGGTGATTACGACGCTGGGAATCAGGAGGTCGGGGAGTTTGTGGAGAATCGGGCCGAAATGGATCGTGTTCGGGCCGTCTTCGAGGCATTCGAGCCAAGCGGAGGAGTCGAGGATGTCGGGCTTCATGTTGATCGGGGGTTCGGTGGATGAGGGATTTCCGACGGTTCAAAACTCGCGATCCGGCTCGCGCTCGAGCTGGAGCGGCTGGCCGCCCTTGAGGAAGCCAATCAACCGGGAGGGGCGGAGGATCGGGCGGATCTCGATCATTCCGTCCTTCTCCACGAGCTGGAGCCGTTGGCCGGGCTGGAGGTCGAGGGTTTTACGGATTTCCCTCGGGATCACGATTTGGTATTTCGGGGATAAAATTGCGGTTGTCATACGAAACGAGTTTCGTCATACAAATTCGGATTTGCGACTCTAAAACAGGAATTCAGACATTTCCCGGTCAGCCGGCCGCCGGGGTAATTTCCGTCGGTCGGCGGGTGAAGGTTCTGAAATTGACCGCAGCCGGTTGGGTTTATAAGGTGCGCCAATGAGCGAGATCACCATCCGACGCGTGGCGGATTCCTGGCTGGAGAAGGTCCGCGTGGAGGCGGCGCGGCGGCGGATTTCGAAAAACGAGGTTCTGGTGGAGGCGCTTGGGAAAGGATTGGGGATCGCCGAGCCGTCAGCGCACCGAAGCAATTTGGACAAATACGCCGCAGATTCCGACTTCGGCCCGGACTGGGAAAACTTTTTGGAAGGCGACCTGAAGCATTTGGACGAATCGCTAGGGAAAACGTCCTGATACTCGATACCAACGCATACAGCGATTGGCGCCGCAGCGGTCGCTGGCATCGCTCGATCGTGCGGGCGGATCGGATCGTGATGACAGTGACCGTGCTCCGAGAACTGTTTCATGGTTTTCAAAAAGGCCGGATTCTCCAAGAAAACCGCACGAAACTGGTGGATTTCCTGAATGAGCCACAGGTTGAAATCCGCGACACGTCGCTGGAGATTGCGGAAATTTACGGTGAGTTTGCCGCCCAGCTCCAAAACCAAGGCACCCCGATCCCCACCAACGATATCTGGATTGCGGCAGCCACCCACCAGTGTGGCGGCAAGCTGGCGAGTCGGGACGGGCATTTCGACCACCTTCCAGAAGTGATGCGGGAGCAGGAGGATGCTTGAGGCCGCCGCTTTCGAAGTTGCGTGGAAGTGTCGCATTGATTGGAAGTGGTAGGGTATCGGGGAAGACAAAGACGGGCTGATGAAATCCGGTGCCCGGTCAGCCCGCCGCCGGCTTGGGTTCCGGGGGCGTGGGGGGAGATGCGCGGCGGCGGGCTGTGGGGGCTTGGGGGGAAGGAGGCGAGACGTCCCGGCGACGGACTGGCGCAAGACGCGCCAGCCACTTGGAGCGGCGGTTCTAGCCGCGGCGTTTTTGGTCTTCCTCGCGGAGGATGTCGTGGAGGGGGCGGGAGGATTCCTGGATTTCCTCGAGGGTGGCGCGGCCGGATTTCATGGCGCGGGTGATGCCGATTTTCTTGGAAATGCTGGCGGTGGCGGCTTGCTGGCCGGCGGCATCGGCGAGGTATTGGGCGCTGTTCGCGGCGGAAATGTGGAGCTTCCCGGCGGTGGCGATGGCATCCGGGCCGGCGCCGAGGAATAGGAATTCCCAGTCGTATTTCCCGGTCTGGTGGGAAATGCGGGCGGAAATGTCCTTCCAGGTGAAGCGCTGGGAGGAGTTTTCCTGGCCATCGGTGAGGATGGCGATGACGACGTGGCCGGGGCGCTGGTCCTCTGGCAGGGCGGCGAGGCGGGTGCCTAGGGTATCGACGGTCTCGCCGATGGCATCCAGCAGGGAGGTGCTGCCGCGGGGGACGAAGGTGGAGCGGTCGAGCGCGACGACCTCGCTGACGGGAAGGGAGGTGAAATGGGTTTCAATCCAATCGTCGAAGAGGACGAGAGTGAGGCGGTTGTGGCCGGGGGCGGCCTGTTGGTCGCGGAGGAAGTCGTTGAAGCCGGAAATGGCGGCATCGCGGACAGATTCCATGGAGCCGGAGCGATCGAGGATGAAGGCGATTTCGGTGAGCAGGGGGCGGGGTGTCGTTTTCATGGGTGGGGTGGTTATTTCGGATTAGTTAACTTTATGGTGGCGGTCTGGGTGGGAACGTGCAGTTTCCGTGGAACGAGTCGTCTCACTCGACGGGATCGTTATGGGACCAATTTCACGATACGTCCAGAAAAACGACGTTCCAATTTCACGACATATTTCCAATCATGGGCAACACGACAAACAGGGACCAGTGGGCGGCGCGGGAGCGGCTGCTGTTCATCGAGCGGCTGGCGTGGTGGCGCGGGGTGGTGAATCGGGGGGACGTGCGGGAGATTTTCGGGATTTCCGCGGCGCAGGCGTCGGCAGATTTGCAGGGGTATCAGGAGATCAACCCGTCGGCGCTGGCTTACAATGTGCGGGCGAAGCGCTACGAAAGCCGGGCGGAAATGGCGTGCGTGCTGCACGAGCCGCGGCTGGAGGAGGCGGTGGGGTTATTCTTGGGGGGGGCCGGGCCGGGAGTGGCGCCGGGGGGCGTGGCGGCCGGCCGGATCGATGTATTCTCGCCGCCGCTGCGGCGGGCAGACGCGGCGGTGGAGCGGCGGGTATTCCTGGCGCTGGACCAAGGGCGGCGGCTGGCGGTGAAATATTGGTCGGTAAACAGCAGCCGGGGGGGCCTCCGGGAGATCGCGCCGCACGCGCTGGGGCACGATGGCTACCGTTGGCACGCGCGGGCGTGGTGCTTCGAGGACTCGGTATTCAAGGACTTCGTGCTGAGCCGGATCGAGGCGGCGGAGTGGCCGGGGGAGGATTTCTCACCACCGGCGCCGGATGCGGAGTGGGAATCGTGGGTGACGCTGGCGCTCAAGGCGAACTCGGCGCTGGACGAGGAGCAACGGAAGGGAATCGAGAGAGACTATGGAATGGAAGCGGGCCGGCTGGAGGTGAGGGTGCGGGAGGCGATGCGGGAATACTACCTGGCGCACTTGCGGGTGCCGCTGGCGGATGGGGTGCGGCCGGTGCATTTGGAGTTGGTTTGAAGATCTTTTTAGAGGCCAGAGATCAGAGGTCAGATTTCAGATTTCCTATTTCCTATTTCGGACACAAAAACGCCCCGGGGCCTTGGGGGCCACGGGGCGTGGAGAAGCGGGCGACCGGGGGCCGCGGTTTCTCAAATCTTGTTTAGGGAAGCGCTTTCAGGATTTCCTTGCGGAGCTCGACCATGTCGAGCTCGCCGGTGTGGCGCCAGACGATCTCGCCGCCAGGAGCGACGAGGACGGTGTGCGGCAGGGCGCCGGACCAATCGGGGTCGATGGCCTGGGCCATGGCGTCCGGATTTCCGCCGGTCCAGTGGTAGTTGTTCGCGGGAAGGCCGGTTTTTTTGAGGGAGGCGGCGGTGGAATCCGGCGTGGCGGCGTGGCGGCTTTCGAGGAATTTCTTCACCGCATCGCGCTGGTCCACGGGATCGACACTGACGGTGATCAGCTCCATCGGGCGGTTCTGGAAGCGGCGGCCATTTTCCACGAGGCCGGCGAATTCCTTGATGCAGGGGCCGCAGGTGGTGGACCAGAAATTGATCAGACGGAGGTTCTTGGAGCCGTTCGCGCGGAGCTTTTTGGAGGTTTCCTCATCGAGATCGGCGACGGTGACGGGGCGGGCTTCCCACGCGGCTTGATCGGTGGCGACGTTGGCGGATTTGAATAGCCACTTGGTCGAGCAGCCGAACGAGCGGGTGACGGGATCCGCGATTTCCTTGCCGGCGAGGACGGCGTCCAGAGCCTCGCGGAGGTAGCTCTTGTCCACGGCGGCGGGGTTGCGGCGGCCATCGTCGATGCGGCCGGTATAGACGAGCTTGCGGTCCGGGCCGAAGACGAAGGCGTGGGGGGTGGATTGGCCACCGCAGGCGGAAATGAAGGCCTGCTTCTCGCCATCGTAGAGGTAGGGGAAGGTCCAGCCGTGGTCCTCGGCGAAGGGAGTCATTTCTTCGAACGAATCGCTATACGGAGAGTAGCCGAGCTCGTCCGGCTGGAGACTGGTGGCGCTGTTTCCATTCACGGCAACGAAAGCAACGCCTTTGTCCTTATAGGCTTGATGGATTTCCTCCATGCGTCCGGCAGCGGCTACCGCGTCCGGGCAGTGGTTGCTGGTGAAAACGATGCAGAGGACTTTGGCGTCCTTCCAATCGGCGGGGGTGTGGGTCTTCCCATCGATGCCGGGCAGGGAGAAATCCGGCAGGCTGGAGCCGATCGGCAGGACTTTCGGAACATCCGCGGCGGACGCGGGCAGGGTGAGCGCCATGGCAAGCGCGAGGAAGGATTTCAACATGGTCATGCCAGCGGATACCAAGCGGGCTGGCCGATTCCTGCAAGAAATGTGCCTGAAATCCGCGCGCATGGCGGAGCGGGCGGCTTCCGGCTTTCCACCTCCAGCGCACTCGCCCAAGCTGGGGGCATGCCCCTTACAATCCGCCTGCTCGCCGCCGCGCTCTGCCTGTCCCCGGCCATCCGCGCCGCGGACGCGGGACCGCCCAATGTTCTGCTGATCCTCGCCGATGACCTGGGATTCTCCGACCTCGGCTGCTACGGCGGGGAAATCCCCACCCCCAATATCGACAAGCTCGCCGCCGGCGGCCTGCGCTATACCACTTGCTACAATTCCGCGCGCTGCTGCCCTTCGCGCGCCGCGCTCGTGACCGGGCTTTATCCGCACCAGGCCGGCATCGGTTCGTTCGCCACGGCGAAACCGGCGAAGGGCAAGGGACCCGCCTACACCGGGCACTTGCTGCCGAATGCCGCGACCATCGCCCAGGTGCTCGGCGACAACGGCTACTCCACCTGGATGGTGGGCAAATGGCACATGGGCTACCCCGGCCCGATCGAGCACGGATTTCAGAACTACTACGGCTTCAAGAACATGCTGGCCCACTCGGAGGGCCAGTGGGACCCCTCGAACTACGCCCGGCTGCCGGAATCCGCGAAGGCGGAAATCGATTTCCAGCCCGGCGAATTCTACGCCACCGACGCCTTCACCGGCTACACGCGGGAGTTCCTGAAACAGGCGCGGGAACGGAAAAACCAGCCGTGGTTCTGCTTCCTCAGCTACTCCTCGCCGCATTTCCCGCTGCACGCGCCCAAGGCGGATATCGATAGAAACATGGCGACCTACCGCAAGGGCTGGGACGTCCTGCGGGCCGAACGTTTCGAGCGGATGAAATCGCTCGGCCTCTTCCCAGCGGACATGCCGCTGCCGCCGCGCTCGATGGTGCCGGTGGACCGGGACGACATCGCCAATGGCTACTCCGGCCAGGAAAATCCCGCGTGGAATTCCCTTCCCGCCGACCGCCGCGAGGACCTCGCGCGCCGCATGGCCACCTTCGCCGCGATGGTCGAACATGTGGACAGCGGCATCGGCGAAATCCTCGCGGACATCGACCGCCACGGCGAAACCGCGAACACCCTCGTCTTCTTCCTGTCCGACAACGGCGCCTGCTACGAGTGGGGTCCCTTCGGCTTCGATGGCGCCTCCCGCCGCGGCGAAACGACGCTGCACACCGGCGCGGCGCTTGGCGAAATCGGCCAGCCCGGCAGCTATTCCTCCTACGGTTCCGGCTGGGCGAACCTCTGCAACACGCCGCTCAAGCTCTACAAACATTTCTGCCAGGAAGGCGGCATTTCCAGCCCGCTCATCGTGCGCTGGCCGGCCGGGATTTCCGCCCCGGCGGGGAAATGGGTGACTGACAGCACGCACATCATGGACCTCATGCCCACGGTTCTGGCCGCCGCGGAAATCTCCCCGCCGACCGAGCGAAATGGCGCGAAAATCATTCCCATGGAAGGCGCGCCGCTCCAGCCGACCTTCGCTGGCGGCGCGCTGCCGGCCCGCGAACTCGGCTTCGAACACCAAGAAGCCCGCGGGCTGCGGAAGGGCGATTGGAAACTCGTCTGGGGCAAGCGCCAGCCGACGCCGCCCACGTGGGAGCTTTACAATCTGAAGACCGACCGGCCGGAACAGCACAACCTCGCGGCGGAGAAGCCGGAGGTTGTGAAGGAACTGACGGAGGAGTGGGAGCGCTGGGCGAAACGGGTCGGCGTGAAATGGTGACCCGTGGCGGCGGATTGCATCCACCAAGCCCCTTGGATTCCTCTCAAGAATTCTCGCGAGATGAATCTCGCGGTCCGTAAGACTTCGGACTCGGAGGCGTCGCGCGGAATGAATTCCGCGCTCCGCTGG
>JBBSUD010000021.1:0-51182 GCA_038235225.1 Verrucomicrobiales bacterium
GCGCCGCCGGCGCCGGCGAGTTCGGTTACTGCGGAGGAATTGTATGCGGTGGCGGAATCGTGTCATTTCCGCGCCCATGTCCGCTGGCGTGACGACGGCACATCCGGGCTGCTGGATGCGGTGTTTTTCCCGGCATCCGCGGACGCTCCGCCGCTGTGGCCGGACCGGCCGCGCCGCGGGGAGGCTGCCGATCATGCGAATGTCCCGCATGTGAAGCACAGCTCGCCCGCCGCCGCGCTGAGGGAATATCTGGCGGAAAGTCTGCCGGATTACATGATGCCCGCAAGTTATGTGATGCTCACCGCGTTTCCGCTCACACCAAATGGCAAGGTGGACCGCAAGGCACTGCCCACGCCGCCGCCGCCGGGTGAATCCGCAGCCACGCACCGCGCCAACGCGCCGCGGAACGGGACGGAGGCGAAGCTGGTGGAGATATGGCAGCAGGTATTGGGAAATGAGAACATCGGAGTCGATGACGACATCTTCGAGCTCGGCGGCGATTCCATTCTGATATTTCAAATCACCACCCGGGCGAGCCGCGCGGGCATCCCGCTCGCACCGGCGCAGGTCTTCCGCTTGCGCACCATTTCGGCGATCGCAGCCAGCGCGGAGCTGCCGTCCGCCCCGCCCGCCGCTCCCACCATCCAACGTGTCAATCGCGATGCTTACCGCCGCAATCTCTGAGCCGATGAGCCAGCCGTCCGAAGCCAAGCAGCCCGCGCCACCACCGGCGGCGGGGACGCTGGCATTTCCCGCGTCGGTCGCCCAACAGGTGTTCTGGTATATGGAACTGCTGCAGGGTGAGGTGACCGCTTTCAATGTGCCGCTGCGGTTCCGGCTGGACGGGCCGCTGGATGCAGCGCTGCTGAAACGGACGATGGACACAATCGTCGCGCGCCACGAATCGCTGCGCACCCGGTTTGGCGAGGACCAGGGCGAGCTGTTGCAAATTGTGATGCCGGAGCTGGAATTGCACATTCCGATGATCGACATCAGCCACCTGCCGCCGGACCGCCTGGGCGAGGAAACGGACCGGCTGGGCGGCATCGAGGCGCGGCGCGGATTCCGGCTGGCGACCGGGCCGATGATCCGCGCGGAACTTGTCAGGTTAAGCGCGGAAAGCCACATGTTCCACGTGACGGTGCATCACGCGATATTCGACGGCATGTCGATGACGGTGCTGACCCGGGAAATCGCCGCGATCTATCAGGCATACTCCGGCGGACTCCCCTGCCCGCTCGATCCGCCGGCATTGCAATACGGGGATTTCAGCGTCTGGCAGAAGGAGTTTTTGGAAAGCCCGGAAATGGCGGAACGGCTGGCCTGGTGGAAAGCGAAACTCGCGGGCATGACCGAGCCGGACCTGCCCACCGATTTCCCGCGGCCGCCGGTGAAGACATGGAAAGGCGACATCGTTTCCACATTGCTTCCGAAAGAACTGATGGACCGGCTGCGCGCGATTTCCGCGGAGCGCGGAGCATCGCTTTTCCACATCCAGCTCGCCGCATTCAACATCCTGCTGGGCCGCTATTGCGGAACTACGGACATCGCAGTAGGAACGCCGGTGACGGGCAGGACGCGCGAGGAGCTGGAGCCGCTGATCGGCGTTTTCATCAACTCGCTAATCCTGCGGAACGACCTTTCGGGAAATCCGGGTTTCGGAGAATTCGTCGAAACAGTGCGGGACAACGCGCTGGAAGCTCTGGAAAACCAGGATCTGCCGTTCGAGTGCCTGGTCCGCGAGCTGCGGCCGGAGCGCGACGAAAGCCGCAATCCGCTGTTCCAGGTGAACTTCAACCACCACCGCTCGTTCGCCCAGCCCGGCACCTTCGGCGGCGTGACGCTGACGCCGGTTCCCTCGCGCTCGCCGGGCACGATCTTCGACTTGCACTTCTTCATGGTGGAGCGCGGCGAAGGCTGGCGCGCCTCCTGCGACTATAGCACCGACCTTTTCACCCGCGCCTCGGCGGAGCGTATGCTCGGCCATTTCAAGCGGCTGCTGGAAGATATCTCGCTGCATCCGGAGCGGCCGATCGATCAATTGGAAATACTAACGGACGCGGAAAGATCGCAACTGCTGGGAGATTGGGCGGGCAGCGGGAATGTTTATCCGCGCGATGCCACGGTCGGCTCGCTGTTCCTCGAAACGGCCAACCGATTTCCCGAGAGAATCGCCCTCCGCTCTGGCGAGACTTCTTTGAACTATGCAAAGCTCCACGCCGAAGCCTCCCGGCTCGCGCTGCGCATCTGGGACCGGGTGAAGCCCGGCGATGTCGTGGCGATCGCCGCAAAGCCCTCGCCGGAAACCATCATTGCATTCCTCGCGGTGCTGCTGGCCGGCGGCTGTTGCGCGCCGATCGATCCCAGCTACCCGGCGGATCGCATCGCGCTGCTGCTGGAGGAATGCGGCGCGGAAATCGGGCTGGCCACGGCGGATTCGCGCGCCGGATTTCCAGCCGGCTGGGCGGATCGCATCGTGGAAATCCCGGCGTGCGGCGCGGCGGGCGATGCGGCGGACCTGCCGGAAATCCGCGCGACGGCGGAGGATCCGGCCGCGCTGCTCTTCACTTCCGGCTCCACGGGCCGGCCGAAAGGCGTGCTCCTGGCCCACCGCGGCATCGTCCGGCTGGTGCGGAACAACGGCTTCCTGCCGATTTCCCCAGACGACGTTTTCCTGCAAGCCGCGCCGATGTCCTTCGATGCATCCCTGCTGGAAATCTGGGGGCCGCTGCTCAACGGGGCGTGCGTGGTGATGCTGCCGGACGGACCGGACGTGGCCGGGATTTCCCGCGCCGCCCGCGAGCGCTGCGTGACAATTCTATGGCTCACTTCCGGGCTTTTCCAACTGATGGTGGATGAGGATTTGAAATCGCTCGAAGGCCTGAAATACATCCTGGCGGGCGGGGACGTGTTATCGGTTCCGCATGTCCGCAAGGCGATGGATGCGCTGCCAAATACCAAACTCATCAATGGCTACGGTCCGACGGAAAACACCACCTTCACCACCTGCCATGCCATAACTCCGGCGGACTTGGAAAAGCCCTCGATTCCCATCGGCAAACCCATCGCCAACACCAAGGCATATCTTCTCGACGAACTGCTGCGCCCGGTGCCGGTGGGCATTCCCGGCGAGCTTTTCACCGGCGGCGACGGGCTGGCGATCGGCTACCGGAACGCGCCGGATCTCACGGCGGAGAAATTCGTCACGCACCCGGATTTCGGCCGGCTCTACCGCACGGGCGACCTCTGCCGGCGCGCCGCGGACGGCACCATCGAGTTCCTCGGCCGGCGGGACCATCAGGTGAAAATCCGCGGATTCCGCATCGAGCTGGGGGAAATCGAAAGCTGCCTTGCCGCCCACCCGGCGGTGAGCCAAGCGCGGGCGGCGGCGCGCGGCGAAACCGCGGGAACCAAGCGCATCCTCGCCTGGGCCACTGCCCGCGATGGCTCGCAACTCGACGAAACGGAATTGTCCGCCTGGCTCGCGGAGCGGCTGCCGGGCTTCATGCGGCCCGACGCGATTGGCGTGATCGGCGCGTTCCCGCTCAATGCCAATGGCAAGATCGATCTGGGCGCGCTGCCCGATCCAGCGCGGCCGGTCCCGGCGCAGGCGAAGCGGGATTTCGCGCCGCCGGCTGGTCCGGTCGAGTGCAAGCTGGCGGCGATCTGGCAGGATCTGCTGGGGCGTGACGCGATCGACCGCGATGACGATTTCTTCGAGCTCGGCGGGCACTCGCTGATGGCGCTACGGATGTTCGCGCGGATCGACCGGGATTTTGGAAAATCCCTGCCGCTGGCCGCGCTGCTGAAGCGGCCGACCATCGCCAAGCTCGCCACCGAACTCGCGCCCGCCGCCGCGCAAGCGGCCGAGGAGACGGGGGATTTCAACCTGGTCACGCTCGCGGCGGGCGGTGGCGGACCGGCGCTTTTCTGCATCCACGGCGGCGACGGCGGCGTGATTTTCTATCGGAATCTCGCGCGCCTGCTGCCGCCGGAGCTGCCGGTGCGAGCCATCGAGTCGCGCGAATTGGGCGGCAGCCGGGAAATCGCGGCGTCCTCGGTAGCGGAAACCGCGGCGTCCTATCTGCGCGGGCTGCGGGCTGTCCAGCCGTCCGGACCCTACCTGCTCGCCGGGTATTCCTTTGGCGGCGTGGTCGCCCACGAAATGGCCTGCCAGCTCCGCGCCGCGGGCGAAACCGTCGATTTCCTGGGCCTTTTCGACACGCACAATCCCGCCGGAAAATCGCGCGACTACAGCCTGGCCGAACGGATGCGCGTGTTCTGGCAGCAGAACTCCGACCTGCCGTTCCTCGCCCGGCTGGCACGGGTGCGCGCGCGTTGCCACGAAGGCATGCGGACCAACCGCCGCATTCGCAACGAGTTGCGTGCCGCCAGCCGGGCCGGACCGGCGGAGCCATACAGCGATTTACGCCGCATCCAAGTGCGCGAGGAAAACTGGCGGGCAATGCGGACGCACGTGCCGCCGGTCTTCGACGGGCAAGTTACCTTGTTCAAAAGCGCTACCGGCAGCGACAAGGTCGAGCGCGCCGCCGACTACGGCTGGGCCGCGCACGCCGCTAGCGGGCTGCGGATCGTGCCGGTCCGAGGCGCGCACCTGACGATTTTCGAGCCGGAAAATGTCGCTTCCCTCGCGGCGGCGCTGGCCGGGGCTCTGCCGGAATCCACCCGCCCATCTTCCGACAAATGACCGGATTTGCCGCCGCCACCCTGCACGGTTTGCTCGACGAGCGCGCCGTGGAATCGCCCGAGGCTCTCGCGTGCCGCTTCCTCGCGGATGGCGACGGCGCGGCGGAAATCCTCGACTGCGCCACCTTGGCGCGACGCTCCCGGGCGCTCGGCGCGGCGCTGCTCAGGCAGGGCGCGCGGGGTGCGCCGGTGGTGATCGCGCATCCGTCGGGCCCGCGCTTCATCGAGTCGCTCTTCGCGTGCTGGCATGCCGGGGCGATCGCCGTCCCGGCCCATCCGGCGCGAGGAGCCCGACACCGGCGGCGGCTTGAGGCGATCGTCGCGGACAGCGGCGCAAAGCTCGCACTCGCCGCGACGGAAATCCCGGGGGTGCGAAGGATTTCCGCCAGCAGCGCCGACGACGATGCCGACTTCCCCGAGGTCGATCCGGCGGCGACGTGTTTGCTGCAATACACCTCCGGTTCCACCGCCGAGCCGAAAGGCGTGCGCATCAGCCACGCGAATTTCCGCAGTCATGCCACGATGCTCAAGGCGCGCGGTGGATCGCGCGTCCGCTCGGTCGTCAGTTGGCTGCCGCCCTGGCACGACATGGGACTGGTGTTGAAAATCTTACACTCGTTTGAAATAGGCGCTCCACTGACATTTTTTCCGCCGGAGCGCTTTCTCGAAACGCCTGCGCGCTGGCTGCGGGCCATTTCCGAGTATCGCGCCGACCTGAGCGGCGCGCCGGATTTCGCCTACGAACTTTGCCTCCGGTCGATCAGCGACGAGGAAATCGATTGCCTGGATCTCTCTTGCTGGACTCACGCCGCCTGCGGTGCCGAGCGGGTGCGGGCGGACACGCTCGACCGTTTCGCCCGCCGGTTCGAACGCGCCGGATTCCGCCGCGAGGCCTTTGTGCCAGGATACGGGCTGGCGGAGGCAACCCTCATCGTTGCTTCCTGCGCCGCCGGCAAAGCACCGAAGCGGAGCGCCGGAGGACTGGTTTCCAACGGCGCGCCGTTGCCCGGCATCCGCGTGAAAATCGTCGATCCGGCTACGGAGCGGGAATCCGCCCAAGGCGAAATCCGCATCAAAGGACCTGGCGTGACCGCCGGTTATTGGAACCGTCCCCAGGAAACCCGCGGCCTGTTCGACACTGGTGGCTGGCTGCGCACCGGTGATCTCGGCTTCTTGCAGAAGGGTGAATTGTTTGTGAACGGTCGTCTAAAAGACCTGATCGTGATCCATGGCGAAAACCGCGCGCCCGAGGACATTGAAGCCGCAATCCGGGCGGAGCTGACCGAAATCACCGCGGCTGCAGCCTTTTCCAGCGAGTCGGATGGCCGGGAAATCGCGACTGTCGCGATCGAAGCGACAGGGCTGCCAGTCGCTGGACGGGCCGAACTGTGCGCGGCGGTTCGGCGGATTTCGAACAAGCGTTTGGAAATTCCCATCGGACGTGTCGTCGTTGTACGGGCCGGTCTGTTGCCCCGGACGACGAGCGGCAAGATACAACGAAACGCATGCCGGGAACTCATCTCGTGCGGTCGCTTGAAGCTCGATTTTGACGACTCTTCTGATTTGTCAGCAAACATCCAACCCGCAAATTCAAACAATCGTTTGGACATGGTCTTGGAGATCGTTTCCGAGATTCTCGGACATTCCCGGGTGAATGCGGAGGACGATGCCATTGGAATGGGAATGGCGTCCGTCGAGGTCACCCGCCTGGCGGCACGGCTGAGGGAGCGAACCGGAACGTGCGTTTCCATCGGAGAGATCTTATCAGCTCGCTCATTCACTGACGTTGCGTCGCTTGTCGGCAAATTTCCGGAAAATCGGGATCCGTTGCTGGAATGCTTTCCAGGTGAAGGCGGACTTTCCCATGCGCAGGAACGCATGTGGTTTCTCCATCGGATCGACCCGTCCAGCGCCGCCTGCCATGTGTTTGGTTGCGTGGAGCTCGCCGGAGCGCTGGATCCGGATCGCTTGGAGAAATCCATTCAAGCGGTTGTTCGAAATCACGAAATTCTCCGCAGTCGTCACGATTTCGGGGCTGACGGTCCGAAGGTGCGGGTCGATGAGGCAAATGTGCGTTTGGAACGGATCGTGGTCGACAATGATGCGGAATTGAGCCGGATGCTGTCCGATTTTGCCGATCGTCCATTCAATCTTTCCACTGATTCCCCGGTGCGAGTTTGTCTGGTTTCGCGCGGGCCTGACCGCGCCGCGCTGGGATTTTGCGCCCATCACATCGTGGCGGATGGCTGGTCGATGCGGATTTTGGCGCGCGAAGTTGCCGAGGCCTACGCGGGGAAGACGATTTCTCCTCCGGCGACGACCTATCTGGACTACGCCCGCGCCCACAGGCGGTGGATCGACGGCGACGGCGCGGCTGGCCAGATCGAGTGGTGGAAATCGCGGCTCGCGGGTCATTCGGGAGCGCTTCCGTTGGCGACGGATTTCCCGCGTCCGCCGACAATTTCCGCCCGCGGCGGTTCGGTGGAGCGGACGCTGCCGGCGGGACTTTGCCAGCGGATTTCCGAGCTGGCGCGGGAGCGGCGGGCGACACCATTCATGGTGCATCTTGCGATTTACCTGCTGCTGCTGCGCCGGCATGGCGCGGGGGACGACGCGATCGTGGCGGTGCCGGTGGCGAATCGGAACCATGCGGCGGCGGAAAATCTGATCGGCACGCTGGTGAACACGCTGCCCTTCCGACTGCCGCTGGACCCGGCGGAAACGTTCGGCGAATTGCTGGCGCGGGTGCGCGAGGCGGTGTTCGAAATGCAGGCGGCGCAGGACGCGCCATTCGAGAAAATCGTCGATGCGGTGCGCGCGGAACGGGGAAACGCCCCGCTGGCTCAGGTGATGTTCGACCACCAGGAGCTGCCGCTGCCGGAGCGCTGGGCGGAGGGATTGGAGTGCCGACCGCTGGCGGTGCATCGCGGCGCGGTGCAGTTCGACCTGAGTTTGTTGCTTACGGATTTCGGAAATCGCCAGCAGCTCGCGCTCGAATACCGCGCGGATTTGTTTCGCCGGGAGACGGCCGAGGCGATGCTGGAGCGGTACCTGTACACTGCGAACGATATTTGCCGGACACCGGAGCTGCCGCTGGCCGCGATTTCGCTGCTAACCGCGGCGGACGAAGAGCAGCTCGCCACGTGGGAATCGGGGCCGTATCGGCCGGGATTTCTCGGGAAGACAGCGCTGGAATCGATCGCCGCGCGCTGCGCCCGGCACCCGCTGCGGGTTGCGGTTTCCTTAGACGGCCGCGCGCTGGATTACAGGGAAATCGCTTCGCGCTCGGACAGTCTGGCGGCGGCGCTGCGGACGTCGGGCATCGGGCGCGGCGACCAGTTGGCGGTTTTGCTCCGTCGCGATGCCGATTTGCCGGTGGCGCTGTTGGCGATTTGGAAGGCCGGCGCGGCTTACGTGCCGCTCGATGCGGCGAATCCGCCGGAGCGGCTGCGGCAGATTTTGGAGGATCAGGCGCCGATTCGCGTGCTGGTTTCGCCGGAACTGGCAGGCGGATTGCCCGCGGGAACGGCCACGATTCCGCTGGTGGAGGAAATGCTGGCGAGCGGGGCGGGCTTCAGGCCGGTGCCAATTTCCGCGGCCGATCCTGCCTATGCGATCTATACGTCCGGCTCGACCGGCCGGCCGAAAGGCGTGGTGGTGTCGCACGGTGCGCTGGCGAATTTCCTGTTTTCCATGGCCGAGGCACCGGGCTTCACGGAGGCGGACAAGCTACTGGCCGTGACCACGATTTCCTTCGATATCGCCGGGCTGGAGTTGTTCCTGCCGCTGGTCATGGGCGGCTGCATCGAGCTGGTTTCGAGTGAAACGGCGCGGGACGGCGCGGCGCTGGCCGAACGCATGCGTGATTCCCGCGCGACCGTCATGCAGGCCACGCCGGCGACCTGGCGGATGCTGCTGGATGCCGGTTGGCGCGGCTCGCCGGACCTGAAAATCCTCTGCGGCGGCGAGGCGATCGACACCGCACTCGCCGCGAAACTCCGCATCTGCGGCTGCCAGCTCTGGAACCTCTACGGCCCCACCGAGACGACCATTTGGTCCACGCTGTGGCGCGTGCCCACGGATTTCCGGGAAATTTCCATTGGCCGGCCGATCGCCAACACCGGCGTCCACGTCCTCGCGGCGGACGGCACCCCCACCCCGCCCGGCGTGCCCGGCGAGCTGTGGATTTCCGGCGCGGGACTGGCGGAGGGTTATTGGAATCGGCCGGATTTGACCGACGCGGCCTTCGTTACCGGCGCCGCTGGCGTCCGCCGCTATCGCACTGGCGACTTCGCGCGCTGGCGGCCGGATGGCACGCTCGAGTGCCTCGGCCGGGCCGACGGGCAGGTGAAAATCCGCGGATTCCGCGTCGAGCTGGGGGAAATCGAGGCCGCGCTGGCCGCCCACCCGCAGGTCACGGTGGGCAAGGTCGCGCTGCGCGGCGGAGTGACAGATTGCCGGATTGTCGCGTGGATCCAGCCGGCCGGCGATGCGCCGGAGCTGCCGGCATTGCGCGAATTCCTCGCCGCGCGCCTGCCCGCCTACATGCTGCCAGCGGAAATCGGCGTGGTGGCGGATTTCCCGCTCAATGCCAGCGGCAAGATCGATATTTCCCGCCTGCCCGACCCCGCGCCGATCGCCCGCCCGATCGCCGCGCCGTTCACCGGAACCGAGCGCCGGCTCGCCGAAATCTGGAGCGATTTGCTAGGCCGCCCGGTGACAGACGCATCGGACGATTGGTTCCACAGCGGCGGCCACTCGCTACTGGCGCTGCGGCTTTTCGCCCGGATCCACAAGGATTTCCGCCGGGAAATCGCCCTCTCGGCCATCCTCACCCACTCCACGCTCGGCGCGCTCGCCGCGGCGATCGATCGCTCCCCGGACCGCACCACATGACCGCCACCCGCGTCGAAATCCACCTTCTCCGGCCGCTGGAAATCGCGCCAAGCCTCGCCGATTCCTGGCTCACTCCGGACGAACGCGCGCGGGCGGCGCGGTTCCGCTTCCGCTGCGATGCCGTGCGTTGGTCCGCCTTCCGCGCCGGCCTCCGGCGGATTCTCGGCGCGGAAATCGGCTGCGCGCCGGCCGACGTGCCGCTGGAACTCGGCCCCGCGGGCAAGCCGCTCCTCGCCGCGCCCTTTGCCGGGCTGCATTTCAATCTTTCCCATTGCTCCGATCTCGCCGTCGTCGCCGTGTCCGCGAGCGGCGCGGTCGGCATCGATCTTGAACCGCTGACCCGCGCGCCGGAGCTGCTGGAGTGCGAATCCATCTTCTGCCACCCGCGGGAAATCGCCGATCTTCCCGCCGATCCGGCCGCCCGCGCTACCGCACTTTTGCGCATCTGGACGGCCAAGGAAGCCGTCCTCAAGGCCTGGGGCATCGGCCTTTCCCACCCGCCCGAAACCCTGCGCCTGCGCTTCGGCCCGGAAGGTTTGTCTCTCGCGGATTCCGGCGGAGCGTGGCGGATTTCCGAAATCCCCCACCCCGCGCTTGCCGGCTACCGCTGCGCCTTGGCGGCGGAGGAAATCGACGAGGTGGCGGTGCGCTAAGCCGCAGGATTTTTGCGGAAATTTTGCACAACTCTAATCGTCGTTTGGCGCGGAGGCCCGCAGCATCCGCTTGGATTTCCGCCTGCCATGAAAACTCCGCTTGCCCTCCTCCTGCTCGCCTTCGCCGCATCCGCAGCCGCAGCCGCACAAGACGCTCCCAATCCATTCGTCAAAAAGGCAACTTCCGAACGGCCGCTGCCGCCGCCCGGCCCGGCCTTCGCCAGCCTTTTGGAAAACTTCCTCGTCCCGCCGGATCTGCTCGACGAATGGCTGCGCGACCATCCGCTCGCCGACGACGCCACCGAACTTCGCGCCGCCGTTCAAGACTGGGTCGCGGCGGGCAAAGCGAAAATCGACCATGCCGCGTTCACTCTCGGCACCGGCGGCCGCGCATCGATTTCCGAGAGCATTATGGAAAAAATGTATCCGACGGAGTTCACGGCGGGCGGTGCCGGTGCGTGGCCTTGGCCCAACTCTTTCGACACCCGGAATCTGGGCCACACCCTCGAAAGCGGTGTAACCGCGGTCGATGGCGCCAACTCATTGTGGGCGGATATTGAACTGTTAGAACTGGTTTCCACAGAATCCTTCCAACCGCTCATCGAGCGCACGAGCAAGCCCACCGATGTGTTCCTGCCCCGCATTCGCGCCATGCGCGTCCGCCAACACGACTCGAACGCATCTGAAGACAGCGCCGACCCGTTCGCGGCACCGTCCGCCAAGTCGAACCCAGTCGATTTCACCCGGCCCCGGGGCGTCGTCTTCACTCCCGGCGTGTTCTATTTGGCAGCCCGCTTCGATCCGCTTTCCGACGAGACCGCGGACAGCAAGCTGACGCGCCTGGTATTCTACCGGGGAGAAATCGCGCCAACTGCGGCGAACTCCGGCACGCCCGTTCCCGATGCGTCGCGAATCGCGTTCCGAATGGTCCGGGTTTCCCTGCCCGCTTTCTCCACCTGGATGCTCGGCCGGTCTCCGCTTGTGGCATCGAACGAAGCGTGGTCGGCGGCGGACGATTGGCGCAAGGAGGGGACTGCGGATACGATCGGAACACTTTCCTCCACCGTTCGGGAATCAGTTACCACCACCATGGAGAACATTGATGAATATATCTATCCGACCGAAGTCGAGACGGGGACGGACATGCGCCTGCTCGAAACCTGGGAGGAGGGCAAATCGAAGAACGGCAAGGATGGCGTTGCCACCATGTCGCGCTATAAGATCACCCCCCGCCCCGGTCTGGAAGGCGCCGGCCTAGCCAACGCATTCGACACCCGGAACCTCGGAAACACCGCAGAAACGGTGATTTCCAAAAATGGCGGTCAATACCTCGTCCGCTGCAATTGGGAACAGGTTCGCCACTTGGGCGACTTCGTCTATCACCGCATCAAGGTCGACGACGAATGGATTCCGGACATGAAGATGCCGCTCTTCGCCTCGAATCATTTGGTCTCCACCATTCGGGTCAGGCAGGGGAAATGGACATTGCTCGGAACCGTTTCCGAATATCTCCCAACCGAAAAGATCGACCGCGAGCACTGCCTACTGGTTTTCGTCAGGGTGGATTGATCGCATCAGCAAAGGTTGAGTTATGGGGAAATCAGCGAAAACCATAAACTCCCCCGCCTCCGTCCCGTTGCGATGGACGGCGGCCTTGTTTGTCATTTCCGCCGCCATCGTCGCCGGCGCGGGCACTTTGTTTTCCCAGCGGATCGAGCGGTTTCCCATCAAGCCGCCGGGCAACCGCGCCGATGATGAATTCCGCCAGATTTCCCGCCGGGTGGACGAGCTGGAGCGATTGTGGGAAAGCGCGCTCGACGAGGAAGCGTCCCGCCTGCTGGCCTCGGGTAATGCCGATGGCGACTTCCGCGTGGCGGGCATCGTCCAAGCATCGCGGCTCAATCCCCGGATTTCGGAATCCGCCCGCGCCCATTTCCGGACGGACGGCGCGGCGCCCCGGGTGAAGCCGGTGCTGGCCAAGTTCGCCCGCAACGATTCCGGCGAATGGCCGTTTCCCGACGACACGGTCGCATCGGCGTCCGGCTGGGTCGAAACCGCGGACCGCCCGCTCGCCTGGCGGCACGGAAACGGCCGCACCGCTATCGTTTTCCTGCTCGATCCGCGCGAAGCCGAAGCCGTCGCCGCCGAAGATTTGCGCGGACGGATCGGAACTGCCGAAAGCGAACCCGGCGCGCATTCTTGGGAAGGACCGGATGGAATCCCATGGCTCGTCCAAGGGAAAATCCCCGCCGCCCGCCCCGACGAAATCCTCCGCCACCCGTCCCGCTTCGGGGATTGGACTTTGCGGCGATTCTATCCGGTGCGGGTCGTCACGAGCTACCGGCTGCCGGTTTTGCTGGGCGGATTCGCGCTCGGCGGGCTGCTGCTGGCGGGCGGCGTGGCGGTGATTTCCTGGCAGCGGAAGGCCGCACGGCTGGCGGAGCAGCGGGTCAGTTTCGTGAACCGCGTCTCGCACGAACTCCGCACCCCGCTCACCAATCTCCTCCTCAATGCCGACCTCGCGCTCGACGGCCTGCCCGTTTCCGACGCGAAAGTCCGCCGCCGGCTCGGCCTCATCCGCGAGGAAACGGCGCGGTTGTCTCGCATCGTGGACAACGTGCAGACCTTCGCCCGCATCGAGCGGGGAAATGGCGAAACCCGCCCCGCCGCCTGTAATGTGGCGGAAATCGTGGCCATACTGCGGGATACCTTCGCGCCGCTGTTCGCGCGGAAATCGATATCCTGCGAGTTCGACTGCCGCGTGGCCGGGGAAGTCGGCATCGATCCCGACGCGCTTGCGCAAATCCTCTCCAATCTGCTCTCGAACGTGGAGAAATACGCCGGCGAATCCGCCACGGCCCGGGTCGCGATTTCCGCCGGCGGCGGCGAATTGCGCGTCGAGGTGACGGACAGCGGACCCGGCGTGCCGGCGGCGGCGCGGAAACGGATTTTCCTGCCCTTCGAGCGCGCCGGATCCCGCGTCGATGAAGGCGCGACGGGCACCGGCCTCGGCCTCGCCATTTCCCGCGATCTCGCCGAAGCGATGGGCGGCCGGCTGGTGCTGGAGGACGCCGGCGGCGGGGCGAAATTCCGCCTCAGCGTGCCGCTCGCGGAAAGGAGCCGCGCGTGACCGTCCTGCTCGCCGAGGACGATCCGGTGACGCGGGAGGCCGTGGCGGAGCTGTTGGAAAACGAGGGGCACCGCGTCGTCGCCGCGCGCGACGGACTGGAAGCCATCAACTTATGGCGGAGCGAGAGGCCCGGTCTGGTCCTGCTGGACATCATGATGCCCGGCGCCAGCGGCTACGAAGTCTGCCGCGCCATCCGCCGCGAGGATCGCGCCACGCCCGTCGTTTTCCTCTCCGCCAAGTCGGAGGAAATCGACGTCGTCCTCGGACTCGAACTCGGCGCCGACGATTTCCTGCGCAAGCCATTCGGCAAGCACGAGCTGCTCGCCCGCGTCCGCGCCGTCCTCCGCCGCCACACGGAACCGCCGCCGTCCGCCGCCTTCGATTTCGGCCCGTGGCTCGTCCACCCCAAACGCCTCCTCGCCACCCGCGGCTCCGCAGAAATCCTACTGACGCCCCGCGAGGCGAAAATCCTCGCCCTCCTCGCCTGCCGCTGTGGCGAAGTTGTCACCCGCGACGAACTCCTCAACGCCTGCTGGGGCCTCGAGTATTTCCCCGAATCCCGCACCCTCGACCAACACATCCTCAACCTCCGCAAGAAAATCGAACCCGATCCCTCCCGCCCGAACCTCATCGAAACCGTCCGCGGGGCGGGATATCGGTTTCGTGGTTAAACACTCGCCAACCAGAGGTCGTAAAAAATCACACTCTTTTGATGCATAATCGATACATGCCAGCCTGACCCAAAGGCCCGAACATGATTTTTCGGTCACGCCGGCTTCACCCAGCATCCGGTCGCCTCCCGCGCTCTTGGAGGGAGCGGGCGGCGAATTGGATGCATGCTTGCAGATCCTCGAACTCTGCCAGCAGATCGTCATAGGAATCACCTGCGGCAAGATATTCCAGCATAGCAGTTACGTGTACTGGAACGGTGCCGAGCGCAATATCGTCTTAGGAACGCCGCAAGATCTGCCAACGGCTTTTTGCGATCAATCCGGAAGCTCAAACCGTCGCATTCCCCCGCGCCTTTCAGGGCGGATATACTGTAGACCAAGCTTCCCGGGGCTGAAGCCCCGGGCTATGTTCCGTGACCCTTTCAGGGCCGGATAAGCAGGCTGTAAGCCTGAGGGAACATAGCCCCGGGCTTCAGCCCGGGGTCACCGCGCCCGATCGACCGCGGCCTGAAAGGTCGCAGGAAAACCTGCTTCCGAGTTGGCGAACGAACGCAATATCGGGACTTCGTTTCAACCGAACTGCCGATCGAATCGCTTACCTGATTTCCGCATCAAAGAAGATCATGGTGGTCTCATCCTTCCTTAAGTATCGATCAAGAAAGTCCTCAAGCGAATCGGCGACCTTCTCGGCATCAAGTCCGGAATAATAATCAACCCAAACCGATGTGCGATCTCCTGGCTCCGACCTCGCCACATGAATGTGCGAATGGATACACCAGTCCCCAAACGGGATCCATTCTCGAGAGTACGCCGCGGTCTCTGAAATGATCCTGTCGATGCTCCAGCAGGACCAAAGGTTAGGATCCGTTCCATAGTCCGTCATACCCCCGACAATCGAATAGAACGTCGCGAGGTCTTCCGCCGGATTCATGCCTGCGGCACGGAATCGCTCAATAGTCGCACCATAGTCGAGCGGTGGAACCAAGGACACTTGGTCAGAGTTCCACGACTCAAGGACTTGATTGAAGACATCTTTCATTTTCTAACAGGTAGGTGGGAATGCAGGTCATTTTCCATGCAATTTCATCTGTTTGGCCGAAAAGGTCTGGATTTCCAGCATGCGGGTCCATTCGTCCGGCACATCGAGATGAAGCTGCCTGTTTTCGATTACGCCGGACCAAACCATCCGCTTCTCGGAATCTACCATCTCGTGCATGGACCAAGGGTAACCATCCATACCGGGAAGCTGGCGGATCATGTCCCTTCCCATTTCATAGGGTATCCGCATGATGACATAGAACTTCGCGCCCTCGACCGCCACGGCCTCCACCCGGTAGGCCGGCTGCTCCGGACCGGGCATGGGAAACCGGGGCCGGGATGACTCGGAACCGTGGTATTCCAGATCTTGCAGATACAGTTCCGATAACCAGGCTTCCCAAAACTCCCGGTTGGACATGGCCTTCACCTCTTCCAGATCCGCCGGAAGGCCCAACCGAATCAGATCGTTCCGCCAATTCGGAACGCGCGATTTCCGCTCGTCCTCCCACTGCTGCTCTTCGGTCCGCTGCGGATATTTCGCATCGACGTCCGGCGCGGGCGGGTTTGGTTCGGGCAGTTCCCGCCGGGCGGTCAGACCTTCAAGCAGCGCCTTGCGATACTTGTCCCGCGACGATTCCGAAAACGATTCCCATAACTTCGCCGTTTGTTTCTGGCGCATCATCGTCACGGTTTCCCGCACCAGATTCTCAGCATCTTCCCGCGGGCTGGCAGTGCTGCTGGCAAATGACAGGGCGAAGATCACAAATAGTGCGAACAACGTTTTCAAAGGTTTGGATTTCACCACGCCAGCCCATCGATTTCTCCCATCAGGCGCAAGCGCCGAACCGCACTCTCCATAACAAAAAACCGGCGCGAACCGCAGCGGGGGGACTGACAGTTGGCGCCGGCATGTGCGGAATCCGGGGGGGTGATTCCGAGGTTTGGGGGGGAGTGTCGCTTCGGCCGGCTCCGGGGGGAAAGCCCGCTTGCGGCGACGAATGAGATGTATCCCATTTCCGGCCACGGCGACATGCCGTGATCGCGTATCGGCGGACGGGGCATGCGGTCAGACGCGATGGATCCGCCCGATTTCGCCCTTCGGACGAAGGTTCTCGGCAGTGCGGAGGGAAGTCGCTGGGTTCGGATGTTGAGAGGAAACACCGCATGACAAAGCACGCTCCGCAAAGCCCGAACCTCCCCGCGCCTCCGGCCGCCGTGCCGTCCGGGCTGGCCGGGGAGCTTGGGGATTTGATCGTTTTCCTGTCGCACCACCGTGGCCGCCCAAGGGACCAGCGCGCTGGTGATGCTGTATTGGACGATCGAGAAAAAGCTGGCGGAGGAATCGTTCGGCGACGACGGAGGGCGGTATACGACAAGCGGATGATCGAGGAAACCGGCGCGGCGCTTGTCGTGATGCATGGTGCCGGCTTCATCTCGAAGAACCTGCGGCGGATGGTGCAGTTCGCGGAGGTTTACCTGAACCGGGCAATTGTCGTAACACTGTCACGACAATTGAGCTGGAGCCATTTCTTCGCCCTCATCCCAGTCAAGGAAGCCATCGCGCGGGATTTCTACGCGGCAGATCACAGAAGAACGCTGGAGCGTCCGCGAGCTGCGGAGCCGCATCGATGCGAAGACCCGGGAAACACGCCTCTGCGAGGCCCTCGTCGAAGCCCGCGGAAAGCTCGCCCGCCACCTGCCGGACGACCGCTGAATCCGGCTTTCCCCGAGCTGGAAATCCGCTGGGAAATCCCCCTATCCCACGTCATCGCGTAGCGTCCGAACCGTTGACAGGGCAAGGGCTGATCGTAGCATGCGGAGCTTCCGTCCGCGGACAGCCCCCCATGAGAATCGTCGTTCATGACTACGCCGGACATGCTTTTCCCATCTCGCTGAGCCGCGCGCTGGCGGGGCTGGGGCATGAGGTCGTGCACGCCTACGCCAGCTCGCTCCAGACGCCGCGCGGCAATCTGACGCGCCAGCCCGGAGACTCGCCGACCTTGGAGTTCCGGGAAATCCGCATGAATCCGGACTACCCGCGCTACAAGTATTCCTTCCGCCGGCGGCGCGGCATGGAGGTCGATTACGGGCGGGAGGTCGCGAAATTCATTACCGCGTGGAAGCCGGACGCGGTGCTTTCCGGCAACACGCCGACCGAGACGCAGGAGCCGATCACCCGCGCGGCCGTCGCCGATGGCGGCCGGTTTTACTACTGGGTGCAGGATTTCTACAGCCTCGCCGTGGACCAGATCCTCCGGCGGAAAATCCCCATCGCCGGCGCATGGGTCGGAAAATATTACCGGAGCCTCGATCGCCGGCAATTCCGCCGCAGCTCGAAGATCATCGCCATTACCGAGGATTTCACCCCGATCCTGGCCGAGGAATTCGGCGTCAGCGCGTCCTCCGTGGAGGTTGTGCCGAATTGGGCGCTCATCGAGGAAATCCCGGTCATGCCGCGCGATAATCCGTGGGCGCGGCGGCACGCGCTGCACGACAAATTCGTTTTCCTCTACTCCGGGACGATCGGCATGAAGCACAACCCCGGCCTCTTGCTAGACTTGGCAAAAGCGCATGCCGACGATCCGGATGTGCGCGTCGTCGTGGTATCGGAAGGCATTGGCGCCGAGTGGCTCACCAAGGAAGCCGCAGCGGCCGGGCTGACCAACTTGCTGGTGCTGCCCTACCAGCCGTTCAACGATTTGCCGGCAGTCCTTGGGTCGGGCGACGTGCTTGTCGGCATCCTCGAGCGCGAGGCCGGCGTGTTCTCCGTGCCCTCGAAAACCCTGAGCTACCTCTGCGCCGGGCGGCCGTTGCTGCTCGCCGTGCCGCTCGAAAATCTGGCCGCCCGCATCACCCGCGATCACGAAGCCGGCCTGGTCGTCGCGCCGGACGATCACGAAGGCCTGCTCGCCGCCGCCGCCCGCCTCCGCCAGTCCGAGCCGCTGCGCGCGAAGCTCGCCGCGAACGCCCGCGCCTATGCCGAGGCGACCTTCCCCATCGCCCGGACGGCGGCGGTGTTCGACCGAATCCTCGCGAGCTGAAATCCGTGTCCGCCGCAGCCGCTTCCGCGAAATCCGCCGTCCTCCCCGCCGCCGGGTCCGGGATTTCCCCACAATCGGCCCGCCACCCGCTTTCTCAGGCATGCGCATGACATCGGACCCCGGGAAAACCGTCGCCCTCGTCGATCCGCTCTGGATCGGCCACCATCCGATGTACTTCGCGCAATTCACCGCTGCCTTCCTGCGGCTCGGCGCTCGGGTCATCGGCCTTTGCCCGGCGCCGGATCTCGCCCTTCGCGACCTTCGGGAAATCGTTGATTCCGCAACATTGCGCGATCGCGTTAGCCTCCACCACCTCCCTGCCGGCAAGCGCAGCTTCTTCCGCGGCCGCTTCGAGGGCGACCCGCTCCGCACCTTCCAGCGCTGGCGCGGCGCCGCCACCGCGCTCGCCGACGCCGAGTCCGCCACCGGCTGGCGGGCGGATCTCGCCTATTTCCCCTACTTGGACAGCTATCTCCGCTTCCTGCCGATCTCCGCCCTGCCCGGCCTGGTCCTCCGCCGTCCCTGGGCCGGTCTCTACCTGCGGAACCACCACCACGGCGAGCCGCCCGGCCTCCGCACCAGCCTCCGCCTCCTCGGCAAGGGGGACGCCATTCTCCGCAGTTCCGACTGCATCGGCGTCGGCGTGCTGGACGAGCGCTTCATCCCCGAGATGGAGCGCTTCCTCGGCACGTCCATCACGCCCTACCCGGATGTCGCCCAGGGAAATCTGCCCGACCGCCCCTTTCCCCCAGCCGGGGAAATCCGCCGGAAAGCCGCGGGCCGGAAAATCGTGGGCATGATCGGACTGGAGCGCCGCAAGGGATTTCTCACCCTACTCCGGACCGCCCGCCTCGCTGCGGAACAGAGCCTTCCTTATTACTTCGCGTGCGCCGGCGTCGTCGTCCTCCGGCAATATTCGCCCGCCGAGCAGCAGGAAATCCAGGACCTGCTCGACGGCATCGCCAGCGGCGGAATCGACAATGTGTGGTTCGATCCCGCCACCGGTCGCATCGACGACGAGGCCGATTACAACGACCTCTTTTCCGCCTTCGACATCGCCTGGGCCGCATACGAAGGCTTCCAAGGCAGCAGCGGCGCTTTGGGCAAGGCCGCCATTTTTGAAATCCCCTGCATCGCCACCGCCGGCGAATGCGTCGGCCGCCGGATCGAAACCTACCGCACCGGCATCACCATCCCGGAAGGCTCCGCCACCGCCGCGCTCGCCGCGATTCCCCTGTTGGCTGCGGGCACCGATGCTGCCGGCCGCCCGCTGAATCCCCGCTATGCCGACTATCGCGCCGACCACTCACAAGACCGCCTCGACCGAATCCTGGGCGACCTGCTACAGGGGCTGCCCTAAGTTCCCGCGCCGCGGCTCACTTGGCCGCTTCATCCCGCTTCCGGGCGGTTTCCTGGATGTCTTTCTTGAGGGTGAGGAGGCGCTCCGGCCAGACGAAGGTCGGCGCTTTCGAGGGATCGTAGCCAGCCATGTGTCCGGTCAGGCGGGTGGCGGGTTTGCTATATCTCAGCTCCGTATCGCCGAAGACCTCGCGACACAGCGCGGCGAGGCCGGGATCGTATGCAATGAGTTCCGCACGAGTGTTGACATGATTGTGGTCATGATCATTTTCGCGGTTGTTATCGAACCAGCTTTGCACGCCCTCGGCAAAGTATTCGTAATGGTTCGTGGCGGCATATTTGCCTTTCCATAATCCAGCTTTCATCGCGGCGTCGCAGGCATCTTTCACGCGCCCGTCGAAGCTGGGATCCACGTTCGCCAGGCCGCGCAGATGGATGGCATGGGCGAACTCATGGATCGCGATGCACTCGGTGGCATAAGGGTCGCCGGGGTAACCCAGCAGATTTTCCTCCGCGCTGCTGCAGAACGGATCATCCTCGCTGCCGCCGGTGCCACGGGCGCGGGCGTCCCAATAATCCTTCGGTTTGAAATCCGCGAATTCCGGCAAATCCGTGGTGAATTCGTTCCAGCCGATGATGCACATCCGCGAGCCGCTATCGATCATCGCCCGCCGCACGTCCGGGCGTTTCGCGAGCATCATGTCGATGAGGTGGGCGCATTCCTTCAATGCATAAGGATTCACTCCGGCGGATGCCACGATGGGAAATCCATGGGCATCGGCGCGCTGGGTATAGAAAGCCGGCACGCCCCCCGGATCGGGCGGGGCGAAGCGGAATCCCTGCACCGGCACCTTGCTGGTGACCGTTTCCTCGACGGGTCCGTCCGGCCCCTTGCCCACCACGGCGAAGCGATGGCCGGCCGAGGTGGTTAGAACCGTGTTGCCGCCCGCCGCCACCTTGCCATTGCTGACGCGCCCGCCATCGGATTTCAGCCAGAAGACTTCCAGCGGCGCGCCGGTGCCATTGATGATTTGCAGCTTGGGGCGCGCATCCGCGGCGGAAGCGGCGGCCGTCGCAAGGAATGCGGCGAGGAAAGGAATCAGAAGTGCGGATTTCATAGGATGGGAAGGTTCGGCGGATACCGCGGCGAAATCGGGGATCTTTTCAATCCGCCAAACCCTTGCCGTCGGTTGCGGGCTGGCTTTTACTCCGCGCATGCACGAGGAAATCAAACTCTCCCGCGAAGTGAACGCCATCCAGATCCCCAGCGGCGACAGCCTGTCGCTGCCGGCGGGCACCGCGGTCTTCATCACGCAACGGCTTGGCGGCACCTACACCGTGGCCACTTCCCAAGGATTGGCGCGGATTTCTTCAAAGGATGCGGATGCGCTGGGCGTGAATTCCGAGGAGGAGGCCAAGAAATCCGAGGAGGCGGTGCGGCTTCGGGACGCGCCCGTGGAGGAGCAGGTCTGGAGCCAGTTGAAGGGCGTTTACGACCCGGAAATCCCCGTGGATATCGTCAATCTGGGCCTCGTTTACGATTGTGAAATCCTCGACGAGGAATCGAGGAAGGTCGTGAACGTCAAGATGACCCTGACCGCCCCCGGCTGCGGCATGGGGCCGGCCATCGCGGCCGACGCGCAGGCGAAAATCATGACCATCGACGGCATCGACGACGCGCGGGTCGAGCTGGTCTGGGATCCGGCGTGGAATCAGGAAATGATTTCCGAAGAGGGAAAAATGAAATTAGGCATGATCTGAGCCGTTCCCCGGCCGCCACGTCCGCGCGATGTATTCGAGAATCGCGGGCAGTGCCAGATCGAGCGCCGCGGCCGTCTCCTCGTAGGCGGCGCGGCCCATACCGATGGGATCGGGCAAATCCGCGCCGAGGCCGAGCCCCGGAATGTCCGCGAACTCGCAGGTCAGGTAGAATTTGTCCGAATGCTGGGGGAATTGGTCCTCCAGCGCCTGCAGGTGACCGCGCGTCATCGCGAAAACGTGGGTGGCGCGGTCCAGCAGCGCGGCTGTAACGCGGCGGCTGCGGAAATTTTCCAGCTCCGCACCGCGCTTGGCCAGCAGCAGCGCGGACTCAGGATTGCACGGCGTGCCAGCGCTTGCGGCGATGCCGGCCGAGCCGACTTCGAAGTCGTCGCGGCCGGCGACGAGCTTGCGGAATAAGCCCTCGGCAAGCGGGCTGCGGCAGGTATTGCCGGTGCAGATGAATAGCACGTGCTTCGGTGTGGGCATCGCGGCGGACTCTGGCGGGCGGTCGCGGTCGCGTCAAATCGCAATGAAATTCAAGCCAGCCCGTGGGTTGCGGACGCGTCGCGGGAAGGTATCGTGCCACTTAAGAGTGGACGAGGAAAACGAACAAATGGGCGAGCGCCTGGTGCGGGCCCGCGAACTGGCCGGCATGACGGTGGACGATGTGGTATTCCAGACGAAAATCTCGCGCAGCGTCGTGGAGGCGCTGGAGGCCGGCGATTTCACGGTCTTTTCCAGCCCCGCCTACGCCCGCAGTTTCCTTGCTCAATACAGCTCGCTGCTCCAGGTGGACGCCGCGCTCTGGATCAACGCGCTCGAACCCGGTGCGTATTTAGCGAGCGATTCCTCCCACGCGGTCTGGGTTCCCGCCGCCCGCGAGCCGGTGGAGAAAAAAAAGCCCGAGCGCAACCCCACCGGTGGCTGGGTCGCCGCGCTCGGCGTGCTCGCCATTTCCTGCCTGCTCATCTTTCTGGCGATGAAAGGCTACCGGATCCTTGAGGAAAAATTGGCCGGGGAATCCGCCACCGGGGAAGCCACCGCAGCTTCGGAAAATCCGACGGAAATCTCCCCCGCCGTGCCCGCCGCCGCGCCTCAGGCAGCCCGCGTGCCCGAGGAAATTGTGGAACCCACCGCCCCGCGCCCGAAAATTGTGCGCTTGGCGGAATAACCCGGCTAGCGCACTTCGATTTTCGCGATGCCGGTCACGTCGGCTTCCACCAGCCAGCGGTCGCCGGCACGTTTCGCGGGGACGGAGTTGCCATTGATGAGGACGCCCTTGGTATCCGGCGCGGCGGGAAGCTCCAGCTTGCCGGTCATGCCGGGCGGGAGCTTGAGTGACAGGCGGAAGGGGCTGGATTTCCAATCGATGAGGACCGGACCGCGCGGGGTTGGGATTTTCCCATTGGCAAAGCCGAGGCCGCCGGGGGACGGGCGGATGCGGCAGCGTTTCCAGCCGGGTTCCAGCGGTTCCGCGCCGAGCACGAAGCGCGGCAAAAGGTTGGCCGGAGCGGCTCCCCAGGCATGATTCCAGTCCTGGTTCGGTTTGTAGCTCATGTCCCAGGCTTCCCATGTCATCGTCGTTCCGCTTTCAAGCATGTGCCGCCAGCTCCGGTCGCCGGGTGTGGTCATGAGCTTGAGCGCGTCATCGCCGCGGCCGTTTTGGAACAAGCCTTCCAATAGGTATTGGGCGGCATAGACGGAGCATTTCATGCCACGCGCGGCCAGCCAGCCGGACATTTTTTCCCGGCATTCCTCAGGCGTCAGGCCGAAGGCGAGCGGGAAAAGATTGGCGTGGAGGGAGCTGTGGTCGGTGCCTTCGCCATCGCGATAGAGGCATTGCCCGGAAATCAGGAAGGCCTTGTCGAAGGCAGCGAGGGCGGTCGTCTCTTTTTTGCGAAAGTCCGCCGCTTCCGCGGATTTGCCCAAACCATCGGCAAGTTCGGCCATTTTCCCCAGCGCGGCGATGTGGAAGGCGTTCACCACGGTGTTGGTCTTCGTGAAGACGTAGCCGTCGCGCTCCGGCGTCGGCCAATCGACGATGTCGTCGTGGGAAATCTGTTTCTTGTTGCTTTCCACCAGTCCGGATTTACCGACGCGATCGGCTAAAATCTTGGATTTCAGCGAGTCATACCGCGTGCCGAGCCACTTGGCGTCGCCGGTGCGCATCCAGTCGGCGTGGGCCATGAACACCATGTGCGGCGCCCACTCTGTGGGCCATGTCGGCTGCTTCATGAGCCGGTCGAACGTATCGCGGGCCATTTCCACGTCGGTGCCGGTGGCGTAGTGGCTGAGCTGGTTCAGGTAGGCGTCGGCCTCGTATGGGATGCGCTCGCGGTCGCCATCGACGTAAACGCCGGCGAAGGTGGTGGCTTTGATTGAGAGTTTGCAGAGCTCCCAGATGCCATCGAGAGTCGCATCCGAGCAGTGGAAGGCGGATTCAGAATCGTCCCAAGCGGCGGCGAAGGCGGATTTCCTGACAATCTGCGCCGGCTCCAATTTCCCCTGCCAGCCCTCGATTTCCACCCAGCGGAATGGCAGCACGACGCCCCATTCCGGCGGCGTCAACACGGCGGCGGGCTGCTTGGTATTGCGGGCATCGGCGGGCGGCGCGGCGCGGAGCGGACCTTTGCCTGTTGGAGAGATTTTCGCAGTGGCGTAGCGGACGGTGCCCGGCGGCTTGCGGTCGATGCGGCTGTCCTTGAGAGATTCGCCGAAATGCACGGTGATTTCCGCTGTCGCGCCTGCGGGCGGGGAAAGCTCGACGTTGCCGAATGTGGCATTGCCGAAATCCACCAGCCAGACGCCGGGCGCCGGCTGGGAAAGGGCGGCCGGTTTCTCCGGCACGAGGTGGACCGGGGCGGCGTGGAGCGGCGCGGCCGCTAACAGGAGGAATGGCAGGATTTTCAAAGCGACGGGGCGGGTTGGGGGGCTTGATGGACGGTGATTTGCGCGAACGGAATGCCCCAGCCGTTAACATTGCAGACATCCACACAGATCATCTGGATGCGGCGCTGGAGGGCGTTGAAGCGCGGGGCGAGGTCGCCATCGAAATCCGCGAGGATGGCGTAGTCCAGCGAGGAAGCGCCGGCGTTTTCAAACTCGACCTGCACGGAGCGCACGTTGTCCCGCCCATATTTCGCGACGAGATCGGTGGTCAGCGCCTTGGCGAGAAGCAGGGGGATTCTACCTGTGCAATCGGCCTGATGGGCGTAATCGATGCCGAACGTGGACGTTACGCGGAAGCCATGGGAGAGCTTTTCCGGCGTCTGCGCGATGAAATCCGCAGTCGTGAAGGTCTTCATGCTGCCGCCCAGCCGCAGGAAAACGACCTGCTCGGGCGTCTGGGAAATCACCTTGCCATAGGTGCCATCCGCCAGCACCGCCCAATCGTCCGGCTCGGTGGGGAACCACTGTTCCTTGATTTCCGCCTCGCGGGAAATCAGCGTCATCACCTCGCGGATGGGCACCCGCAAGGCGCCGCCCTGCAGATCAGGATTCGTGAAGAGTGTGTAAAAGCCGAGCTTGGAGACCTTCCAAGGCAGCCCTTTGTAAATCACCCGCTCGCCCTCGCGGACCGGGCCGAGATTCAACAGCGTGCGGAGCTGGTCGAGGTAGGGCGGCAGCGCGGTTTTGCCGGCCCAGGCGATTCCCACCAATACCACGATCGCCAAAGTCAGCAGCAGCCAGTCGCCGCGCAGATAGAAGACCATGATGACAGCCAGAATCGCCACGAAAATGGCGGCGATCATGGCGAGGATGTCGGAAATCCGGCTGGTGAGATTCCCCTTCGCGCCCCGGTGGACCGGGCTGTAGCGGCGGAGCAGCATGTAGCCACGGCGAACGATGAAGAAGCCGACAGCGCCTATCAGGATGGCGATGAGCAGATTCATCCCCCGGCTGGCGAAGAAGCGGCTGAAAAGATCCGAAAGCGTGTCCCAAACGGGCTTTTCCTGGCTCACCCGCTCTTCGATCTGCGATTGGATCACTCCGATCTGACCGGATGCCTCGCCTTGGCGGCCGTTCCACAAGCGGCGGGCGGCCTGAAGCTCCTCGACGAGCATCGGGACTTTCGTCTTTTCCAACAGCCCGTCGATGCGGGCGACAATGGCGTCGGATTTCCGCAAGCGGTCCTGCCACACGGCGAGGGATTTCCGCAATGCCTCCAGCTCGCGCGGGCGGGAGGTGGCATTGCGCAGCTCGCTGAGAATCGGCTGGAGCAAATCGCCCACCTGCTCTTGCAGCGTGGTGTCTTTCTGGGTAATCCCTTCGTATTCAGCCGCTTCCGCGCCGCCGAGGATGTCCCGAAAGTTCCCGCGTAGCTGACGGAGGCGCTCCTTCTCGCTATCGATCCGAGTCTGGATATCCAGCTTCGCTTCCTCGGTAGCCGCCTGTTCCAGCTCAAGACGCAGCTTTTCCAAATCCGCATCCGCCGCCGCCAGCGGCTTCGCGACGATTTCAAGCGCTGCGAGATTCTTATCCTTCGGCGGGGCGGGCGGCGGAGCCTCGTCTGCCAGAGCTGCGCAAAAAGGGCCGAAAATCAGAAGAACCAGCCAAAACCGCATGGCTCGATCATGCATGCCACTACCGGTGGTGCAACCCGCCAATTCCCGCGGCATCAGCGGCGCAGCATCAGGCCCACAAGAAAGCCCACGCCAAATGCGATCCCCAGTGTGCGGCCGGGATTCGCACGGGTTTCCACTTCGCAGCGGGCGCGCAGGTCGTGGGCGGAAGATTCCACCCGCTGGCGGACGTCTTCCAGTTTCTCGACCGCCGCAGCTTTCATTTCCTCCGCTTTCGCCATGGCGGATTCTTTCATGTCGTGTTTCGGTTCAGGTGCGGCAATCGGCCCGACATCAGGATTCACCGCCGCCGGAATGCCGGAAGCGGGGGCGGGAATCGGCGAAGATGGTGCTTCGATTTCACGGGAATAGGGGTCGTTTTCGATCGGTGTCATAATAGTCCCGCAGTTGCAGCAAGGCACGTGCCCGTTCCGGACCGGCCATCTGGCGACGATCTCAATGGCCGATTTCGCTGCCTGAATTGCACCGCGCACGATCGGGTTGCAGATGCGGCGGCGGTCGCCATTCCGCTTACGTTCCCTCGCCGATCCTGACGGCCGCCTTGTTCGGGCGGATGATGCGGCCGCGGGAAATCACCCACTGCCGGGTGAATTCCGCCCCGAACAACAGGATATTCGCCGAGTAGTAAACCCACGAAAGCAGCAGAACCAGCGCGCCGGCTGCGCCATAGGTCGATCCCGCGCCGCCTCGGCCGAGATAGAGCGCCAGCAGGATTTTCCCGATCGTGAACAGGCAGGCGGTCAAGAACGCGCCAGTCCAAACGTCTTTCCAGCGGATGCTCGCGTCCGGAAGTACCTTGAAAATCATCGCGAATAGCACGGTAACCACGCACAGGTCGATGCCGATGCTGACGATGTGCCAGATGATCGGCGCCACCGGAATCACGTGTCCCAGCCAACCCGTCGCGGCCGTAACCACGGCGGAAAGTACCAGCGACATCAGTAGCAGAAATCCGATCACCAGCACCATCGTCAGTGAGAGAAATCGATCCCTCACAAGGGCTTTCACGCCGCGGCCGGGCTTCGATTCCAAACCCCACACAGTGTTCATCGCGTCCTTGAGCTGGGCGAAAACCCCGGACGCGGTGATCAGCAAAATCACCATTCCGACGACTGCCATGATCGAGTTGTTCCCACTGCCTCGCGCGCTCTTGATCATCTCCTGCACCGCCACGGCCGCTTCGCTGCCGATCGCTCCGGTGAGTTGATACACGATCGCGCCGCGCGCCGCCTCCTCCCCGAAAATCGCACCGGCGATTGAGATGGCGACGATGAGCAGCGGCGCCAGCGAAAAAACCGAGTAGTAGGCGAGCGCCGCGCTGAGTCGCATCGCATGGTCGTTGATCCATGCCTTGCCGGTGGATTTGAGGATCTGGAGAAATTGCATTTGGCTGTCTTTTGCACGATTCGCGCCATCCGGGCTAACGGAACTGGTTCTGCTCCGCCCGGTATTCGTAACCCGCCTCGCCAAGCCGCGCGAGCAGCGCCCCGCGGTCCAGATTGTGGGTTTTCACCAGATCGTCGAGAGAGTCACATTGGTTCCGCAACTCGGTATTGACCAAGCCAACGAGCAGGTGCGGGTCCATCAGGAGGTAGGTCGCGAGGTCCATGGGCCGACCCTCGCGGAAGCGCGAGGACCGGTCAATTCACGATCGGGACAGCTCGCCTTATCGCCCGCCTGTCCCTCCGATTCGCGAACGACGAGCGCCTCAAGAGAGCTGTCCTCGCTTCAGCCGGCATCACCTTCATCGGTTGAAATCTCTCCGTTCTCCACGCCGCCGGAATCCACCGGCACATCTTCATCGTCCCCATTCGAATTCTCGGATGTGGAATCCTCACCGTCCGGGATAACTATGGAAATGTCCTGAAGCCTCTCGCCGGATTTCAGGGTGAGAAGTTTCACTCCTTGGGCATTCCGCCCGGTCTCACGGACTTCCACGGCGCGGATACGGATGCTCTGCCCGCTGGACGTCATGAGCATGAGCTCGTCCTCATCGGTGACGGTCACCGCGCCGACGACGGACCCCGTCTTCTCCGTGACCTTCATCGTGATGATGCCTTTGCCGCCACGGGTTTGCTTCCGGTATTCCTCGAAGGAGGTTCGTTTTCCAATGCCATTTTCAGAGGCAACTAACAACGTGCAACCTTGAGTTACCAAACCGAGACCGATAACATAATCACCCTCCACAGGTCGGATGCCGCGGACGCCGGCGGAATTGCGGCCCATCGAGCGGGATTCCTCTTCGTGGAAACGCAGGCTGAGTCCTCCGTGTGTGACGAGAACGATCTCGTCCCCTCCGGAGGTCAGGCGCACTCCGATGAGTTCGTTGTACTCTTCCAAATTGATCGCGATGATGCCGTCCTTGCGATAGTTCCGGAAATCGTTGACCGCCGTTTTCTTCACCTTCCCACTGCGGGTGGCGAAGAACACGAAGCCGGCTTCCTCGCGGAAGGTGATATCGTTGCCATCGTCATCCGTGACACGCTCGAGCCGCAGCAGCGCCGCGATTTTTTCATCGGGTCGTAAATTGAGCACGTTCTGAATGCTCCGCCCGGTCGAGGTCCGCGAGCCTTCGGGAAGTTCATAAACCCGCTCGACATACATGCGCCCGGTGTTGGTGAAGAACAATAGATAGTCGTGGGCCTGCACGCTGAAAAGGTGCTCGATGAAATCGTTGGCTTCGTTCTTCTTCGTGCCTTTGGTTTCCATCCCTTTGAGCCCCTTCCCGCCTCGACCCTGCACACGGAATTCCGTGGACGGAGTGCGCTTGATATAACCGCGATGGGAGAGCGTCACGATCATTGCGTCATTGGCGATCAGGTCCTCCATTGAAACCTCCCCGGCTTCCGCGACAATCGTGCATAGCCGGGGCGTGGCGTGCTTGTCCTTGATGAGCCGGAGTTCGTCCTTGATGATGATCAGCACGCGCTCCTCGCGTGCGAGGATATCCATCAGGTCGGTGATGTCGGCGAGAACCGCGTCATACTCGCCCTTCACCTTGTCCTGCTCGAGGCCTGTCAGTTGATACAAACGCAACTCGAGAATGGCGTTTACCTGGCGCTCGCTGAAGTAGTAAGTATCGCCGGAAATCGATGGCTGGGAGCGGATCAAGATCCCCAGCCCCTCGGCCGTCGCGAGCGGGAAACTATAGGCGGCGAGCCGTTCGCGGGCCTCGTCACGATTGCGCGAACTGCGAATGATTTTAATGAAATCGTCCAGATGTCCGAGCGCGAGAAGAAACGCTTCCAACAGCTCCGCCCGCTCCTCCGCTTTCGCCAGCAGATAGCGGGTGCGGCGCAGAACCACCTCCCGCCGATGCTCGATATATGCATCGATCGCTTCTTTTAACGATAGCTGCTTCGGCCGATTCTTGTGAATCGCAAGCATGTTCACGCTGAAGGAGGTCTCCATGGCGGTGAGCTTGAAAAGCTGCGCCATCACCACCTGCGGGCGGGCGTCGCGCTTCAGCTCGATTTCGATGCAGGTGTCCTCCGCCGACAAATCGCGCATGCCGGAAATGCCGGTCAGGACTTTTTCATTCACCAGCTCCGCGATGCGTTCCTGCAAGGTCGCCCGGTTCACGCCATAGGGCACGCCGCGGATCATGATGAAGGACCGGCCCGCGTCATTTTCCTCAATTTCCATTTTCCCGCGCAGCCGCATGGAGCCGCGTCCGGTGCGGAAATATTCCTCGATCCCGCGGATCCCGCGAATCTCGCAAGCCACGGGAAAGTCAGGCCCTTTGATATACTCCATCAACTCCGGAAGTTCGATTTCCGGGTTGTCGATCTGCGCGCAAATTCCTTCGATTACCTCGCCGAGGTTGTGCGGTGCGAGATTGGTCGCCATGCCCACGGCAATGCCGGTGCCGCCATTGACCAGAAAGTTGGGGAATGCCGAAGGCAGCACCGACGGCTCGTTCTGGGAACCGTCATAGTTCGGAACGAAATCGACCGTGTCCTTGTCGAGATCCTCCATCATCGCCATGCCGAGATGCTGGAGCCGCGCTTCCGTATAACGCATGGACGCGGCGGAATCGCCTTCCACGGAACCGAAGTTTCCCTGCCCGTCCACCAGCATGTCCCGCATCGACCATGGCTGGCCCATGTTCACGAGCGTGGAGTAAATCGACTGGTCGCCGTGCGGGTGGAAATTACCCATGGTTTCCCCGACGATCTTCGCGCACTTCACATGCGCCTTGCCGGGTCCCACGCCCAGTTGGCGCATGGCGTAAAGCACGCGCCGCTGGGATGGCTTGAGGCCGTCGCGCACATCGGGAAGCGCGCGCGAAATGATGACCGACATCGAGTATTCCAGGAACGAGTTGGAGAGTTCCTCGGCGACGTTGATCGGCTTGATATTTTCTTCGGACATGATGGAAATAATTCAGACACGCGAAAGCGCGTTGGCGGAAACGAACAAATTACGAACCCGGAAAGCCGCGGGAAATTCTTGGAGCACGACGGCTTTGAGACGCGGGGACTTCGCTGCGAACCAGGAAGTTTTCGTTACGCAAAAAGTGTCCTCGCGCTCGCGGATCACACTCACGCTCTCAGCCAGCATTCTATTAGCCCCAAACATGATCAACCGGCTTTCATCTCATCCCTGGTTTCTTCAACGAAAAAGTGAATCTTGGCGTGCAAGAGACCTTGATAGTAATCTTTTACCACGATTCCGCACACCGCGCTAGCTGCATGGATCACGCGAAGTTTCACTGCTGTCGCAATGGGCCTCCCCCCGTCCGCACGACCGTAATCATCCACGCGACTTGCCGGGAAATTGATTATCGGCGGATCTTCCGAGTCCGACTGCCCCACGCGGAGGTTGGTTAAACCTGGCAGGATGCCGCCCAGCCAGTTCATGCGGAACCCCGCTTCCCCGCCGGCTTTCCGAGCTGCTTTCTGCCTCGTGGATCTGAGGTCGGGAACGGCGTGGATATCGTGTGTGCCCCCCCGGACGTCGGATGCGGGAATCTTGGGCGCAACACCGACCATGCATAACTCACCGATGACTTCTTGAGCACGAAGGAACCCGTCAAGCCTGGCCGAGGCGGCGAGGATCTCTTGATTGGGGAGATGATGCTGAGTCATGAAAGACGGCGGAATGTTGCCGGCGGAGCCCGCACTCTGTCAGATATCCAGATTTCTAACATTGAGCGCGTTGTCCTCAATGAACCGTTTCCGGGGTTCGACGATGTCGCCCATGAGGACGTCGAACATTTTATCGGCTTCGACAGCGTTGTCCTCGTCGAGCCGGACGCGGAGGAACTGGCGGACGGCGGGGTCCATGGTGGTTTCAAAGAGCTGCTTGGCATTCATTTCGCCAAGTCCTTTGAAACGTTTGATCTGCACGCCGCGGCTGGCGATTTCCAAGACCTTCGCGAGGATTTCGGGGATGCCGAACACCGGCGTGATTTTCTGTTTGTCGCCTTCACCTTCCACAATTTCAAACAGCGGAGTGTCATCGTCGAAGAAAACGGTCGTATCGATGCCACATTCATTCAGGCGCGAGAAAATGCGGGCGATCACATGGGACTCATGGAGCTCATGAAGATTCGCCCGGCGCGACGGGCCGGTGTGCGAGGCGAATTCCTCATCGGTAAGCACCTCATCGAACAGGCGCAGGTCGCGATTCTCCGCCGCGTAGTTCCGGAGCGACACCTCATCGGACAAGTATATCACGTTCTCGTCATTGCCAGTGCGGACACGGACCATGTATTGAGGGAGCGCGCCCCCGTTTCTCGAATCGAGATATTTTCGAAAATTCCCTCCGTTGCCTTCGATCGAATTCGTGAAACGCGAAAGCGAGGACAAGTTGTCGAGTATGACCTTGAGTTCTTCCGCGGTGAAAACACGCGATTGATCGCAAGTGCGGAGGACCACTTCGCCGGCGCCGAGCTCGATGAGGATTTTGTTGAGCTGATCGTTGTCCTGGACGTATTCCGAGCGCTTCTTGCGGGTGACGAGATAGAGCGGCGGTTGGGCGATGTAGAGAAAGCCGCGTTTCACGAGCGCGGGCATGTGGCGGCAGAAAAACGTCAGGAGCAAAGTGCGGATGTGGGATCCGTCCACATCGGCATCGGTCATGATGACAATCTTGTGATAGCGGACCTTATCGATATTAAAAGAACCTTCCTGCTCGCCGTCACCAATGCCGGCACCGATCGCGGTGATGAGATTTTGCACCTCGCGGTTCTGCATCGCGCGGTGCAGGCGGGCTTTCTCCACATTGAGAATCTTTCCGCGCAGGGGGAGAATCGCCTGGGTGCGCCGGTCGCGGCCTTGTTTGGCGGAACCACCGGCGGAGTCACCTTCCACAATGTATAGCTCGGATTTCGCCGGATCACGTTCCGAGCAATCCGCGAGTTTGCCGGGAAGGCCGCCCCCGGAAAGTGCGGATTTACGAACGGTTTCGCGAGCCTTCCGCGCCGCTTCCCGGGCGCGGGCGGCGTTTACGGACTTCTCGATGATCTTCTTCGCAAGGCCGGGATTCTCGTCGAAAAACTGCATCAGGCCTTCATAGACGATGGAGGATATGACGCCCTCGATCTCGCCGTTGACCAGTTTGTCCTTGGTCTGCGAACTAAAGCGCGGATTCGGCATTTTCACCGAAATGATGGCAACGAGTCCCTCGCGGACGTCGTCGCCGGTAAGGGCGGGATCCTTGTCCTTGAGGATCTTGTTGCCCTTGGCATACTGATTGATCCCGCGGGTGAGCGCGCTGCGGAAGCCGGTAAGATGGGTGCCGCCGTCACCATTGGGGATGGAGTTGGCGAAGCAGAGGATCTGGTCGTTATAGGAATCGTTGTATTGGAACACAACATCGGCGAAAACGTCGTCGGTGGTCTGCTTGCCGTCGTAGTCGATGTCGATGGCGCGCTTGCCGTGGAGAATGACTGGTTCCTCGTGAATGAGTGTTTTGCTTTCGCCAAGCTGGGCGACGAATTCTTCGATTCCTTTCGCGTAAAAGAATGTCGTTTTCTTCGCGGATTCCGGACGCTCGTCTTCCAAATCGATCGTGAGTCCGGGATTAAGAAACGCCAGTTCGCGGAGACGGGTGGCGAGCCGGTCGAATTTGAACTCGATGGTATCGACGAAGATGGTGGCATCCGGGAAAAATGTGATGGTAGTACCGGTTCTTCCCGGATCGACCTCGCCGATGACATGCAACGGCTGCGTGGTCTTGCCGCGCTCGAAGCCGATCTTGTGGACCTTGCCGTTGCGCATGATCTCCGCAACGAACCAATCCGACAGGGCGTTCACACACTTCGCGCCGACGCCATGGAGGCCGCCGGAATATTTATAGGCGCCTTGGCCGAACTTGCCGCCAGCGTGGAGATTCGTGAGCACCAGCTCGACGGCGGGCATACCGAACTTCAAGTGCATGTCCACCGGGATTCCGCGACCGTTGTCCGCCACGGAAACCGAGCCATCGACATGGATGGAAACCCGGATGCGGCTGCAATAGCCGGCGAGGTGCTCGTCGATGGAGTTATCGAGAACTTCGAAAACGCAGTGGTGCAGGCCGCGCTCGTCGGGATCGCCGATGTACATTCCCGGACGCTTGCGGACGGCGTCGAGGCCTTCCAATTTGTCGATCTGCGCGGCGTCGTACTGCTGCGCGAGGGCAACCTTGGTTTGAGCCTTTTCCGGCTCGGTCGGAGTCTCTGACATAGGGCGACGGGATGGTCGCGAAAACCACCTGCGGAAACAAGAAAGTTCTCGGAATTCCACCTCGCGCATCGCCCGGAACCGGACGTGCCCGGAGACTCAGCTTTCGAGGGCGAGACACTCGCTCTGCCAGTTCAACAGCACGTCTTGGGGCAGGGCTTCGCCGGTCGCGATAAGTTCGAGAATCGCGCGGGGAGCAATGAGCGAGCCTTCGATATCGAGCTCCGCCGCGCGGCTTTCCCGCGTCTGAATCAGGGCCGCCACTTTGCGATCGAAATCGCGGTCGCGCTTGCGGCGCTTCCCCTCGGGACGCTCCGGCCATAGCTCTTCCGGGATCTCGCGCGCCCCGGTCACGGCCGCATGGAATCGCTTGACGCGGTCCGGCCGGTAGTGGGGCGGCAGGGCGACTTTGCGATTGGAAGCGAGATCGATGCTCCATTCGAGAAGCTGGCGATTCGGCGCCACCATGAACGAGGGCCGGTCCCACGTCTTTGCCTCCCCATCGCGCCAGTTCCAAAGTGCCTGCAGATGAACCAAACCTTTCGGTTCGAGCTTGCCCGAACCTTGGACACGCCAATTTTCCTCACGCGAATCGTCGCGGTCAAGAACCTTGCGCCGGGCTGCCTCGCAACTCTCTTCGAACCATTCGTAGCGCCCCTTATTCTTCAAATCCGCCACGAGGATGTCGCCCATTTCCAAGAGGTAGCGGACGTCGTTGAGCGCGTATTCCACCATTTTTCCGGAAAGCGGGCGGCGGCCCCAATCGGCTTTCTGGGAAGACTTCGAGAGTTCGATATCGAAATAGCGATGGACCAGGTCGCCCAAGCCGAAGCGGCGCTCTCCTAACAGCCGCGCCCCGATCTGCGTGTCATAAACCCGCGCCGGAAGTTCTCCGAACTGACGCTTGAACATCGTCATGTCATAATCCGCGCCGTGCATCCAGACCGTAGCAACCGAGAGGAAATCACCCAGATCGGAAAGATCCTGAATCGCCAGCGGATCGATAAGAACGCATTCGCCACGATCCGCAAACTGGATCAAGCAAAGGGATTCGCGATAGCGGTGGAGGCTGTCGGCCTCGGTGTCGATCGCGCAAACCGGCTGTTCGGAATTGCCGCGGCTCGTTTCCAGATGCTGGCAGAGCCGCTCTTTGGTGTCGATCATGTCCGGAACGGAAACCGGTTGGTGCTAGGTGTGGGACAAAAAAGGGCGGCGGAATTTCGTCCGCCGCCACCGTGAGGCCGATTTCAAATCAGGCCTTTTTCTTTTTTTTCAAAACGATCTTGATGCGGTAAACATCGTTCAAGGTGCCGGGAGGCGCGATGGTCGGAATGGTGGCCGCTGCGTTAGGATTAATAATCCCGCTCCGGACTTGAATCTGCTTCACCTTGATACCGCGGGTCGTATCGGTGACAGGGAACACAACCCAATTGTATTGCAGCGGGTTGCCGAGATTGTCGGTAGGCGGATCAACCGAGTAGTTATCATTCGTGTCGTAGTAGCCGAACTTGAATCGCGACCAGGTCCTGCCGCCGTCCTTGCTGCGCTGCAAGATATACTTCACCTTCGGGACGGTGCCTTGTTTCACGGTAACATTGAAGCCGTAGTAAGAGCCGAAGGCGGTGGGCCGGCCGGTGAAATCCACTGCTTGAAACGCTGCGGGGAATGGTTGGGCGGGAACGCTTCCGGCATCGGCGCCGTTGCTTTCGAGAATCCACTCGGTGAGGTTGTTGAATCCGTCCTTATCGGCATCTTCCAAGATCTTCTTTTTCGTCTCACCCGCCAAGGTGATCATCTTGTAATCCGTGTAACGGTCCAGAATGATGACGGGGATCTGGAAGCGGCGGTTGGAGTAATCGTAAGTAACCGCTCCGGTCTGGAAGTTCCGCTGAAGCTCAATTTCGACCATTGCCTTGGTGCCGGATGGGAGAATTGGCGGGGTGGTGAAATTACTCACAAGAGGGTTCCGGAGCAGCACACGGGCGTCCTGACCGGCCGTGTTGGTAAAAGATGGAAAGACTGCTTCTCCACGAATGAGATCGGAGTTTCTCGGCTTGCCGGGTTGGCGAAGCGCCCGCAGCGAGAAGTAGAGATCGTCCACCGCGGGAAACACGGAGCTGGTGGTCAGGCCTTCCCACTCGAAGCGGTTCGGACGCGCGTAGCTCAACTCGATGAACTGGTTATTGTTCACCCAGTGATTCTCGTTGATCTTGGTAAATTGAAATCCCTCTGGCCGGTTGTTGATCTGCCGGCGCCCTTCGATCACCGGATAGATCACCGCCGTAACGGGAGCGGGTTGCAGGGGGAAATTCAAACGAGGAAAGCCGTAATAGTAAACGCCTTCAACGATCTCTTTGTCGAATTTGCCAAGCTGTCCTTTGGTGTAAGGCTTGTTGAAGCCATAGGCTGCTATGCTGTATTCGCTGATGCCGGTGGTATGGAGATTGTAATAAACCGACAGGCTGCTGTCGGTAAATCCACCCGCCGGCCTCGAGAGTCCGGAAGCAGGTGCGGCGTTCAGGATGACTTTATCGGGAGCGAAAGGCTGGACCGCCACAGCAGGCTGTAGCTCGGTCACCAGCACATAGGGACGCTGGATAGTCGCACCATTGAGCGTCCCCGCGCTCAGGAATCCGGAAGTCCCAGGTGAGCAGACTCCTCGGAAAAAACCGGGCGGATCATATACGAAATCATTACAAACGCCAATGGATGCGACGTGGCCGTCCGAGAAATTCGCGTTGAACGTGCCGCCAAGAAATCTAATCCCCGTCTTGTTCTGCCGGAAGGTCTTCTGGCTGCTCAGACCGAAACGGACTTGGGCGTCTGCGGGTGAGATCGCTGCTGCCGCGAGCACGGTGGCAAGCGGCAACGAGAGGGTTTTGAAACGATTCATGGGGCGACGATGGGAGTGCAAAACCAACGTGACAAGCGGAATTTCGCACGATTTCCGCCACTCTCGCTTGCTCCGAAAAGCGCCGCGCCGGTCACGTGACTTGGAGCGCAGCAGCTTGGTGCGCAGTGAGTTCCACAGCTTTCCAAGGAAGCCCGTGCTGGTTCAGATCCGCCATGAAATCGTCCGGATCGAGCTGTTCGAGATTCCACACGCCCGGGACGCGCCAGCCGCCTGCTAGAATTTGCTTCGCACCGATCATGGCGGGGACGCCGGTGGTGTAGGAAATCGCCTGCGACCCGACTTCCGCGAAGCATGCCTCATGGTCGCAGATGTTGTAAACGTAGAGCGCTTTTGGTTTTCCGCCTTGGACTCCGGTGATGACGTTGCCAATGCACGTCCTGCCTTTCGTGGTTTCGCCGAGATCGCCGGGATTCGGCAGGACGGCCTTGAGGAACTGGAGCGGCACGATTTCCACGCCTTGGTAGATCACCGGATCGATGCGCGTCATGCCGACGTTCTGGAGCACTTCGAGATGCTTCAGGTAGTTCGGTGAAAACGACATCCAGAATTGGGCGCGGCGCAGCGTGGGAATGTGCTTCACCAGGGATTCCAACTCCTCGTGATACATCCGGTAGATTTCAAAGGTGCCGACGCCATCCGGGCAGGCGAAGCTCTGATGCAGGGACATCGCGGGCGTCTCGACAAATTCCCCGTCTTCATAGTGCCGGCACTCGGCGGTGACTTCGCGGATGTTGATTTCCGGATTGAAATTCGTGGCGAACGCCCGGCCGTGGTCGCCGCCATTCACATCCACGATGTCGAGCGTATGGATTTCGTCGAAATGGTGCTTGAGCGCCCACGCTGTGAAAACGTTGGTCACGCCGGGGTCGAAGCCGGAGCCGAGCAGGGCGCAGAGGCCTGCTTGCTCAAATTTCTCCTGATAGGCCCACTGCCAGGAATACTCGAATTTCGCGACGTCCTTCGGCTCGTAATTGGCCGTGTCCATGTAATTGATGCCGGCGAGCAGGCAGGCGTCCATCAGGTGGAGATCCTGGTAGGGTAGAGCGACATTGATTAGCAGAGTCGCACCGGTCTTGCGGATGAGGGCGGCGGTTTCCTCCGCATTGTCGGCATCCACCTTGGCGGTGGAAATCGTCCTGCCGGTGCGCTTCAGCACGTCCGCGGCGATGGCGTCGCATTTCGAGAGGGTGCGGGAGGCCAGGGTGATTTCCCCGAAGACTTCCGGGACCATGGCGCATTTGTGGGCGACGACTCCGCCGACTCCGCCGGCTCCGATGATGAGGACTTGATTCATGGCAAATAGGGGCGGAAGAGGTGGGAGAGGGCGCTCCCGGATGCAAGGATTTCCCGGCCGGACCGGCGGTTCCGCTGGCGGGAATTTTTCCCGACAACTTTTCGGTCGCATGGCGTTTCCCTCCCTGCAAGGCTGACGCCAGAAGCCAAACTCAATCGAACTTCATGAAAATCAACGCCCCGTCCACCCGCCGCCGCAGTTCCGGATTCACCCTGTTGGAAATGGTCATCGTGCTCGGCATCATCGCCATGATCTTGGGAGGCGCGATCTTCGCGATGCGGGGTATCGGAGATGCGGCCAAGCTCCGGCAGGTGGAATCCGACTTCAAAAGCTTCGAAAGCGCCCTTGCCATGTACAAGCTCAACGCGGGCAATTATCCGACCACGCAGCAGGGTCTGAAATCGCTCCAGGACAAGCCTAGCAGCACTCCGGTGCCGCGCCGCTGGGTCCAGGTGATGAGCAAGATCCCGAGCGATCCGTGGGGCGCGGATTACGGCTACCGCTACCCCGGCAAGAAGCGCGCCAACGATTTCGAGATGTTCAGCAAGGGGCCGGATGGCACGGAAAACACCGAAGATGACCTCAGCAGCCAGGACGATTGACCGCCGGCGCGGGTTCACGCTTATCGAAATCGTGATGGTCCTGGCCATCGCCGCCATCATCATGGGCGGCGCGGTGGGGATGATGATTTACTCCTCGGACGAACGGGTGCTGCGCGATGCATCCGGAGAAATCGAGCTGCTGGCCAAGCAGGCCCGCACCATTTCGATCCTCCACCAGACGGCCTATGCGCTCGAATTCCGCGAAGGTGTCGTCCGCCTGCTCCCGCTGGCCCGGGCGGGAATGGACGAAAAACAAGTCTCCCGGCAGAATCCTGACGAGAGCGACGGCGCGGGCGCTGCGGAAAATCGCGAACTCAAACTCGCCCCCGACCTCGAAGTCTTCGTCCGCCGTTGGAATTCCGACGAGTGGCACTCCACGCTGAAAAACACCATCCACATCTGGCGCTTCGATCCGGACGGACTTTGCGAGCCGATTTCCGTCCGCCTCGTGCTTGGCGAAAGCTGGATCGAAGACACGTTTCACCCGCTCACCGCGACCATTTCGGAAAGCCACCTCGAAGCCCGATGAGATCCCCCGCCCCTCCCCTGAAACGCGGATTCCTTCTCTTGGAGATGGTTCTGGCGCTGGCGGTATTCGGCATCGCCGCCACTGGATTCGCCGTGGCGCTGCGGAAAATGGCGGAGGCCGCGCAGCTTGCGCAGAGCGAGCTCCGGATCACCCGGATTCTCGACAGCGCGCTGGATGAGACGCTCTCGCTGCCGGTGCTCGAGGAGGGCGTGACCACCAGCCTGGTGGGCGACACCGGTATCGAGCTGGCCACGACCATCGAGCTGATGCAGGAAATGGAAAACGAGGACGGACAGCTTCTTCAGGAAATGTTCCGCATCAAAATCGAGGCGAAATGGTTCGCCAACACCGCCTGGCAGGATCGCACGGTGGAGACTTGGCGCTACGGCCGCATGTATCAGCCATGATCGCCCACCCAGCCAACCGCCGCCGTGGGGGATTCACCTTGCTGGAACTCGTGCTCGCGATGCTCCTGCTCACGATCATCGTGGGCATGGTTTTCGGCACGGCACGGACTTCGCTGGCCTTGGGGAACACGATCGTGGAGTCCCAGAACGAGGAAATGCTGCACCAGGCGTTCTTCGAACTGCTAAACCGCCGCTTCGCCGCGCTGCCCGGCAACACCCGTTTCGATTTGAAAGTGCAGGACGCCGGCTCGCACTATCTGTCCGACCTCACGCTCCAGAACGTCCCGCTTTCCTTCACTTGGGGCGGGCAGGCGCGCATCGCGAAGGCGGTGCAGCTCAGCACGGTGAAAAAGCGCAGCGGCTATCTCGACATCGTGCTCCGCTATTATGAGAACGAAATCCTCGAGGACTCTGCCTCCAGCTTCAAAAGCGCGTCCGGCGACGAGAAGCCATTTGCGGAAATCACCCTGCTCACCGACGTCGCCTACTTCGAATGGCGCGCCCTCGACGGCCGCTCGATGGAGTGGCAATACGACTGGGACCTCCAAGGACGCCTGCCGCTCCAGCTTGAGCTGGTCATGGCGATCGGCGCGAAGGGTGAGGAAATTCGCCAGATTTTCTGGATTCCGCCGAAGCAGAACCCCGAGGTGTTGATGCGCCAGATGGCGCAGAGCGGCGGCAATGGCGTCCAGCCCGATGGCGGCGGCACCCCGCAAATCCCCGGCGGAGGCACCCCGATTCAAATCCAGCCCCCACCACAGAAATGATTGCTCGCTCCACCCATTCCCGGCGCGGTGCGGCGCTCATGGCGGTGCTCTGGCTCATTGCGATTCTCGCGATGGCCTGCATGGCTACTTTGCGCGTGATTTCCTTCGATATGGAACTCGCGTCCGCCAAGGTCCACGGCTCGCGCGCCCGCCAAGTGGCGGAAATGGGCATCGCCGTCGGCTCGAATCCGGCCGTGAAGCGCTCCGACCCACTGCTCAAGCAGATGGATGGCGAAACCGGCGAGGGCTTTGAAGCAAGCGTGATTTCCGAAGGCGCGCGGTTCAACATCAACGTCTTGCTGCTTCAGGATGACAAAGCACTCCTCAAGGACATTTTCGTCGGCTGGGGCCTCGAATTGGATGTCGCCCAGGAAATCACCGACGCGCTCGGGGATTGGGTCGATGCCGATGATAACGAATCGCTCAACGGCGCGGAGAAATCCTATTACGAAAAGGACGGCCGCGTGAACCAGCCGTTTAACCGGCCGTTCTATGACATCGCGGAAATGAGTCTCGTCCGGGGCATGGATCAGGTGGAAGCGGTCCGCCCGGATTGGCGGAACTGGTTCACCATTTGGAGCGGCGGCTCGCTCGATGTGAACGAGGCCACCGCCGAGCTCATCGCCGCCGCCGCGGAGATCCCGGTGGACCAGGCCGACATCGTCACGGAGACCGTGCGCGGGACTGACGGCATCCGGGACACGGACGATGACGCACCATTTAAAAACGCCCAGCAGGCGCTGGACCTATTGGGGATTGACCCCTCGGCCCGGCCCGATATTGCCAGACGCTTCACGGCGAATGACGCCACCACCCGCATTGAAAGCATCGGCTATGCGGAGGGTGCCAAGCGGAAAATCACTGTGATCGTCCGCAACCGCACCGGCCGACCCGCCCTTCTCGAACGCACCGAAGAAATCATCCCGTGAGTAAAAACACCGACAACGTGCTCCTCGTCCCCGGCGAATCCGGTTGGGAAATCTGGACCGGCCAAGACGCCGCCAGCCTCTCCCTCCGCACCGCCACCGCCACCGTGCCCGCCGGGGAACTTGTGGATTTGCCGCCGGGCGACATCCTCCTGCTCTTTCCGGTGAAATCCGTCACCGCCGTGCCGATGCGCGTGGCCAGCGATGACGAGGCGCTCTTTTCGGACCTCGCCGCGCTCCATGCCGAGCGCCTCGGCCTGCGGCCGGACCCGATGGCCGGCCAGCTCACCGACGTCTTCGTCATCGCCCGCGAGGCGGAAAACACCGCGCTGCTTTCCGTGATGCTGCGCGCCCCGGAGGACGGCGATCTGCCCCCGCGCGGTCCCAAGACCTTCGACATTTCCCCCCGCGCCTTTCCGCTGGGCGGGGATTCGCTGGCGCTTTGGAAGGAATTCGGCCGCTGGGTCTTCAGCTTGTTCCACCAGGGAAATCTGGTCTATTGCCAAGCAACCTCCGTCACTTCGACCAGCCCGGACGAAGCGCTGGTGCGGGAAATCCGGCTTTCCCTGCTCCAGCTCGGAATGCAGGGCTTGGAAATCGAGCCGCAGGAAATCCACATTTGGACGTCCGAGTCCGACGTCCACGGCGAGGCCTTTTCCCGCGGCTTCCGGGGTCGGGTTACGGTCGCCGCGCGGCCCGTGCCGGTGATTCCGAGCCCGCTCAGCAAGCTGCTCCCCGCCGACGTCCGCGCCGCCCGCCGCGCCGCCCGCCGCCGCCAGAATTTCATGTTGGGCATTGCCGCGATCGGCCTGCTTTATTTGGGCGTGCTTGGATGGTTCGGCTACGGACTCTGGAAGGACAGCACCGCGACGAAAATGCTCAACCAGCAGGCGTCCGCCGCCGGCCCCGAAGCCACCGAATATTCCGAGCATGTTGCGAAATGGGACGCGCTGGCGGACGCCATTGATATCGAGCGCTCGCCGGTGGAGCTGCTCAGCCGTATTGCCGGAGCCATCCCGCCAAACAGCGGCCTGCGCCTCCGCACCGCGGAAATCGACGCGAATTCCATCAAGCTCCTCGGCGAGGCGCCGCAACTCCAGGCCGTCAATCAGTTCAGCCTTAATCTCACCCGCAAAAACGGCCCGCTCGCCCGCTTCGACTGGCAGACGCCGGAGTCGAACCAATCAACCCGCGGCTGGGAATTCGTCTATAGCGCCCAAACGCCGGTCGCCACGGTGCCTTGACCACCCAATCACCGACAATTTCCCCGTCCGCAGGCATTTCCACCGCAGCCGCTCTCCTTTTCCATGTCCGATCGAGAAAAAAAGCTCCTCTCCTTCTTCGCCGTCGCCGGCTTCATCATCCTGAATTTCCTCGCCTACCGTTACGCCCAGACCATGCGCGTGGACGTGGACCGGCAGCGCGCCGAGGCCGAGCGCAAGCTGGACACCGCGCAAATGTTCAGCGCCAGCCGCGACCAAGTGCTCGACCAGATGGAATGGCTAAAGAAAAACGAGCCCGCCCCAGCGCCGAATCAAGACGTCCAGACCAAGCTCCAGCAGTTCGCGGAAAGCCGGGCCAAAGCCGTCGGGCTGGAAATCAAAAACCAGAAGGCGCTGCCCTCGGACGAGACCGGCGATCACTACCACAGGGCGAAATTCCAGTTCACCGTGACGGGGACCGAGGAAGCGCTCTACCGCTGGTTCGACCAGCTCAACGTCCCCACCGATTTCCGCCGGGCCACCTACGTCCGGCTCTCTCCCAACGGCAAGGACGACACTAAGATCGACTGCGTCGCCACCGTCGAGCAGTGGTTCGTGCCGCCCACCACTTGATTCCTCATTATGAAAAATCTCCCGGTTTCCCTCGCTCTTTTGCTCGGACTGGCTGGCGCCGCCGCCGCCGACGTTCCGAAAAAGCCCACGCTTAACAGCTACAACAAGCTATGGACGGATTCGCCCTTCACCTCAAAGCCGCCGCCGCCCGAGGCCGGGCCGGTCGCCAACCCGCTGGATGATTACGCGCTCATCGGCGTCTCGCCCATCGGCGGGAACGACTACCGCGTCACCCTCATCAACAAGAAAAAGCCGGATGAGCGCATCATGGTGGACTCGGGTCCGGGCCGGGAGGGATTTCGGGTGCTTGGCGTCATCCGCAAGCCGGGAAATCCGCTGGGCACCATCGTCCAAATGGCATCCGGCGCGCTAACCGGCACGGTCGCCTTCGACGAGAAGCTGCTCGCCCTCGTCGCGCCGCCCGCAGCCAAACCCCAGCAGGTGCCCGGCCAGCCGCCGATTCCCGGCCAGCTCATGCCGCCCGGCCAGCCGCAGCCGCGCGCCGTCCGGCCACGGGTCGTGCCACCGCCCACGCCGCAGGGCGTTCAGCAGCCACAGGTCCAACAACAGCAGATCCAGCAACAACAGCTTCAGCAGCAGCAGCAGATCCAGCAGCAACAGCTTCAGCAGCAACAGCAGCAGGCCGTGCAGCAGCAGCAGCAGCAGCAGCAGCAGCAGCAGTCCCAACAACACCGGGGCGATCGTCGCGAGCGCCGCCGCAACTGATTTCCACCACCTCATTTTCCGCCACTCGTTTCCATGTCCTTGCCACGCTCCCTCGCCGTCTTCGCCCTCGGTCTAGCCACCGCCGCCGCGCAAAATCCCGCCGTGCCACCCGGCGTCCCCGTTCCGGGAGATGCGGCACCACCCGCCGCTGGAGCGGTCCCGCAGCCGGGCGTCCCGCTCGGTGACACGAAAATCGTGGCGGATATCAATGAGCCGAAACTGAGCGGCACCGCCCTCGCCGGCCTCTACCGCCAATACACCGGCCGCCGCGTCATCGTCTCCGCCGCCGCCGCCGCCTCGGAATTCTCCTTCGTCCAAGAAGCCACTCCGCAAGATCCGCTGACTTTCTCAGAAGCTGCGCAACTCCTGCGGAAGGCCGCCACCATGGAGGGCTTCGTCTTCGTCCCGGATGAGGACGACAAGAACCTCGACATCCTCACGCTCGCCACCGGCGGCATCCGCCCGACCGGCCGCGGCGTCGCTGTTTACAACGAGAATGACGAAATCCCAGAGGGTGACGCGGTGATTTCCTACGTCATGTCGCTCAGCTACATCAAGCCGGCCGAGGCAGTGAACGTGTTCACACAGATCATCGGCCAGTTCGGCGCGTATGGTTCGATCGCCGCCGTGCCGAACGCGTCTGCCGTCGTCATCACGGAAAACACCTCGCTGATCCGCAAGCTTATCGATTTGAAAAAGGAAATCGACAAGCCGTCCTCACAAGTTGCCACGCGCTTCATCAAGGTCCGCTACGCCGACGTCACGGAAATCGCGGACACGCTCACGCAGCTCCTCACGGCCCAGCAATCCGCCCAGCAAACCGCCGGCATCCAGCGCGCGGGCGCAGTTCCTCAAGGATTGCCTGCCGGAGGCATTCCCACTCCTGGCGGCGCGCCCGCCGCCGGCGAGGAAACGCCGGTCCAGATCATTCCGGACCCGCGAACCAATCGCATCTTCGCGATGGGCCGGCCGGTGGATCTCATTTTCGTCGAAGGCCTCGTCCGCGAATTCGACGTGGAAACCAGCGAGAAGAATTTCCTGCGCCGCAAGCTGCGCTTCCTCACCGTCTCGGATTTCCTGCCCATCGCTGGCGACGCCCTCACCCGCGCTTTCTCCGGCACCGGCGATAGCGGCGGCGGAGCCAGCCCTCAGGGCGGAGCCGCCGGGGGCGGTCGCCAAGGCAGCCGCACCCAAGGTTCCAGCCGCCAAGGCAGCTCCCGCAGCACCGGCGGCAGCACCGGAGCAAACTTCGGCGACTCTGGCAGCGGCGGCAGCAGCTTCGGCGGCGGCGGAGGCAGAAATTCCGGCGGCGGCGGCAGCGGCGGCTCGAGCAGCTCCTTGGGCGATTCCAATGTCAGCTCCGCGCCCGAATCCGTGCTGGTCGGCCGCACTCTCCTCGTCGCGGACAACATCACCAACTCGGTGGTGGTCCAAGGTCCGCCATCCGCGCTGGAAATCATCCAGCGCCTGCTCGACCAAATCGACGTGAAGCCGGATCAGGTGATGATTTCCACCGTGATCGGCCAGCTCACGCTCAGCGACGGCTTTTCCTTCGGCCTGGATTACCTCCGCCTCGGCAGCAAGGTCGCCGGCCGCGGTGGCAGCGGCAGCGGTCCTCTTCTGCCCATCCTGCCGGTGGGAGGAAGCGGCGCCAATGCAATCGCCCCATTCAACCCTGGGACTCTCGGCCCCGGAGCCGGCCTCCAAGTTTACGGGCAGATCGGCAACAGCCTGAATGTCTATCTGGACGCCCTCCAGAGTAATTCCGATTTCACCGTCCTATCACGCCCCAGCATCTTCACGTCGAACAATCAGAAAGGCACGATTTCCTCCGGCGAGCGCATCGCCATCCCCACCAACAGCAACAGCTTCAGCAACGGCGGGGCCAGCACGAACATCGAATACCAGGACGTGGTCCTCAAGCTGGAGGTCATTCCGCTGGTGAATTCGGACAACGAAATCACCCTGCAAATCGCCCTCCTCAACGACGAGCAGAACGGCACCCAGATCATTCAAGGGGCCGGCAGCAACGGCGACGACCTCGAAGTACCGCGGATTTCCACTCGCGAGGTGCTCACGCAGGTGACCGTCCCGAACAACCAGACGATCGTTCTCGGTGGTCTGATTGTGAATAAGAACAACAAGAGCAAAAGCGGCATCCCCATCCTCAGCGACATTCCGCTGATCGGGCCGCTCTTCGGAAACAACTCGAAGAACAAGGACCGGACCGAGCTGATGGTGTTCATCCAGCCCAGCATCGTGCGGGATCCGCGCTCGTTGGACAACGTCCAGCGGGACATGGACACCCGCTACTCCGTCGCCACGGACGTGCGCGCGATGGCGGACGGCCCCGGCGTGCTGCCGCCGCCCGATGGCATTCCGCTCGATGACAAGGCCTCGTCACGAGCACCAATCGTCCGCACCACCACCGCGGTGAGGGAAGAAGAAGTGTCCTCCGGCAGCACCCTGCGACCGTCCATCCGCCCGGCCTTCCGCCGCTAGGATTTCCCGCGCCCCGCCATTTTGAACAAGACCGGCAGCGGATGGTCAAAGCCCCCTGAAGACCGCACGAAAGTCCGCGTTTTCATGTAAGGGTGAACAGCAGTTGCCAACCTCATCTCCTCAAGCGGAACCCGCGGCTCATGCCGCCCCCGCAAGCGATTTGAAGTTGCCCAGCTTGGCCGCCGGAGTGGGTGCTCCGGCGGCCTTTTTTGCGGACATTGCGTCTCCCGAAGGCACGTCGGGAATGCCGCGCCGCCATGCACCTTGCATGGCGCACCGGGGAGGCCGGACTCCCGCCGGAACCAGCGGCGGCCTACTCTCCTTCTTGGCTCCCAAGCATTTCCCGGGGGCCGGAAGTGGGAAATCGCCAGTCGGCACGGTGGTTGCGTTCAGGTTCCGAGACTCCGCCCGGTCAGGAGACATCGGGAATCAATCCGAACTCGCCCGGCGAATGACCAAACCACCAAACTTATGAAAATGATGAATCACCTTACCCGCTTCGCCTTGATCACCGCCCTCGCCGCCTTCACACCGGCGGCTACCGCCGAGAATGAATCGAACGAATCTGAAAACGGCGCCGTCGCGGGCGCTGTCATCGGTTTTCCGCACGCCGCCGCCATTGAGAAAGGCTCCCTCACCACCGTCATTCACGACAGCAAAACGTTTTCGATTCTGACGAAGGCTCTCAAAGCCGCCGGCTTGGACCAAACGCTCGGTCAGAAAGGCACCTACACGATTTTCGCCCCGACGGACGAAGCGTTCCAGAAGCTCGATGCCGGCACTCTCGACAAGCTTCTTCTCCCGGAGAATAAGGAGAAACTCCGTTCGCTGCTTCTTTACCACGTCGTGGCTGGAAAGGTCATGGCTGCCGATTTGAAGGACGGCGAAGTGAAGACGATGAATGGCGAGAAGATCGAAGTCGATGTCGATGACAACGGCAAGGATGTCGAAATCGACGATGCGAAGGTCTTCAGCACCGATGTTCCGGCAACCAACGGCGTGATGCATTCGATCGGATCCGTGCTGGTGCCCGATTCCTTGGACGGATTCGCCGGTTTGGACGACTGATCACTCCTTCAGCCACGAAAAAAAACGTCTGCGGATTCCTCACCCGCAGGCGTTTTCTTGCGTCTGGAAGGCTGGTGGGATGGCACCCGTGAGGGTCGAAATTCCTTGGCGTATCTTGGGAAATCGCTATCGCTCGGAACGTGGAAAATCCCGAATCCTACGACGCTGCCGCGCAATCGCACGACGGCTTTTTCAAAGCGGTCTTCTCCAAGCCGGAACGGGCTGCCGAATTTTTCAAAGCGCACCTCCCTCCGGCGATCGTCGCGAGGATCGAGTGGCCCACGCTGGCATTGCTGCCCGGATCCTTCGTGAAATCAAATCTTCAGCAACTCCACACCGACCTCCTGTTCTCCGTCCGAATCGGCGGAATCGAGACTCTGCTCTACCTGCTTTTCGAGCACCAGAGCAGGCCCCGCAAAATCATGCCGCTGCGGATGCTCGGCTACGTGGTCGAAATCCTGAACGAGCGCTACAAAGCCTGTGGACTACCTCTGCCGCCGGTGATTCCGCTGGTGTTCTACCAAGGACCCACCGAGTGGAAATTCTCCACCGTCTTCGAGGATTTGTTCGCGCTGCCTGACGATCTCGGAGAAATGCTGCTGCCATTCCTACCGCGCTTTCAGCACGCCCTTCTGGATCTGACCCAGATCGATCCCGCAAATGCCGATGGGGAACCCCGCCTGCGCGCCGTCCTGCAGCTCATGAAGCTCGCTCGCGGTCGGGACTTGCTGAAGTTCTTCCATTGGCTGGCCCGCTTTCCCGCCCACGAATTCCCGGACGACCTGCTCAGCCTGATGCTCCTCTACGCCCTCTACTCCGACAGCGATCTTGACGCGGAAAAGATCTATCATAGCCTCGCCAACAACCCCCAACTCGAAAAAGCCACCATGTCCGTAGCCGAAAAACTGAAAGCCGAAGGGAGAGTCGAAGGGAGAGTCGAAGGGAAGGCTGAAGGAAGGGTCGAAGGACGTGACGAGGGCGTTCTGATTGGTGAGGTAAGGCAGTTGGAGAATTTCCTTGGATTGTCCAAGTCGTCCCGGCAGAGCTTGGAAGCACTCTCCGCCAACGCGTTGCGAGCCCGCCACGAGGAGCTTCAAAATCAGTTCGAAAGACGTTTTAAGGGGAAATAGGACGATGTCCGTTGCCGAAAAACTAAGAGCGGAAGGTTTCGCAGAAGGTTTCGCAGAAGGCCTTGAGGAAGGCGTTCTCACAGGTGGGATTTCGATTTACGAGATGCACTTGGATCTGCCTCCCACCAGTCACGACGTGTTGCTCGCACTTTCATTTGGCGAGTTGGAAACGCGCCTCGCGGAACTCACGTCTCGTCACGAGTCGCGTTCCCAAGTCCGCTGATGCCCCGCCGAGGCCCCTGCGGATTGACACGGCATTTCGCATTTCCTAACCTTCGGCATCGGCGGAAATTTGAATATGGGCGACTTTGCGATTCCAAACAACCAGCGGGAATTCCGCTGCGAGCACTGCGAGGGGAAAATCTTGATCCCGAAGGATCTCCCGCCGACCACCGGTCCCTGCCCGCATTGCGGCGGAGCGATCACTTCACCGGTGCCTGAGGAACCGTGGCCCGCTCCGGTAGAGACGGCGGTTCCGGTAGTAGTGCCAGCACCGGTATCGCCGCCGGAACCGGCGCGGATGGACGATAGCCGGCGGATCGAACTGCCGGCAAAAGGGGAGATTTCCGAGCGCAACCGGCCGAAGCGCGCGCACGTGGAACCGCCGGCCCAGCCGCGCCGCAGCGGACTCGTTCCCGCAATGCTGGTGCTGCTTGTCTTCGCGCTGATCGGCGGCGCGATCGTGATCATGGCTTCCAAGGAGCTTGGCAAAAACGTCGCATCGCCCATCGCGCCGGGTTCCGCGGGTGATCCGCAGGCGCGGGAGGCCAATTACATTCGGCTGGGCTGGCAAAAGGACGCCCGCGAGGCCTTGGAAGGCTACATGGCGGCGACCACCGTGGAGGGAAAGCTCCCGTTCATCCTGCGGCCCGACGAACTGCGCGGGAAAATCGAGGATTTTTACGGCGGCGGCGCGATTCTGGACGCGGACACACCGGCGGCGGGATTTTCCGTATATGACCTGACGGAGGAGGACCGCCGGCGCGGGCTTTTTCTCATGATTTACGACCAACCACCGCAATTCGAGATGAAGGAATTTTTCCGGCCGCTCGCGCCCATGGAAGTGCAGTATGGCGTGGATGAGGCGGATTTGCTGCTCAGCACGGTATCGCGGGCGAAGAATTTCGAGATGGATCCGTTGCGGGTGCAGGCGTTTTTCAAGCGCACGCCGCAAGGGCTGAAGCTGGATTGGGAAATCTTCGCCCAGACGAAATACCGGACTTTTCTGAATTTCACCGAGCTACCGGAAGCAGGAGCCAGCGGGATTTTCCGCGTGTTCGTGGCGGAGGACGTGCCACCGAAGGGAGCCGCCCCGGCCGGCACCCGCACCTACCGGCTCACTGATCCGGCAAATCTTGGGGACAGCGCGCGGGTCGTCGTGAAGGTCGATTCCGAAGCGGGACAGGCGCTTTCTCCGATCAACTGGCTTGGCACGCAAGAAACCCGGCCGATCACCAAAACGGCGACCGTTGAGTTGAAATGGGCGGCCGGGCAGGATTCCGCCGAGCTGGAGATCAGCCGTTTCCTTTGCTGGGAATTCCTCGGTTTGGGCGGCGACCCGGCCGCCGCGTCCTCGAAATGATCTGCCAGATGGATCCCCGCTCCCCCACGATCGCCGCGGTTGCCACTCCGGCGGGCACGGGCGCGGTTTCCATGATCCGGATTTCCGGCCCGCAAGCCTTGGTGGTGGCTGATTTGGCGACGGGCGGCAAAGCCTCCACGCTGATGCCGCGGACGGTCCGGCTGTGCCGCATCCGCGACGGTGTAGGGGAAATTCTCGACGACGGACTGCTTACGGTTTTCCGCGCACCGCACAGTTACACCGGCGAGGATTGCGCGGAATTCACCGGCCATGGCGGGATTCTCGTCACCCGCGAGGTGCTCGGGCGCATTCTGGAATGCGGTGCCATTCCTGCCGGACCCGGTGAGTTCACCCAGCGCGCGTTTCTCAACGGGAAGCTGGATCTCACGCAAGCCGAGGGCGTTATGGACCTGATTTCCGCCCAGACCCGCCTCGCGATGCGCGCCGCCCGCAGCCAACTTGAGGGAAATCTCGGCCGCCGGACCACCGAGGCCCGCGACGATTTGCTCAATACCCTTGCCCACCTCGAAGCGTGGATCGATTTCCCGGAGGAGGACATCGACCCGCAATCGGGCGCCGTGCTCCGCCAGCGCGTTGCGGCCGTGCTAGCCACGGTCGATTCGCTGCTTGCCACAGCGGATCAGGGCCGCGTGCTGCGCGAGGGCGTCCGCACGGTGATTTTTGGCGAGCCGAATGTTGGCAAGTCCAGCCTGCTCAACCGCTTGCTTGGCTTCGATCGCGCCATTGTCAGTGAAATCGCCGGCACCACGCGCGACACCATTGAGGAAATCGTGAACCTCCACGGCATCCCGCTGCGCCTCGTCGATACGGCCGGCGTGCGCGAGGCGGCGGACCTGATCGAGGCCGAGGGAATCCAGCGTACCGTCCGCCAGATCGAGGCCGCGGACGTGCTTTTGGAAATCGCCGACGCGTCGAAACCGCGTCCGACCGAAGCGGTCCTGCCCGCCACCGCCGCCCGGCATTTGCGGGTTTTGAACAAATCCGACCTCGGCGAGCACCCGACTTGGAGCGGGGTGGAGGCGGTCCGACTTTCCTGCGCGAGTGGCGACGGCTTTGGCGCGCTTTCCGACGCCATCCGCGACTCGCTGCACTTTGGCGAGAGCGATTGGGGCGAGCACGCTGTTGCCATCAATGCCCGCCACCAAGCCAGCCTCCGCCTCGCCCGCACCGCGCTGATCGGTGCGCTGGAAACGCTGGACGACGCCGGTTTGGACACGGAATTGGCTACCATCGACCTCCGCGAGGCTCTCGACGCTCTCGGCGAAATCCCTGGCAAGGTCGATACCGAGGATTTGCTCGGCGTGATTTTCAGCAGCTTCTGTATCGGAAAATGATCAGCCCGCGAGTCCGAGAATTCGCGCCTGGTCGAA
>JBBSUD010000022.1:0-49948 GCA_038235225.1 Verrucomicrobiales bacterium
TCTTCGGCGACGGGGACGACGAAGCAGAGCAACCTGAAGGTTGAACTCCAGACTCCACCTCACAAGTGCCGCACCGTCTTCCGCGAGAAAATCGCATAAACGGCGGGCACGATGAAGAGAGTCAGGAAACCGGAGAAGATCAATCCGCCCACCACCGCGATGCCCAGCGACTGCCGCGAGCCGCCGGATGCGCCGAGGGAAAGGGCGATTGGCAGGATTCCAAAAACGGTGGCGAAACTCGTCATAAGAATGGGCCGGAAGCGGGAGACAGAGGCCTCGAGCGCGGCTTCCAGTTTGGTGAGTCCCGCCTCTTTCCGCTGATTCGCGAACTCCACGATCAGAATACCGTTTTTCGTTACCACGCCCACCAGCATGATGATGCCGATCTCGCTGAAGACATTGAGCGTTTGATTGGTTAGATAAAGCGAGATCAGCGCGCCGGCGACCGATAGCGGGACGGTAAGGATCACAATGAAGGGATCTCGAAAGCTTTCGAACTGAGCCGCCAATGCAAGATAGACAATCAGCAGCGCTAGCAGGAATGCGAACAGCAGCGAGGACGAGCTTTCCGCGAAATCCCGGGATTGCCCCGCAAGAGCGGTCTGGAATCCTTGTGGCAGAACCTTCGCCGCCACCCGGTCCAACGCGGCGATGCCATCACCCAAGGTTTTTCCGGGTGCGGGCGTGGCCTGGATGGTGGCGGCGACGGCGCGATCGTATCGATAGATCGCGGCAGGGCTGGTGGACTCGCTGAAGCTCACGAGATTATCCAGCGAAACCATTTGCCCGCTTTTGGTGCGGACGAAGAGTTTGTTCAAATCTCCCGGGTCGTTGCGGTCCTGGCGCTGCATTTGCGCGATGATCTGGTATTGTTTCCCCTCTTTGAGGAAGTAGCCGAAGCGACGGCCGGAGTATGCGAATTCCAGCGTACGCGCGATTTCCTGCACGGTGATTCCCAAGGCCGCGGCTTTCCGGCGGTCGATTGTTACAATGCCCTCGGGATGGTTCACCTTGAGGTTGGTGTCGACCTGGGTAAGCGCCGGCTCGGCCGCCGCCGCTGCCAGGAAATCGGGTAGAACCTTCACCAACGATTCGAAATTCGGCGCTTTCAACACATAAGCCAGCGGCTGCCCGCCCCGGCGATCGCCGATGGTGGGGGGCTGGGTGGCGATCGCCCGCACGCCGGTGAAGTTTGCCAGGGCCTTGCTGAGATCCGCGGCGATTTCATCCTGCGAGCGTTTCCGCTGGTCGGCGGATTTCAAATAAATGCTATGGGTGCCGCCGTTGGCCGCATTGCGCCCGCCGCCGCCGCCGACAATGTCGAACGAGCGGTGCACTTCCGGGTAATTGTCATTCACATAGGCGCCGATTTTATCCATCCAGCTTTCAGTATATTCAAAGGTGGAACCCTCGGGCGCGGTCACCACGACGCGGACATTTTCGCGGTCTTCCAGCGGCGCTAGCTCGCGCGGCAAGGTCATGCCCAGCCACGCGATGATGCCGCCATTGATTAACAAAATAGGGATGGCCAGCCACCGCCATCTCAGGAACGGCGCCAGCGTCCGTTTGTAGCCGGCGGTGATTGCCCGGAAGAACGGCTCGGTAACCCGATAGAACCAGTTAGGCCTCGAGCCGTGCTCCTTGAGCATGAAGCGGCACATCATCGGAGACAGCGTGAGCGCGACGAATGCCGAGACGACCACGCAGCCTGCCACGGTGATTCCGAACTCGCGGAACAGCCTGCCGGTAAGCCCGGAGAGGAAAATGATGGGCAGGAATACCGCCGCCAGCGCCACCGTCGTGGAAATAACGGCAAAGTAGATTTCCCGCGATCCGGCCAGCGTCGCCTCCAGCGGTGTCATGCCATCCTCGATTTTCGTATAGATGTTTTCCAATACCACAATGGCGTCGTCGCAGACCAGTCCAATGGACAGGACGATGGCCACCAGCGTGAGCACATTGATGGAAAACCCCGCCAGATACATGATGAAGAATCCGGCCACGATGCTCACCGGAATCGCGATTACTGGAATGAGTGTCGAGCGCCAGTCGCGCAGGAACAGAAAGATGATGAGCGCCACCAGACCGAACGCGATGACGAGCGTTTCCTCCACTTCCTTCACCGAGCGGCGGACGAAGCGGGTGAAATCGTAACCTATTTCCACGGTAACGTCGGGAGGTATGTCTTTCTTTACTTGTTCCAGCCGTTTGTGGAACTCGTCGGCGATGGCGATGGCATTGGTATCAGGCTGGGGAATCACCGCCACGCCGATGCGATAGAGCCCTTGGTTCTTCAGTCCGTTCCGCAGATTTTCCGCGCCGAGTTCCGCATTTCCGATGTCCCGGAAAAGGATTTGCCGGCCGCCGTCCTCCTTCACGATGAGGTTCTGGAAATCCTCCGCCGTGTTGAGCCGGCCGAGCGTTCGCAACGATAGTTCGTTGCTTTCGCCCTCAATGCGGCCGCTGGGCAAATCGACATTCTGGGCGGTCAGGGCGGCCTGCACGTCCTCCGGTGTCAGGTTGTGCACGGCGAGTTTCACCGGGTCCATCCAGAGCCGCATGGCATATCTCTTTTCGCCGAAAATCCGCACCGAGGCAACGCCCGGAATCGTCTCCATGCGCTCGCGCACCATGCGGTCGGCGATGTCGCTGATTTCGAGGACGCCGCGCTTCTCGCTCGTCATCGTTAGGAAAAGAATCGGCGAGGAATCCGCATCCGCCTTGGTAACTACGGGCGGGTCGGCATCGACCGGCAGGATTTTCGCGGCTCGGGAGACGCGGTCGCGCACGTCGTTCGCCGCGGTATCGAGATCCGAGCCGAGCGTGAACTCGATGGTGATGTTGCTGCGCTCCTCCACCGACTCGGAGGAAATCGTGCGGATGCCGGAAATGCCATTGATGGATTGCTCCAATGGCTCGGTGATTTGCGATGACACCACATCCGGATTCGCACCCGAGTAGGAAGTCTCCACCGTAACGATCGGCGGATCCACCGCGGGATATTCGCGCACGCCGAGATAGGTGAATCCCACGATCCCGAGGAGCACGAGAATCATGGACATCACCATTGCCAGCACCGGACGGCGGATGCTCGTTTCCGAAAGACTCATGATTCAAACTGTGGCCAAAACCGGCGGGCGGGAGATGCGAAATAGCGATTCAATATCATCGGGATCGTTCAGGAATTCATTGCGCGACTTTCACCACCTCCACACCCGGACGCATGCGCAGGAGGTTGGTGGTGATCACCTCGTCCCCCGGCTTGAGGCCTTGGAGGATTTGCACCTTCGCCGCGGTTCTTGCACCGATTTCGACAGGCTGGAGTTTCGCCTTTCCATCTTGTATCAGATAGACGCCCTGCCCGCGCTGCGAGGGCACGATTGACTGGCTCGGGACTAGTATGGCATCGCCGCCGCTATCGAGCGAAAGACTCACTTCGGCGAATCCGCCGGGCAGAAGTCCTTCCGGCGTTTCGCAAATTCCGCGGACCATGAGGCTGCGGGTTTCCGGGCTGATCGCCGGCTCAATGACCGCTACGATGCCTTTGAAAATCTGTCCGTTTCCCGGCACGGTAAAGGTAAATTCGCTGCCCTTCGCGACATCCGCGGAGTAGCGCTCCGGCAGGGGGAAATCCACTTTGATGCGTGACAAATCCTGCACGGAAATCAGCGGCGTGGCGGGTGATACATAGGCACCCTCGCTCGCTTGGCGGATACCGACGCGTCCGTCGAATGGCGCGCGGATCTCGGTTTTCTCCAGCTCCACGACCTGCGTGGCGCGCTGGGCTTCAAGCACATTCAGATCCGCCGTGGACGCGTCGAATTCCTGTCGACTAATTGCGCGGCTTTCGATGAGGTCGTCCACGCGCTTCTTGGTGGTGTTAGCCAGTTGCAGGCGGGCGTCGATTTCGCCGAGCACGGCTTTGAGGTCGCTGTCGTCCAGTCGGAATAGCAAATCGCCCTTTTTCACATCCGCGCCTTCCTCCACGGTTACCTTTACGAGCCGCCGTGAAAGCTCGGGGACGAGCGTTACGGATTCGTTGGCCCGGAGCGTGCCGACGGTCGGGACGGTGCGGGCGAATGGTTCGCGGCGGACTTCATAGATTTCCGCTTTCAGCGATTTGACCGGCTCCCTCCCTTTCTGGGCCGACGCCGTGGCGGCCAGCAGCAGGAAGGCGGCGGAAATGCGGGAAAATCTCATGGACGGCGGAAGGGTGGGGAGATTCGGTGACGGGGCAAAAGGAAATCGCTCAATCAGTCATCTTCACCGGCGCAATGGAGCCGTCGGCGTTGTGCGTGAGTTCTTCCACCGCGGTGACGCGCGCCCCGGAATACGGGCCGCCGCCCTTTTGCCCGTCCCAACGGTGATAGAAGATATACCATTTCCCGCTGCCGGGGATTTGTACGATGGAATGATGGCCCGGCCCCGTGTGGGTGGCGTCGCTAGTGAGAATCGCTCCGCGATATTTCCATGGGCCGATCGGGCTGGTGGATGTCGAGTGATGGATTGAATAGGTGGCGTCCTTCCAATTCCCGTGACTGTAGGTTAGATGATAGAGGCCGCCTTGGAGGTGCATGAAGACGCCCTCGGTGAAATTTTCGGGAGTTTCCACCGGCACCTCGCGGCGCAGGCCGATCATGTTGTCATCTAGCTCGAATACCCTCAGCTTGGCTCCCGCACTGCCGCCGGCGTAGAGGTAGTAATTCTTGCTGGCGGGATCTTGGAAAACCATGGGATCGATGGCTTCGAATCCGTCGCCGCCGGTCAACAACGCGCTGCCGGAATCCTCGAACGGCCCGGTCGGCGAATTCCCCACCGCCACCCCGATCCGCGAGGGATGGCCGGGACTTTGAGGGCCGACGGAGTAATAGAAGTAATAGCGCGATCCCTTCACCGCGATGCACGGCGCCCAAGCTCCCAGCGAGCGCATTCGTTCGCCCCGCAGCCAGGTCACATTCTTGAAATCGAAAATCGGACCGATCTTTTCCCACGTCCGCTTCGAAGTGCGCTTGAAGACGAAGAAATTCGCGCCGTGCTCGCTGTGGGTCGGATAGATCCAGAGAGCACCATTCAGATACGCCGCATGGGGATCGGCCGCCGTGAAGATGGGATTTCCCGCAACCCGAAACAGCGCGGTGATAGCGTAAATGGCGATGGTCGGAAAGCGCGGCATGCGCGTCCGCCTACGCGTGCAAAGGTGCGCGGCTTTCGGCGGAAGGCGTTAGCTTTCGTCAGGATCTTCGTACCACGCCACGCCCCAATCCGCGCTGCGCTGCAAATCCGCGATGACCTGGGCGCCCAGCAGCAAAATCAGGGAGATCGCTTCCATCGTCAGCAGGATGATAATGAGGGTCGCCATGGAGCCATAGAGCACGTTTACGATGGATACGTTGTTATAGTAGAAAACCAGCATATGCCGCACGATTTCCCACAGAATCGTGGCGGTGACGCCGCCGACCAGAGCGCGGTGGAAGTTGATGCGCGCCACCGGCATGACCTTGTAGAATAACGTGAACAGCAGAATCATGCCGAACATGCCGAAGACATAGACCACGAGATCGAGGTGCTGCTGGATCAGCAGGCGGACCGCCGGGAAAGTCGGGCTCTTCACCTGCGCCTCAATGAGGGAGGTAGCCGTGGTGATGGCGATCAATCCGGCGGCAATCACCGCGATGAAGAAATACGGCATCAGCGCGGATATCCAGAATTTGCGCTTCAGCGTGGGCAGCGGGCGGTGGAAAATGATGGCGATGGAGTCCTCAAGCACCCGGAAGGCGAACGAGCTGAATATCAGCAGCGAGCCGAGTCCCACCCAGCCCACAACCTCGCGCGAGCGGAGAAATCCCTCCAACGCCTCCGCCAGAATCGGACCCAGGCCGGGGGCGATCATCGTCACCTCCAGCCGGATGGAGTCGATCAGCGCCGCGGGCTGATAGAAATGGGACAGCACCACGATCAGGACCGCGGAAAGCGGGATCAGCGAGAGCATCATGTTGTTGGCCACCGCGGCGGTGAGCAGCAGCCCGTGATTGCGCATGAAGAAGTCGCGCAGCACCCGGGTGGCGAACCGGAGGAGTTTGGGCAGGCGCTTTTCCATCCGCGGCGATCCTCCACCGGGGAGGAACCCGCGGCAACGGAAAACCGGCGGAACTCCGGTCCTCGCCGCCGCAGGCACCGCGCGGCGAACCATCGTTTGCCAGCGATTTCCCCTCTGCTACGGTCCGGCGCATGTCCCCGCCGCCGCCGCCGAAATCCACCGGAGTCGTTTATTCGGCCCGCGGCGTGCGCCAGGTCTATCATACGGGCGAGGTGGACGTGGTGGCGCTGCACGGGGTGGACATCGATCTGCACGCGGGCGAGCTCGTCTGCCTGCTAGGCGCTTCCGGCAGCGGGAAATCGACACTGCTGAACATCCTCGGCGGACTCGACGTGCCGACATCGGGAAATCTGATTTACAAAGGCTGGCCGCTCGACGGCGCGCGTGAAAACACGCTTACCTTGTTCCGGCGGAACTGCGTGGGCTTCGTATTTCAATTCTATAACCTCATCCCGAGCCTGACCGCGCGGGAGAATGTCGCGCTCATCACCGGCATCGCGCGCGACCCGATGACGCCGGAGGAGGCGCTGGAAATGGTTGGACTGAAGGCGCGCATGGATCATTTCCCCTCACAATTGTCCGGCGGCGAGCAGCAGCGGGTCGCCATCGCCCGCGCGATCGCGAAGCGCCCGGAAGTGTTGCTATGCGATGAGCCGACCGGCGCGCTGGACGTCGTCACCGGCATCACCGTGCTTGAGGCGGTGGAGCGGATCAATCGCGAGCTTGGCACGCTTGCCGTCATCATTACCCACAATGCGGTCATGGCTGAAATGGCGGACCGCGTGTTGAATCTATCCGACGGAAAGATTGTCAGCGAGCATCGGAATGAAGTCCGTCTGCCCGCGGCAAAGTTGAAATGGTGAGCGCGGATTCTGGTGGAAAATTCTCAGTTATGGGAAGCTCTAAGGAAGGCGCGAAAATTAGTTGAGACATTCTTGGTGAAGGCGAACTGGGCGGATATCCTGCTTTGCCGGGAGTGACTGGAGGCAACTTGTCCTGATTTATTCCTGAGCCGTCCCTAACCGTCTCCCAGCGCCCGCGCGAAATCCTCCTGCAAGTCCGCCAAATCCTCAATTCCGACAGAGACCCGGATCAGCCCGTCGCCTATGCCCGCCCGTGCCCGCTCCGCTGCGGTCATGCCACGGTGGGAGGTGCGGCTGGGAATGCAAATCAGGCTTTCCACGCCGCCCAAGCTCAGCGCTGGCATCACAATCCGCAGCCGCTCCAGCAAGCGGTCGCACGATGACGCATCGTTCAGTTCAAACGACAACATTCCGCCGAATCCGCGCATATGCCGGCTGGCAACGACATGATCGGGGTGCGAATCCAACCCCGGATGATTCACGCGCGACACCGCCGGATGGCCTTCGAGAAATCGGGCCAGCGCGAGCGAGTTTCCATTATGCCTCTCCATGCGAAGCGACAGCGTTTTTAATCCCCGCTCCAGCTGCGAACATGCATGCGCGTCCAGCATGCCACCCAGATTCACCGCGCTGGCGGTGACGCGGCTGACGATTTCCTGCGAGGATACCAATACTCCCGCATTCAGGTCGCTATGGCCGTTCAAGTACTTCGTGGCGCTGTGCAACACCGCGTCGATGCCGTGGGCCAGCGGAGTCTGATTAATCGGTGTGGCAAAAGTGTTATCGATCGCCGTCATGATGCCATGCCGCTTTCCCAACTCCGCAACCGCATCCATGTCCAGGCAGCGAAGCAGCGGATTCGAGGGGGATTCGATATAAATCAGCTTGGTGTCTGGCCGTGCAGCCGCCGCGATTTCCGCCACGTTCGCACACCAGGAGATTTTCACGCCGATTCTCCCCAACTCGCTATTGATCGTCTGCACGGTGCCGCCGTAGAGATCGTTTTGGAATACCGCATGATCACCCGGCTTCAGGTGGGCCAGCAGGAATGTGGAAATCGCCGCCATGCCCGAGCCGAATACCAGCGCCGCCTCGCCGCCTTCCAGCGCCGCCATTTTCCGCGCCACCACCATTTGGTTCGGTGTGTTGAAATAGCGCGGGTAGAAGTTCACATTTTCCGCATTTGGAAATGCGAAAGCCGACGAGGAAAAAACCGGACTGCAAGCCCCGCCGGTGATCGTGTCGAAGTGCGTGCCCGCATGAATGCAAAGCGTGGACGATCCGTGGCGGTCCGGTTCCCGATTCATGATTGGTTGTAAATCATCCCATTCAGCGCTCCGCATCCCGCGCCGCAATGATGGTTTCCAGTTCGACAATACGTGCTCTCATGGAACCGCGGCGCAGCACATGAAGCAGAAACCCGGTCGAAAAAGCCAGCACACCAAAACATGTCGTAGCAGAGATCATCTGGATAATCACCATCGGCTTATTGAAACCGTTAAAATTCGACCAGAAAGGGAATGTAAAACCCGCAGTCGCCCCCAGCATCGTAACGATCGATCCGCAGAGCATGAGAACCGCTCCAAGCGTGCGCTCCCGCACGGCAAGGAGCGACGCCGCGACTTGAATTCCAATTCCAAGCAGCCATGTGGAGGTGATGAGGATCTGAAGATATTGGAATGGCGTGAAACTCATGGCGTCTCCATGGAGATACAGGGTTATACCCGCGCCCGCGATCAAAAAAATCCCGGTTCAATCGATCCCGATTTCATCCACAATAAGCCAGTTCGACTGGGCAACGGTGACCCGGATGCGCAGGTGATTCGTGCCGGCCGGGATTTTCCCTTTTGCCCCGCCATCCTCAAACTTGGCGATTTCCTGCCATGAAGATCCGTCGGAAGAGCACTCCAGAACGCCATGATCCAGCTTGTCCCCATTCCTGCTGGCCGGTCCGCCCGTCACCACCTTGACCAAGGATTCCTTCTCCAGCGGCGCTTTAAAATGAAGCTTGAGGTGGTCATCGGCCTTCAGCGCGCGGGTCGCCCAGAAGAAGGTATCCTTGCGGCCGTCGAATGCCAGTTCCGCCCAATGGTCGTCATGCGCGCCGAGCGAGGTTTCCACGGTGGTGCCATCTTTCGTCTTGCGGACCGGTGTTTGATAGACCTCGCCGTGAGCAACACCGGCGGCATCGTAGAACTTCATAATGCCGTCCAGCCGCAACAGAAAATCCTGATAGTTCTTCCTCTCCGGAGCGGACCACGCCACCTCCGCCACGGCCGCCAGACGCGGGAATGCATGGTATTCCACCTTCTTGAAATCCTTGAAATATTCACCCCACAAGTTCGCCTGGACACCGAGAACATGCCTTGCCTCGCTCTCCGACAGATCGGAAGGGACCGGATTATACGAATACACCTTGTCGATCGTCAGCAACCCTCCAATCGCCTCGTGGTCCTTTCCCCTCGCATGTTCCTGCGCTGCCGGCGCCTGGTAATAATCGAAATACATGTGGGTATTCGGAGTCATCACCACATCGTGGCCCTCCTTTGCGGAGGCGATCCCGCCAGCCTCGCCTCGCCATGACATGACAGTGGCATCGGGCGAAAGTCCGCCCTCGCGGATCTCGTCCCAGCCAATGAGCTTGCGGCCTTTCGCCGCGAGGATTTTCTCGACCCGTTTCACGAAATAGCTCTGCACATCGTGCAAGTTTTCAAGGCCCTCTTTCTTCATCAGCTCCCTCACCCGCGGGGATTTATCCCATTGCGTTTTCGGCGCTTCGTCGCCGCCCATGTGAATGTATTTCGAGGGGAATAGCGCGCATAACTCGGTGAATACGTCGTCCACAAACCGAAAGGTCTCCTCGGTCGGGGCGAGGGTATAGGGATGCACTCCCCATTTCGTCTGCACGATCGGCGCGTAGTCGGGTATGTCGCTATTTCCGAGTTCCGGGTAGGCGGCGATGGCGGCCGACATGTGGCCCGGCATGTCGATCTCCGGCACGATGGTAATATGCCGCGCCGTGGCGTAGGCCACGATTTCCTTGATCTGCCCCTGAGTGTAGAATCCGCCGAGGCGGACTCCGTCGCTGCCCGTCCGGTCGCCGTAAGGCGGTGAGGAAGCCCGGTAGGCTCCCACGCTGGTGAGCTTGGGGTATTTTTTAATTTCGATGCGCCAGCCCTGGTCTTCCGTAAGATGCCAGTGGAAGACATTGAGCTTATGGAAAGCCATCCAGTCGATGAGGGTTTTGACGTCGTCCGCGGGCATGAAATGCCGGCCCACGTCGAGCATCGTCCCGCGCCACCCGAAGCGCGGCTGGTCGGTGATGCGGACGTCGGGAATTTCCGGATTCTTCGTGGCTTTCCATATTTCCGCGCTCGATGGCGGCAGGAGCTGGAGCAACGTTCGCGTGCCGTAGAAGGCTCCGGCGGCGTCGTTACCGATGATGCGAATTGCCTCCGGTGTCACCTCCATCAGATAGCCCGATTCCGGCAGATCCGCCTTCGGGTTGATATCCAACAGGATTTCCGAAAGGCCCGTCGAGCGGGTCTTGTTTATCGCCATCGCCGGTTCCACGCCGGTGAGCTTCTTGAAATCCGCCGCCAGCAGCTTGGCCTCCTCAGCGAGTTCCGGGTTATAGCGAATCCCGGTTGCACTGGTAAAGGGGAAGGTGCCACCGGTAAGCTCGACGCTGGCGGGAAGGGGAATCAGCGGCAGTGGATCGGAAGCCCGCGCGGCGAGCGATGCCACAAGTGACAGAATGATGGGGATGGGTTTCATGAAATGGTATTCCGTTATGGCGATTGGGGCTGGATGATGCTGAGATCGATGGACTTGCTGCTTGGAAATCCCTCGGGATACGATTTGGCGTGCCATCGCCGCCACCAGCGCCCTGTATTTCGCATCGCAGAACGACGAAGAATCCGTCCCATTCCTATCATGAACCACCGGAAATTCCGCCTTATCGCTGGCATGCTTGCTTTTGTTTGTTCGTTTCGTGCCGGCGCCGGCGAAGTAAAGGCCCCGGCGGAAACGGAGGGGCGGAACATCGCCGCATATTTGAAAAAGATTCAAGCGGAGCCCGGCGGACGGCACCTATTCGGCCACGAAAGCTCGATCGCGATGGGTGTCGGCGGCGGGAAGGATTGGACCATGACCGGCCCACAGTCGGGGAAATCCGTAAGCTTTCGCTCGGATGTCAAAGATATGACCGGCAGTCTGCCTGCCATGATCGGCTATGATGCGGCGAAGCTGATTCTCGACATAACGGATCGTCCGGACCGCCGGGAAGAAGTCGATGCCAGCATCAGCGTCTTGAAGCGATTTCGAGAGAGCGGCGGCCTTGTCGCATTCGATTGGCATATGCAGCCGATCGGCCTGCCGGGCTATCGGGAACGCGCCTATCGGATGGATGAAACCGGGAACAATCCCTACATCGCGCTGTTGAAGGAGAAGCGTCCCGCGAGCCGCATTGCCAATGGGTTCGCATGCAGGGACTGGTGGTGGATGGAATACGAAAACAAGCGTCTCGCACCGATGGTCGAACGCTTGTCCCTGATTTCCAAAGACGGTTCCGGTCTGATCATGCGGCCGTTCCACGAGTTCGACGGAGATTGGTTCTGGTGGGGCATGAAGTGGCTGGAAGGCGGCGAGAAACTCAACGGCAAGGACACATTGCGGACGCTTTTCGTGGAAACGGCCAGATACATGAAGGCGCGCCTGCCGGGGCTGGTGATCGCCTTCTCGTCGGACAAGCTCGGCTATCTTGATGATAGCGAACCGGGAGCGGCGGCGCGTTTCGCAGCCGGGTTCGCCAGTTATCTGCCGCAGAATCAGGGGGATCTGGCGCTGATCGATATCTATGGCGTCGATTTATATACCGAAAAGGAAGATCCCGTTCCCAGCCGCGAGAGCTTCCGGACGAAGCTGAGGGGATTGAGTGAAATAGCCAAACGAGATGGAAAAATCGCCGCAATCACGGAGGCGGGAAACCGCGGCCTGCCCGCCGAGGAGGACGGGCGCCAGCCCTGTATTGATTGGTTCAACAACTATCTGAATTCCTGGATGGCGGACCCGGAGATCAATGTGGCGTTTGTGCTGATCTGGCAGAACTGGAGTAACAACGGGAATCCGGCTGAGGAAGATCCGGGCGACGGCTACTTCATCCCGGTGAATCCCGGCTCCGCTGCGGGGCAGGATTTCATCAGGTACATCGCCCGCCCGGGAACGTTGATGCTGCCGGATTTGAAGGCGGCCTGGTAGTTGTATATCTTGATTTCTCGAGGCGGTTCCAGACATTCAGTATGGCGTCCCGCGTGAAAATCGCATCCTGCCAGACGTCAGGAAAACAGGAGAGTCCGTAGTTGCCAACCACGCGCGGACCATTCTCCGGGCAGGCATAAAGGATGACATCTTCCGGCGCGGAGGTCCGCCAATGTTTGAGCAACGCCTCCGCGAATTCCATGTATTGGTTGAATTCCGGACTGGCATTCCCGCGCCCGTCGGTGGCGGGGATTTGGGCATGATGTCCATTGAACGGGCGGAAATGGATCTGCCGGACATGCTCCATAAGATCCGGCGGATCCAGCAGGCGTGCCGCGAAGGGGGGACTGAGATGTTTGACCGTGGAGAAGTGCGAATGATCGAGCGACCACTGAATTTCCCGCCCCGTGCTTTCGCGATAAATCCGCCGGATTTCGGCACATTTCTCTGGGGTTTCGGTGGCCGTGTCGCGGTGATATTCGAGATCCATGGGCAAATCGAGGGAATCCGCTAGCGGCACCATCTCCATCCACAGGGCCGCGGCTTCCGCCGGTGGCGTGTCGTGATCCATCAGTTGGATGTTGATTCGAAGTGGATTGTAATCTCCGGCAGCGCGCAGAGCGGACTCCCAGTTCGGCCGGTCGGCATTGATATACAAATTATAGCCAAGGCCGTATTTCGCGCAGAGCGGGATGACCTCCGGCAGCATCCCTCCGCCCATGTTCTCGAATCCGGCTTCCTTCGCCGCGATGAATTTCTCCTCCAGCGACCATGGTTCGGCCTGCGATGGATATTGAAGCATGGTCCACAGATTGGCGAAAAATCGGAGCTGTTGCGGCATGCCGGGAGACGTAATGGATCGAGGCGGGGGAAGCAAGCGCGCCGGACGGTGGAATCCCTTTCGCAATCGCGAGATCCGGAATGCTCCGGCGGAACAGGGTGGCATCAATCCGCCGCACGCGGAACGATTTTCACGCGCAACTCATGATAAGCATTGGTCCTCTGATAGTCGGCCTCGCGCTCAACTTTCGGGTGAGCGGAAATGGTTTCAATGCCGCCGGTGAGTTCGCATAGTTTACGCAGCAGCGTACGGACGATGAGACGGGCGTGTGCCGCGCCGAGACAGTTATGGGTTCCACTACCGAAGGCAATGTGCGGGTTGGGCTTGCGATCGAGCCGGACCTCTGCCGGGTTCTCGAAGATTTCCCCGTCGAAATTTGCGGAGGCCCAGCAGAGGGAGATAAGGTTTCCAGCCTTCACCTCAACACCGAGGACGTCCGTATCGGTCGGACAAATTCTGCCGATGTGGGTGATGGGCGAGGCGTAACGGAATAGTTCTTCGGTTGCGGTCAGCACCAGTTTCGGATTCTCCCGCATGGCTTCCAGCGCCTCGGGATGATCCGCGATGTAGCCGATTACCATGGAAACCGTGTTGATGACGGTGTCGCGGCCGCCGGCGAAGGCGATGTTGGCGAATCCCTGCATTTCCTCGCGCGTGAGGGGGCGGCCGTCGATCTCGGCACGGGTGAGCACTGAGAAGAAATCATCGCCGGGATTGGCTTCGGCGCGATCGAACAGGCTGTTGGTATATGCTTCCATTTCCGCACCTTTGGAAACGCCGCTCTCGTCGCGGAAGACATGGGTGCCCCAGGTGACCCATAACTCCGCCTCGGATTCGGGAACGTTCAGCAAGTAAGTCAGCGCGCGGGATTGCAATGGTATGGCGAACTCGCGGACGATCTCGATGGACTCCCGCGAAATGGCGACCGCCAAGAGCTCCTCCACCAGCTCTTCCATCTTTGCAATGTAGCCGGCTTCCAGCGGACGACGAAAGAATGGATCCGCGATTTTCCGATAAGCGGCGTGGACCGGCGGATCGACCTCCAGCGGATACTGCCGGACGGAGCGCACGTCCTCCTCGCGGGGAATCGGCACCCGGAAGGGCGCGTCCGAGCTATAGGTTGCAAAATCGCGGGCGGCGGCGCGAACCTCCTTGAAGCCGAGAATCATCGCGACAGGATCGCCGTCGAACTCAGTGGCCATGACAGGCGCCTGCTCGCGCGCCTGGCGGAAGGGATCGTGATAGGGACAGCCGGACATGATGTGTTAGGATGCGTTAGAGCGGGACGACCTCCACCACGAGTCCGTCAAGCTTGTCGTTCATTTCGATCTGGCAGCTCAGGCGGCTGCGTCGGTCGGTGCCGTCGTTGAGGTCCAGCAGATCCTGTTCTGTCGGGTCCGCCGGACCGACGCGGCTCAGCCATTCGGGCAGGATTTTCACATGGCAGGTGGCGCAGGAGCAAACGCCGCCGCAACTGCCGTCGATGCCCTCCACATTATGGTCGCGCGCGATCTCCATGAGCGTGCCATGGCCGTCGTCCACGACGATTCGGGAATCGTCCGGGGTGAGGAAAGTGACTTTGGGCATGGTATCGGAAATGGGGTCGGTGGTAACCCCGGCCGAACGCTAATCGACATCCCCCGCGCGTTTCAATCGCCAATTCCACCGCTTGGCTGTGCTGCCCGCGGCTCGTCCCATCACCGCCGGCGAGTCCGCATCGTACAATCGCAACGGGGGAATCGTTGCATTGGAGTGCGGGCGTCCTAATTTCACCGTTTGGGGAAGCCGCCTGCCTCCGGCAATCGCCGAATGCGAGGTGGCCAGATTCTTTTCGTCCGCCAGTCCGCCGCTTCCGGCGCCTGTCGCGCGATGAATAATCCGGCGATTGCATCGGCGGTCCGATTGTGAATACTTCGGTCCTCTGGAAGCAACGGACATCATTCCGATTTCGACACCCGAAATCGGAAATATCAGTCGCGTCAAGCATGGTGCCGATTCCCGAGACGGGACGAATATGAATCAGCCACCCTGCAAAGTGAAACTCAGTATTCTCGAACTCGAGTCCGCGTTCGAGTCCGTCGCGGCGGGCAATTCCGCCTTCCACGGTGAGTCGGGTCGGGCTTTTTTGGAAATCGCGAGTGGTGAAATCTCATATGTCGAAGCGGCTGGCGATACGGAGAAATATTATGGAGAAGAATTCATTCACCTGCCCAACGATCTTTTCGATGATGTCGATTATGATGCTATGGACGATTTCGTGACAAGCCTGCCGGACAGCCCGATGCGAAGCCGTCTTTCGAGAGCAATCCAAGGAAAAGGCGCGTTTCGGCGCTTCAAAGATATCGTATTTGGCGGTGGCGATGTCGAACTGAAACGCGGCTGGCAGTGGTTCATGACACGCCGCAAGCGCGAGCGGATTTCTGAATGGCTGCGCGAGGAGAACATTGAGCCGGATTGGGGTGCCGATATCTTCCAAGCTCCGTCGTTGCCGGACAAACGGGCCGATTTGCTCCGTGCGGTGCTGGTATTCGTCCGCCGCGCCCGGGCATTGCCGGGCGTGCGGCGCATTTCGTTGGTGGGCTCGCTAGCCACTTCCAAGCGCATTCCCAAAGATGTTGATTTGTTGGTGGAGGTGGAAGATGGCGCGCCGCTGAGCGAACTCGCGGCCGCCAAGCGCCGGCTCCAGGGCGCGGTTATGAAAACCGGCGACGGCTGCGGCACCGATGTATTCCTATGCGATCCGCAGGGCAACTATCTTGGCCGGATTTGCCCGTGGAAATCGTGTGCGCCGGGCATCCGTCAGGGGTGTGAAGCCGACCATTGCGCGGCCCGAACTTATCTATACGACGATCTTAGTCGCTTTCGCCTGGATCCCTCCGTCATTTCAGAGCCAGCTCTCAGGCTATGGCCGGAAACCGGCAGCCACGGTGAGTTACCCAATGATGTTCGAGAGTTGTTAGCAGCGCCGCTACAAGGACTCTGCGATCAGCCGTCCAGTGGCGGGAAATCTGCCTGATAGATCGATTGTCCTGCCAAGTTCCTCACGATCAGCCGCAGCGAGCTGGAGTCCGCCTTGCCTTCGATCCACGTCGCCTGTTCCAGCGCCGGCCCGCCGCCAACAAGCTGGGAGTAAGGGAAATCACCATTCGCAGGCAGCCAGCCGGCTTGGTGGGTGTGGCCGGAAATCACAACCTGTGTCTTCCATGAGACGAGTGAATCGTGCCACGCCTCGCGGCAGCGGCGGCTGAATGTGTCGGATCCTCCATTTGCATAATCCTCACTGGTTAACGATTTCTCCACTTTCCAGCGCAGCGGGATGTGGCAGAAGACGACGCGGTACGGCGCATCCCGTAGGTCAGGTAGCCGCACGGCTTCCGCGAGCCACTTTGCCTGTTCGGCGCGCAGCCCGTCGAATGCCACGCGCCCGCCGAAACTCGGGTGATCGTCCGGCTTGTCCTCGCCGGTGTGCAAGCAGATGACGCCTACCGGGCCACTGCGGAAAGCTTGGAACGGACGGCCCGCCGGCGTCGCGATCAGCCCCGGCATCTTGTGGGCCCACACGCCGCGCACGTCATGATTTCCCCACGTAAGCACGAGCGGGCGCTCCGCGGTGATGTCCTGGCCAGCGGGGTGGAGAAGCGTCGGCATCAGCAAATCCTCGCGCACCCAGTTATTGCAGGTATCGCCGTTCCATAGCAGGAAATCGCCGCGCGGAGTGGCGGCATGTAGTTTTCGAATCGTTTCCGCATGGTCGTGCGTGTCGTTCCAAACCACAAACTCCGTGGCCACCGCAGCGGGGTCGAGCGTGCGGAACGATCTCCATTCGCTTTCATGCCGCTCGCCGGATTCGGAGGCATGGGTAATCGCGCGAAACCGATAATTCCCGCCCGGCTTTAATCCATCGACCCGGACCCGCAGGATTTCCGCGCCCTGCGGCACCAAGCCGAAGCCGTCCGACTTTGCCATGCCTTTCGCGCCGTCCGTGGCCTCCCATTCCACCATTCCGCGCGACAGCCGCGAGACCGCCCATACGATCTCCACCCCGTCCGCGCGGGGGGCCATGATCACCGCCGGAGTTCTGACCAAAGGCGCCGCTATGGCGTCGCTCCGGTCCGCCGCGGCGGAAATTCCGGCGGCTCCCGCCACCGCTCCAAATGTCACTTTTCCCAAAAAATCGCGCCGTTCCATGGAGGGCGGATATCCGATCCGGCAGGGGATTCCAAATGAAATCGATGCTGTGGAAAAGCGCGGTTGGAATTCCCCGGAAGATCCGCACATTCTCCTGCCGGTGATTTACTATCTGCAGCACTTCGGGGTCTTCGTGAATGCCATGGCAGGCGTGCTCGCGGCGCGCGGCCGGCACATCGATCTCTTCGGAGTCATTGTCCTTGCGCTGGTGACGGCTTTCGGCGGCGGCACGCTGCGGGACCTGTGCCTCGGCGCTACGCCGGTCTTCTGGATTGCGGATCCGAACTATACCGCCACCGCGCTCGCAGGTGCGTTCGCCACCTTTTTATTCGCCCGCCGCTTCCCGCCGCCGATGATCTTTATGGAGATTTCGGATGCTTTGGGCCTCGCCATGTTCGCCATCATCGGCACGCAGAAAAGCCTGCTTTTCGGCCATGGCGGACTCACCGCCGTGGCGCTTGGCACGATGACCGGTGTCGCGGGCGGCCTCGCGCGGGATGTGCTGCTCAACGAACTCCCCTTGGTCTTCCGCAGGGAAATCCGCCTCTATGCCACCGCCGCCATTTCCGGTTCGGTCTCCTATCTGCTAATCCGCGCGATTCTTCCGCTGGGCATCGTGGCAGCTATCGGCGGGTCCGGCATCGCTTTTGTGGTGAGGATTTGTTCCATCCGCTGGCAGCTCGCACTGCCCATTTTCCGCACCAGGGAGTAACTCTCGAATAGGGCCTTCACGCGATGATTCGTCAAAAGGATCCGTATTAGCGCAGCTGATGCTCCCTCACACCCGCCCGCCCAGGCAAGGGGGCGGTGGCCCCGGAGCCCGTGGGGCGTCCAACGGCCCCCGCCCAAGTTTCCCTTGCCGCGCCGCTCCGGTCTCGCGTAGGAATTGCGCCCCACACGGGGCCTGTAGCTCAGCGGTTAGAGCAGGGGACTCATAATCCCTTGGTCCAGGGTTCAAATCCCTGCGGGCCCACCTCCGTGAATTCCACAGGTTCCGGTGATTTCCGTCCTAACGGGAATCGTTCTCTAAAACTGTGTCTTGACCGGAAAAGTTTTCTGCTAGGATTTGCCTGCGGTGCCGCCGCCCGGATTGCATTTAGCGTTGCCTCCCCATATGATTTCGGGAAAAGGGGAGGGTAGATTTCGAAGTTTAGGCTCTTGGACGAGATTGCAGCTCAGAGAACCGCCTGGAAATTTCGTATTGGATCTGAGATTGGCTCAGATGTTTGCCAAACTGATTCTTGGGTAAAAGTAACCTTGGCGGTCGATCCGATCGTGGTAGCGGCCGGGGCAGACTGGGCACGGAGCAGACTGCTGTTGTTCGTGTCGATTCTTGATGCAATGGATAAAGACGCCCGATCTTCCCGACCGGCTGGTGCGTGAACCGGGTATGACGGCGAATCGCTTGCGGGAGGATCGCGCTGGTTCTGGCGGACAATGGCGCATCGCTATATATCAATGTAGCTCTTGCGGATTGGAAATCCATCGATGATGCGCCGGCATTCGATGCCAACAAGAACTAGGTTGGAAACAGCCGGTAACTCTCAGATCCCATTTGTAACGGACGTATCGCGGATGTGAGGATCCATCACCGCGCGCTGTGATTGGGGCCGCATTGCCCGACTTCTCTCCGTTCGGTTCTGCCCGGGCTTCTCACTCCGACTGCCCGGGAGCGAGCTTTCGGAAAGGTGTGCCTGGAATTTCCGGCGGGATGGGCGGATTCAGAGGGTGATGGATGTGAAATGGCCCGGCATCGGAGGAGGCCGGGCCACTTCGAACCGACGGCGTTGATCGCTCGCCGGGAGGGGAGTTGATTTCAGGGAGGGCAGACGCCGGAGGCATCCGGGCACTGGGTGTTCAAACCGGGGCAAACGGTTGTCACGACGGGGCAGAGCGTCTGCTTCGGCGCGCACTGGGTGGGCCGGTCCGGTGACATCGTCGGGCCGCAGACCGCGTTGACGGGGCATTCGGTGTCGAAGACCGGACATACGGTCGAGGTGCCGGGATACATGGTGGGACCGCAATGTCCGGCAATTTGCGGGCACTCCGTTTGTTTGGCGGGGCACTGGGTGGGCGCTACCGGATAGATGGTGGGACCGCACGCTCCGGCAGTGACGGGGCACTGGGTTTGGATGGCGGGACAGATGGTGTGGGAAGTCGGGCACTGGGTCTGCTTGTCCGGGCACTGGGTTTGGACGGGCGGGCATTGCGTAGGGCCTTGGGGATAGATGGTGGGACCGCAATCGCCAGCGACGGGGCACTGGGTCTGAACGACGGGGCACTGGGTCTGGGCGGGGGCGCATTGGGTGGTGGTGCCGGCAGGACTCATGGTCGGTCCACATCCGTTCGCTGGATCGGCGGGGCATTCGGTCTGGACTTGCGGGCACTGGGTATTCTCACGAGGGCATTCCGTGGCCTGGCGCGGACACTGGGTCGGCAACTGTGGCTTGTAGGTAGGTCCGCACTCGTTCGGGACGACCGGGCAAACGGTCGGTTCGTTACCGGGGCAATGAGTCGCCTGCCTTGGACAGTTCGTCGGCTGAATCGGGCAGATGGTGGTATCCGCAGTGCCTGAAGGACACTGGGTGGGATTGGTGGCGACAGGGCAGGTGGTTTGCTGTCCACTGCATTCCGTAGCAGTTCCGGCGGTGCACTGGGTCACGATCCTCGGGCAGTTTGTTACATTGACCGGGCATTCGGTAAATTTCTCAGGGCATGTGGTGATTGCTTTCGGACACTGAGTGGGGACGTTGGCCGGGCATTCCGTGGCGACTCGGGGGCACGAGGTTTGGGATTTCGGACATTGGGTCGGCTGGGTCGGACACTGGGTGAGCTGGATCGGGCAATGGGTGGTATAGGCCGGGCACTCGGTGGGAACCTGCGGACAGAACGTGGCCGCGCCATTCGCGCACTCGGTGGGGGTGAGGGTGCAGATGGTAGGTTCATTCACGCACTCGGTGACGGTGGCCGGGCAACGGGTCGCCGCGGTGGGGCAGAGGGTGAGTTCCTTGGGGCAGCGGGTGGCGAACCGCGGGCAGGTGGTCACGGCGACCGGGCACTCCGTCGGAATGTCGGCGCAGGCAGTAGTGTTAGCCGGGCACTCGGTCTGGACTACCGGGCAATTCGTCTGGGAGACGGGGCAGTCGGTGGCGCTGGCCGGGCAGTTTGTGGGAACGATGGGACAGGCGGTATGCGAGACTGGGCACTCAGTGGCAGCACCGGTGGCGGGGCACTCCGTGGGAGTGGCCGGACAGGCGGTGGCGGTGCCGGCGGGACAAACGGTGCGCTCGATCGGACACTGGGTGGGTGCCGGTGTCTGCGGGCAGCGGGTGGCCTGGGCCGGGCAGCGGGTGGCGCTGGCCGGGCACTCGGTGGGAACGGCCGGGCAGAAGGTCGCGCCGCCGGACGGGCACTGGGTCTGCTTGATCGGGCACTGGGTCTGCACCGGCTGGGTCGGGCAAATCGTAGTCATTGCGGGACACTTAGTGGCCGATTGAGGACAAACGGTTTCCTTATTCGGGCACTGGGTCTGGGAATAGGGGCAGACGGTGGCCTGCTGCGGGCACTGCGTGGTCACTCCGGCCGGCGATGGACAGGTCGTTTGGAGGTAGGGGCATGTGGTGGTTTCCACCGGGCAAAAAGTCGGGCGGACCGGGCACTGGGTGCTGGCAGACGGACAGACGGTGGCGGAATTTACCGGGCACTCGGTTGCGACGACCGGGCAATTCGTCTGGCCGGCGGGGCACTCGGTGGCGACGCTCGGACAGGCTGTCAGTTTCTCCGGGCATACGGTCAAATATTGAGGGCACTGGGTAGGCGCGATGGGGCATTTCGTGAATACCTTCGGGCACTCGGTAGGGGTATCCGGACAAATGGTGGGGCCGGTGGGACATTGCGTGCGCTCCACGGGACAGGAGGTGCGCGTCGAGTCATTCGCGGGGCAGACGGTCGAAACGGACGGGCAGACCGTCTGGCTGACGGGGCACTGCGTGGTGACCGGGGTGGGGGAGCAAATGGTGGCCTCCGCCGGGCATTTTGTCTGCTCCCGCGGGCAGGTTGTTTCTTTGGACGGGCAGTTGGTGGCTTGCGCCGGGCACTGGGTCGCAACGTCTTGCGGGCAGGTGGTGAATTCACGCGGGCACTCGGTCGCGGTTTCCGGGCAGAAGGTGGGGCCGGTTGGGCACTCGGTGGCGACGATCGGACAGCGAGTGTTCTCCAGCGTGCATTCGGTCACCAGGATCGGACACTGGGTCTGGTGGGACGGGCACTTGGTTTGCTCTTTCGGGCAGAAGGTCTCGACTCCGGGACAAGCGGTTGCCTTTTCCGGGCAGACGGTGGCGGAGTCGGGATTCGTGGGACAAATCGTCTCGTAGGCCGGACACTTGGTGGCGGATTTCGGACAGAATGTTTCCCGGTTGGGGCACTCGGTGGGAACCTGCGGGCAGGTCGTCGCGCCGGTGGGATCCGGGCAGAGAGTCTGCTGGCCGGTGCAGGTGGTGAGGGTGCCGGCGGCGCTGCAAATGGTGGATTCGAAGGGGCACTGGGTGGCGTTCTTCGGGCACTCGGTGTGGCTTACAGGGCAAATGGTTGCGGTGACACCAGAGGGGCAGATCGTTTCGTAGGCGGGACATTTGGTCTGCTCGCGCGGACAGGCGGTTGGGGCGCTGGGACATTTGGTGGCGCTTCGAGGGCAGTTGGTCGCCTGCGTCGGGCAGAAAGTGGCGCGGCGCGGGCACTGGGTCGGCGAGACATTAACCGGGCAGACCGTGGCCTGCTCGCTGCACTGGGTTGCGGAATTCGCGGGACACTGCGTCGGGATTTCCGGACAGAACGTGGCATTTACCGGGCATTCGGTGGGTCCCCCGGGGCACTGGGTCTGGATTTTCGGACATTGGGTGGCACCGGTTTGGGGGCAGACGGTCTGGACCCGAGGGCACTCGGTATCGGAGGTAGCTTGAGGACAGATTGTGGCCGTGATCGGGCAGCGGGTTTGATTGTCGGGATCCGTGGAGCAGAAAGTCGGCTGGGCGGGGCAGGCGGTTCGAACGAGGGGACACTGCGTATTGTTCTGCGGACAGACGGTCTGCAGTTTGGCGCAGGAAGTGGGAGCCGTTCCCGAGCATTGGGTCGCGGAACCGAGGTCGATCGGGCAGACGGTGAACTCTCGCGGGCACTGGGTCTGTTGCGCCGGGCATTGAGTCTGGTTGATGGTGCCGGGACAGATGGTTGCGATGGTCGGGCAGCTTGTGTGTCCAACCGGGCAGATGGTTTGCGACGGGCCGGTGGGGCACTGGGTGTGGGTGGCCGGGCAAAAGGTGGGCTTGATCGGGCACTGGGTGGGCTTCTCCGGGCAAAATGTGGGTCCGGCTGGGCAGGCGGTGAGCTCGGTGACGCAAGCGGTGACTTCCGCAGGGCACTTGGTGGCGACTCTGGGGCAGCCTGTAGGCGTGGGGCAGACGCTGGGAAGCGCGGGGCAGATGGTGAACACCTGCACCGGACATTGCGTGGCGGAAACGGGGCAGGTGGTGTTGCTAGCTGGGCACGCGGTCGGCTGCGCGGGACAGAAAGTCGCCGCCGAGGAACACACGGTGGCCTGCTGCGGACAGGTGGTTTTCTGTAGCTGCGCGCAAAACGTGGGAAGTGGTTTGCCGGTGCAGGTAGTTACGGAAATCTGGCATGTGGTGGCGATGGCCGGACATTGGGTGTGCTTGGAGACGCACTGGGTGAGCTTGACCGGGCAGGTCGTGATCAGGGAATCCACCGGGCAGATCGTGGCGGTGGTGCCGCTGCAATTGGTGGCGGTGGCCGGGCAGGAAGTCTTGTTCACCGGGCATGCGGTGACAGCCTGTGGGAAGAGGGTGGGCCTGATCTGCTTGTCCACTTTGACCATCCGGAGAATGCGGCTGGACGGGGTGGGAATGCCGGGCACCTCAATGAAGGCAATGTGTTTGCCTTCATGGTAAAACGTCTCCGCTCCCGGAATCGGAATCCATTGTCCTATGGCTCCGTTGGTTCCTGGTTCGTAATACTCGGGATAGTAGATGCCCTCTTGGGCGGCGTCGAAGCTGAGCTGGACGGACGGCGGCGAGGCATCTTCGATGGCCGCCTTGAATTCCGGTCCCGCGTTGCTCTGGAGCCAGAACAAGCCACCAACACAAACGCTCGCGATCAGGAGGAATCGCGCGAAGAAGGCCCGGAGGCCCTTGGATTGATATTGAAAAGACATGGCCGTAGGTTTTTAGAGTTTCGATTCCCGCGTTCCTAATAAAGCAATGCGGCAGCGATTTTTCGACAATCGCAGTCCTACGAAAATTTTTCGGAGTAAGGCAAGATCTAATTGCTTAAATTTTTGCGATCCATATGCAAGGAGACCTCCCGGTCCGGCTTGGGATACTAAAGTTAATTCATCTTAATGTTTCCCGGGACCGTAGGCTCGTTTCCGGCAGCGTTACCAGGAAATGCAAAATCGAATTGGCAGCGAAACCATGAGCGCCAAATCGATTCGATTCCCTAGGCGGCTTATAGGCTGGATGTTATGAAAATCCGTCGCGGATCGGGATATCGTTCCGCGAGAAGCCGGAAAGTTTATGCACATAGAATTTCGGAATACCGGGTAGTTTGCGGCACGCGTGGAATCTGTACCGACATTCCCGCGGCAGGTCGCCCCATGCTGCGGACCCCTGCTTGGTTCCCGGACGGTTTTCTCCGTGGCGGCACCTCCGCTTGCGTGGCTCGTGGGAGCGGTGTCCACTCTCCGTCAATGGCAGAGCCTTATATCCGCATCCGCGGGCTGACGCAGAAATTTGGGGAAACGGAAGTGCTGCGTGGGATCGATCTCGATGTTCACCGCGGCGAAACACTCGTGATACTGGGTGCTTCGGGCGGTGGAAAATCGGTCCTGCTCAAGCACTTGCCTGGATTGCTCCGACCTACCGGCGGCACCATCGAGGTGGACGGCGTGGAGATTTCCAAACTCAGGGAGCGCGAGCTCGGCCCGATCCGGCGGCAGATGAGCGTGATGTTCCAGGGCGGCGCGCTTTTCGATTCCTTCACGGTGGCGGAGAATGTGGCCTTCCCCTTGCGGGAGGATGGAATGAAGGATGAGCGGGAAATCGCCGCGAAAGTGGCGGAGGCGCTGGAGCTCGTGCGGCTGCCCGGAAAGGAGGAGATGCTGCCGTCCGAACTTTCCGGCGGGATGCGCAAGCGGGTGGCGCTGGCCCGGGCGGTCGTCGGGAAACCCGCCTGCGTGCTCTATGACGAACCACACGCCGGGCTCGACCCGGTGACGGCGGCGTCAATCGACCGGTTGATCAGGGATTTGCAGGATAGCGGCATGACGAATGTCGTGATCACCCACGAAATGCGCAGCGTGGCGCGGATCGCCGACCGGGTGATCTTTTTAGAGAATGGCAGGGTTCATTTCGAGGGGACCAAGGACGCGTTCGAAAGCTCCGCCGATCCAGTTCTGACGGCCTTCCGCGAGGGCGATTGCGGTGAGGATTGGAGTTGATGCCGGCAAAGGATTTCCCGTTTTGATAAATCCGCGATGTCTCCCATAGTAGCGCCATGCCCGCCCCCAAGAAACGCACCGAGACACTGGTCGGGCTGTTTATTTTCACAGGCTTTTTGCTGTTAGGCGGTCTGATCCTACAGTTCGGAAGCTTCCGCGAAAGGCTCGTAGGACACTACGAACTGACGATCACATTCGATGACGCTTCGGGTGTGATCAAGGGATCGGAGGTCCGCATGGGCGGCGCGCGGATCGGGCGGGTGTCCAGTCTGCCGGAGCTCACGGACGACGTGCGCGTGGAGGTCGATGTGAGCATCGTGGACAAAATCCGGATTCCCCGGAATTCCCAGTTCTTCGTGGAATCCGCCACACTGCTCGGGGACAAGCTGATCGTAGTTTATCCGCCCGAGGAGCGGACGGGTGCCTTCATCGAGCCCGGCAGCGAGGTGGACGGCGGCGGGCTGACCGGCTTGGAAGCTCTGCAAAACAACGCCCAAAAACTCAGCGTGGACGCCCTGCGGATCATCAGGCAGGCCGGAGACACATTCGCGAAAATCGATACCGCCGTGACGGAAATCCGGGCCGCCAGCACCGAACTGAGCGGCGCCACCACCAAGATCAACGGCTCCGTGCTGTCCGATGCGAACTTGCAGCGATTCGATGAAATCCTGAAGAACCTCTCCTCCGCCGCCGGCCGGTGGAACGCAGCCAGCTCCGAAATCGAGCCCACGCTCCACGATGCCCGCAACGCCATCGCCAGCATCAAGACCGCCGCCGCCGGTGCGCGGACGACATTGGAATCCGCCGACCGAGCCATCGCCGATATCAAACCCGCTTTGAACCGCATCCCCGAAGCCGTGGATGAATTCACCGGGACGGCGAAGAAAACCGGTGACGCGCTCGACCGCATCAAGAATGGCGAAGGACTGCTCGGCGCGCTCGCCAGCGACAACGAGGTGGCCGTGGACATCAAGTCGTTCGTTCGGAATCTCAAGGATTACGGCATTCTCCGTTACAAAAATCCCGAACCGGAAAATGCGGCACCCGGCAAGACCGACAGCGGCAGCAAACCAAAATTCGGCCTGCGGCAGCATCGATACTGAGATCGCTGCGGTTTGGGAAATCCGCCTCTTTCGGATTTGGCACCCGTTGACACCGCGATCCGGACCGGCAGACTGCCGCCGGAATGCCTGCAAAAAGGAAAAAAGCTGCGAAAAAAACCACCCGAACCACCCGCGCCGCCAAGCCGGATCAGAGCGACGCATTGCTGATCGTCCCGGCCGCCGGATCCCCGCTCGGGCCGGCGCAGGCGGAGTTCAACAAGCTCATGAAGCGCCTCGCGGGCGAGCGCCGGAAGCTGGAAAGCCACCGCGAGCGGCTGGACCGCGATTTGGAAATCGTCCACCGCGACCTGATGCCCGTATTGGAGAACATCCACCGCGCCGATCGCGATTTTGTCCTCGCCGGTGCCGCCGCCCTGGAGGAAATCAAGCTCGGCAAAAAGCGCCGGGGGCACTTCGGCGATCTGCTCGCGGAAATGGCGGCCGACCTCCTCGACGATTCCGCCGGCCTCGCGAGCGAGGACTTGGAAATGCTGGAAGGCGTGTTCAACAAATACGATCGCCATGCAGCGGAGCGCGCGGAAGCCGAGGGGCACGAGTTCGATTTCTTCCGCGCGATGTTCGATGAACTCGCACGGAAGGCCGGCGTGGATGTGGACCTTGGCGACATCGATCCGGCTGGCGATCCCGTGGAGGTAGAGCGCAAGCTCCAAGAGAAACTGGAAGCGTTTCAAAACGCCGCGAGAAGCGGGAAACCATCCCCCCGCGCGTGCAAGCCAACCAAGAAACAGCTCGAAAAAGAACGGCTACAGCGCGAACTCAAGGAAGCGAAAACCCGCGACATCAAATCGCTCTACAAACAGCTCGCCAAAGCGCTTCATCCCGATCTCGAACCCGATCCCACCCTCCGCGCGCACAAGGAAATCTGGATGAAGCGTCTCACCGCGGCCTACTCCGGCGGCGATTTGCGGGACATGTTGGAAATCGAGATGGAATGGCTCGGCGAGGAATCCGGCAATCTTGCCCAAGCCAGCGATTCAAAACTGCGCGCCTACAGCATGGTTCTCAAGGAACAGATCGCGACCTTCGGCCGGCAAATCGCCGAGCTTGCCTCCGAGCCGCAATATAGCCCGCTGACCCGTTTCGTGAACCGCTTCACCGGACGGCTGGGAGCCCACGAGACTGTGAAAAGGGAAATGCAGAAGGCGTTGCGCGTCCGCCGCGCGTTGGTGAAGGACCTCGCCGCGCCCGCCCCTGGCCCCAAACTCGCCATCGAAGATTGGGCCGACGAACGCGCCCGCCAGCTCGGAAGGGACGTTTTCCATTTTTAACCGGATCCGCCCTTCAGCACCCCGTCTTCCGCCGCGCCTCTGCCAATACTTCGGCCGCGCCAACCTCCGTGCACCATTTTATAATATAGTCCCAGTCCAACGCGGAGCCTTGGACGGCCATCACGTTGCAGGCATCTTCCAAATCCTTCGAGCGCCGGGCGAGCGCAACCCAGCGGAGCTTTTGCACAATCACCTCTTCCGGCGTCGGCAGCCACGCGCTCACATCGGGCAACACCGGCTCCCTCCGCCGCCTCGTGAACCGGGAGCGATCGAAGGAATGATTGTTCAGAAGGAAAATCTCGATCGCAAACGGGGATTCATCCAATCGCACGATCCACCGCCTCGAAGAAGTGATCGTTTCAAATAACATCTGCGGATCGGGACGAAGCGGCGGCACCAGCCGATCAAGCACTTCGTGAATCCGCGGCGCCTCGGCTTCCACAATCAAATCCGCGTCCTTCGTCGAGCGCGGGAGGCCGAAAACATTCGCGGCATAAGAGCCAGTCACCATGTATGGCACGTGGAGTTCATCCAAGATTGCCAGCACCGTCATCACTGCCTCGTTTCCGTTCATAAGGTTGGGCGGTTCCTAAATTCCGTTCCAAGTTCGATCCTCCGTCGAAGTTCCGCGAACACCCCTTCTTCGTCGAAATGCGGGTGTTGATTGCGGATTCCCTGCTTCGTGATTTCGCACGCGCCCTCGAACAACTCCGCGCCCGCGAGAAATTTCTCCGCCAGCGGCATCCGCCGCGCGCGCTCGATTTTCTCCCGGTCGATTTGGTCGATCAGTTCTGCGATTCCATCGTTCATGCGGCGCAACCTACCTCGGGCGGAAATCCCGCCAATCACGGAAATCGCCGGCCGCGCCGGATTTCTGCGGCGGTCGGCTGTTCGCGAGGACGGCGCCCCGATTTTCCAGCGGACATTTCCGCGCGGGCGGGCCATGTTCGGAGCCATGATGAATCCCTTTCCCGGAATGAACCCGTGGGCTGAGGATGAGCAACTTCCCCTCCTCGTTTACTCCAGCGATCAGCTCCAAGCGCGCATGCCTCCCGGGCTGCGCGTGCGGATCGTCAGGACCGACCTGCAATCCACTGGTGAGACAAGCGGCGACAGAGCGGAATTGCCCGATCAAACCGATCGGGACACCGCACAATCCGCCGAACCCGCCACCGGCCTTCTCGTCATTGAGGACCCGCCGCCCCAGCGTCATTTGGAAATCGAAGACGCCGATGGCAGGCTTGTCACCGCCATCGAGTTCCTGAGTCCGTCGAACAAAACTCCGGGCGACGGATTGGCCGATTACCGCGCGAAGCAGCGCACCTATCTCTCCGCGCGGGTGAATCTGGTGGAAATCGATCTGGTCCGCCGCGGCGAGTTTGCGCTGGCAGTCTCGCGGAGCAATGTCCCGCCGCCGCTTTCTCCCTACATGGCCTGCGTCTTTCGCGGCGCGATGCCGAAAGAGCGCCAGATTTTCCCAATCGGGTTGCGCGATCCGCTGCCGCGGCTGCCGATTCCGCTGCGCCCGGCGGACCGCGAAGTGGTGCTCGATCTCCAGCCATTGGTCGATCTCTGCGTGGTAAATGGTGCTTATGGACCCGCCGATTACGCCCGCCCCGCCGATCCGCCGCTATCGGAAGACGACGCCGCGTGGGCGGCGGCGGTCCTCCGTGCTGCGGGGCTGGCAGGCGCTCCGTAAAATCCACCCTTCACACCAGCGCCGGGTCCGTGCCGAGCATGCCTACGAGGCCGGCGCGGTGGGCGGGGGAGGTGACTTGGGCGAGCGTTTCGCGGGCGGCGGCGATGCGGTTGTGGATGTCCAGCCGCCCGAGTTCGGTCCGATAGTGCGGGCTGTTGAGGAACGATTCCAGATAAGCGACATGGCGGGTCCAAAGGCGGCGGTCCACGCCGGCCTTGGCGTCGAGCCGGGCCTGATACCAATCCGAGGAAATCACGGCCTCGCGGGTGAAAAGCCCGCGGATGGCGGGGTCGGAAATCGATTTCCCCTCGAACTCGCCGTAGGCCATGACGTGGAGCAGCGCGCGCAGCGGCGGGATGGCGGCGTCGATGCTGCCGTCTTGGAAATAGTTAAGGGCAACGGTCCGCTGGGTCTCGATGATGTTGTCCAAGCCATCGATGAAATCGTCCATGGATTGCAGCTCGGGCCGCAGCATTTCGTCCGTGAAAACGGTGTCCGCGGCGGAGAACATGCGGCCGAAGAAGGTGGTCACGAAGCTCTCGGTGATGCGATAGCCGAGGCGGCTGGCCTCGATGGTTTTGCCGCCGTGCGGGATGTCCGCGATTTTCTCAAGATATCCATTTTCAATGAGATACGCCGGATCTCGCTCGTGGATGAACATGCGCGACCAGACCTCGGGGACGAGCAGGCTGATATCGTGATCGATGCGAAATTTCCGGCCGATGTGGCCGGCGGCGCTGGTGAATCCGTGGTAGTTCGTGAGGAGGAAGGAGACCAGCGCGGCGTTGACATCGTGGATGGGCAGGAGCGCGTTGAAGGGGCCTTTCGTGAGCGCACCCTCGCTGCCGGCGCCGGTCGTGGACGGGCTTTTCCCGGTGAGGGAGGCGATGAAATCCATGAACAACTCGGGCAGTTCTTGGTAGTGGATCGGGCCGTAAACCGCCAAGGCGCGGATGCCGGCGGCCTCGTCCGGCGGATTGTTCCGACGGCCGGCGAGCACCGAATTGACCGGCATCGGCACTGGCGCGCCGAGCGGCAGGCGGCGGTAAAAACGCGCGCCGAGCTCGGCCAGATAGACCGAGCGCGGGTCCTCAAGGTCCGGGCGGTTCTGGAGGTAGCGCGGGTTTTTCGTCGGCTTGCCATCGACGATCCGCGGCAGGTGCGAGCTGACGACGTATTCCGGTTTCTCCGCCGCGGCGAAATCCGCGAGCAGCTTCCGCATCGGCGGAGTGAATTGCTCATAGCGGATGGAATCCCGCAACATTTCCGCAGCCTCGGCGCGGTGGATCGGTTCGTAGTTCGAGAAGAACAGGCCGCCATGGCTGAAATCGCTCTCGGTTTTCTTGTCGTAGCCGCGGGTCACGGCGTCGTCCGGCCGCTGGAAGAGCCGGTATTCGCAGTTCTTCACGAACTTGAGCGATGGATTCCGCACATCCGGGTGCAGGCCTTCCACCGCATCGCGCGGGGCGACCATCGACGCGCTGATGTCGTCCTCGGTCTGGATTTTCCGCGCCGGGGCGAAATCCTTGCGGATGCTGAAGGTGCGCCACGTGCCGTCCTCGCTGAAGCCGACGCGGAGGTATTGGGTGACGAGCCGCTGGCGGCGGTAGATGAGCTGGCGGCCGGCGCGGCCATTGATGAGATCGACGCTGAAGCGCTTGCGCCAGTCGTCCTTTTCCCAGCTCGGCTTGTAGAAGCGCTTGATGATGAAGACCAAGTCGCGCACGGAAGCCGGCACGGTCTCAAGCCAGGCGCTGTATTCCGCAGTGAAATTCGGGTTCGGCGTGAGCAGGCGGATGACGGATCCGAGCGAGCGCTCCGGGCTGAGCAGCGGGCGGCCGGGTTGGTCGGGCACGTGCCGGACGGCGTAGCGATCGGAGAAATCGCGGTTGATGATTTCCCAAGCGGCCTCCAGCTCGCTTTTCAGGTCATTCACGAGCACCGCGGCGGTGATCATGGCGTCGGAGAGCGATTTCGAAATCTCGGATTTCCCGCCGCCGGAGACGGTGCAGGGCTTGTGGCAGAAAGTGCCCTCAGCCGTCGTACCGATGAGCCGCCAGCGCTGGCCGGCCGTGGGACGCGCCATTTCCACCTTGTAGCCCGAGGGCAGCACATAGGTGATGCCCGGCTGGAGCTGGAGGGACTGTGCGCCCGTCTGGTTTTCCCATGCAACTGTCTGACTGTGAAGGTCGATGTGGACGTTCTCGGGGACGTAAAAAATATTGGGAAACCGCTTGTCGATGCCATGGCCCTGCGGCTGGACGTCGAACATTTCCCCGTAGCGGGTCACGATTCCAGAAAAGCGGTGATCGACCGGCCGCGAGTAGTCGCTGAGCGAGAAATCTTCGCCCAGGTCGAAGCTCGGGTAGGCGATCGCGCCGCCGGCGTGCTCTTCCTCGGCGTTCCCGAAGAGGTTCGCGGCGTAGCTGAGCTGGGTCTTCACCTCCTTCTTGCAGTAGCCGTAGTAGTTGTCGGCAATGAGCGTGACGATGACGCCGCGCTTGTCCCGGCAGGTGATTTTGAAGGCGCCGCCGTCATTGTAGAGTTCGTCCGGCGAGGTCCAGCACATGCCGTCCGCGAGCTGGCGCGGGGTGGCATCTGTGGCGTTCGGCAGGCCGAGATCCTTTTTCTTCAGCGTGACCAGATGCGGCGCGAGGATGACGCAGCCGGTGTGGCCGGACCAGCCTTGGGCATCGAGCCGGGCGTCGTTCTCGGGCAGGTACGGGTCGCCGGCGTTGCCGAAAATGCTCTCCACGAAGTCCAGATTGCTCACCAGATTTCCCGGCGCGAAGAACCGCGTTTCCATGGATTTCTCCGGGGAATTCCCCGGAATCGCCGGCGCTACCACCGGCCGCAGCAGCAGCGAGACGAACACCTTCGCCGGGTGCGCGCTGGTGCCGGTGAAGGGCAGCGTCATGATTTCCTCCGGCGGGCTGAGCGCCGCGCGCAGCAGCCGGGCGAATGCCGCTTTCGGCACTTCCTTCTTGTCCGCCGGCACCGGCAGTCCGCCGTCCGCCACGTGGAAAACGCCCTCGGTCGTCCGCCGGTCGCTCGCCGGATTGTGGCAAACGCCTTGGAAAACCCGGTAGGAGCTAAGGATCGAACTCTTGAATTCGTCCTTATCGGGAGGCAGCGAAAGCATCCGCGCGATGCCGTGGCGCTCCATGATGAGCGGCGCCACGGGCAGCAGCCGAGACTCCGCCGGGAATACCTCGGCGACGATTTCCGCGCCGAGATAGTCCCGCAGGAACGCGTCGATGGAGGAATCCGCCGGGCAGAGGTAGTCGGACAGCAGGCGGGATTTCTCCTGAAAATTCGCGATCAGCGACCGCCCGAGATCGAGAAACGGGAAATCCGCCTCATCGCCGACGATGGAGTAGCCGCGCGTGGCCAGCTTCAGATTGACGAACTCGCGAAGGCGGTTTTCCTCGGCGGGAGAGGCGATCGCGGGTCCTTCGTCGGTGAACCCGATTTTGTCTTTGAGATTGGTGGAGGCAGGCATTTTGCGGCGGCAAACTAAGCAAACCCCGCGCCATGGCCAGCGTGAATCGGGCGGCTTCGGTCGATCACGAACGCGATCTCCGGCGCAGCAGCGCGAGCAGGCCGATACCGCCCAAAAGCACGGCGTGAGGCTCGGGGACGGCGCTATAGGTATAAAAACTTCCGACGGCGCCACTCTGTGCGCCGTCCGGATAGGCATCGCCGCCCCCGAAGAAATCCGTGACCGCGATGAAATCGAAACTACCGGGATTTCCTAACAGCGATCGCGGAATCGTCAGCTCGTGATCGTTGAGAGGGAAATCGTCATAACTTAATCCGCCAAGCGAGGTAAAGCTGAAGTCGGTGCCGCTGCCCGTGTAACGATAGAGCGTGACACCCTGCAACATGTATTCGCCACCCACGGCGAAGTTGTCATTCGGACCGCGGTAGCCGCTCGCACGGGACTGGTCCGTATCGAAAATCAGCATTTGGTTTCCGCTTATGAACCCGCCGGCATCGGTGCGATAAGTTTGTTCCCGGACATAGAAATTCGTGCTGTCATGGGCGACCGTGATGCTGGCGAAATCCACGGCATTTGCCTCATCCGGATCGATGGGAAATGCAATGGTAGCGGCCCAATCACTTCGGTCGTTGTTGCCGCCGGCAGTGTTGATCGCACCGTCGGCAACGGGATTCGACAAGGTGAGCAGGGAGGCTCCGTGAGCGGCGGCGGCGGTCAGGAAGACCGGTAGGATCATTGATAGCGATTTCATTGATTTATGGATTGAGAACTGCCTTGAGGCGGATAAAGCGCGGGCTGGTGGGGATGGGATTGGTGAAACGGATCACAACTTCCTCGCGACCTCCGGCGAGCGGGGTGGTGGAAATGGTCGTGAACTGTGCTGCTGACGAATCCCAGACCGCCAGATTCGAGGACGCTTCGGGAATGTAATCGATACCCGAGGTTGTGGCGCTCCGGGTATAAGTGAAGGTCAGGAATTTGTCCGCGCCCACCGTCGTGGTCCCGCTGCGGGGCAGGATGCCGGTATTCGATGATTTCGGTTCGCCGCCAAGTGCGAATTCCAGCAAGTTGGAGATGCCGTCTCGATCAGGATCGGCCGCGCTGCCGCTGATTTGCGGGTCGAGCAATTCCGCCGAGGTGAACTTCGCGAGCTTCCACGATTCGTAGGGTGAGCCGCCGGGATTCCCCGCGAACATGTATTTGAATCCCCCGGCGAATTCCCCCGGTGAGCCGTCCGTCCAGAATGCCAGCCGGATCAGCGACGCGGGAAATACCGGGTTTTGAGCACCCGCGCCGATGGCATAGGTGGCATCGCGCCGGATGCGGTATTCCTGATAGTTGGTATTCGTGGAATAGGGCGAGATTTCCGCCGCGCCGTTGGTGAAGTCGGCGCCAAGGTTGAAGTTCGCGCTATCCTGGGCGAAGGCGAAATCGTTCTGCCAGCTTACTTCCGCGCCGATGCGGCCGAGTCCGTAAATATTGAAACCGGTGGCGATGTTCGCATCGTTATCGAGCGAGAGGAAGGTGCTGGGACCGCCACTGAGGTTGTTTGTATCCACCGCGCCGTTGTAGCCGACGAGGACATAGAGATAGTTCTCATCGTTCGCCGCTTTCATGGTGACGATGTCCGGCGCGCCATCGCCAGCGGGGTCGGTGGCGATTACCGGAATCGAATCCCAGTCGGAGAAATCCCCGTCCACCGCGATGGTTTTGTAATACGAGGGCACGGGAGGCGGTGTGGCGATGATGTAATCGTATCCGCCCGCGAACTCCGCGGCGGTGCTGTCATTCGTCCAGAAAGCGAACCGCATCTTGTCATTGAGAAACACCGGCTTAGCGGTTCCGGCGCCGATGGTATAAGTTGCATCCCGGCGGAGCCTGTATTCCTGGAAGGAGGTGTGCGAGTTATAGGGAGAAATCCCGGCCGCGCTGCTGAAGGTCGCCCCGAGGTTGTAGTTCGCGGCGTCCTGGGCGAAGGGGAAATCGTTCTGCCAGCTCACTTCCGCCCCGACCTGGCCGAGACCGTAGATATTGAATCCGGTGGCGATGTTGGCGTCGTTGTCCAGCGAGAGGAAGGTGCTGGGCGAGCCGTTGAGAGTGTTCGTGTCAACCGCTCCGAAATAGCGGACGAGCAGATAGACATAGTCGGCATCGTTGGCGATTTTCACCGATACGACGTCCGGCACGCCGTCGCCGATGGGATCGGATCCAATCTCCGGCACGTCGGCCCAATCGGAATCGTCGCCGTCCACCGCGATGGTTTTGTAATAACTCGGGCTGACGGCCTGAAGCGTGACGGTGTTCGTGTCCTCATGGCCCAGCGCGTCCTCCGCGCGGATGGCGAACTTGTAAGAAACGCCGTTCGCCAGACCGGCGACGGTATATTCGTAAGGATAGCGCCCCTCGCCGGTGCCGGTCCGATAGTTCAAAGGAATCTGCGCCGTGATGTTGGAGATCTTGGTCGCGGTGTTGAAATCCAGCGTGGCCGCGTTGGTATAATAGAGATTGTAGCGCACCGGCCCGGTCTGATCGCGGGCAACGTCCCAGCGCACGGTGGCCGAACCTGCGCCCGGAATCGCCTGCAGGATGCCGACGCGCGGCGCTGGCGGCTGATTTCCTGGAGTATTGAAATCGGAGTCCGCACCAGTGGCGGCGGTGCTATCCCAGACCGGCGGCGCGATATCGGGATGTGCGGCGTTCCACGCCGCGGCGTCGGTATTGAACGGCAGCGCGTTGAGGGCCGGATTCGTGCGATATAGCGGCCAGCCCTGTTGTCCTTGGGATTCGTTGAAATCCGCCAGCCCCAGCGATGCCGGCTCGCCCGGCGAGGTATAGCCAAGCGCGATCACGGTGAATCCGTCGGGACGGTGGGCCTCGGCGTTGATTTTCGGCGCGTAGTTGTATTTGTTGTCGGCGAAGAACGCGGTAGGCGCGCCCGAGCCGCTGCTGTCGGTGTAGTAGCTCTCGAACATCACCATGTTGATGTAGGGCCGCAGGGTGTAGGCGTAGGGCTTGAGATTCGGATTATAGAAGAATACGCCGCGGTTCGCGAGGAGGACCTTGGCGGGATTGTCGTCGCTGATGTTTTTCACCAGATCCCGGTATGCCTTGGCGGTCCACTCGAAGTAGGTGGCGCCGAAGCTGTTCGGAGCCGGAGTGTCCACCGTGTCGAGAAACAGGCCGTCGCAGCCATAGCCCGCGCCAAAGGTGGTGCCGAGCAGTTCCTGGATTCCGGCGCGACCGTTGGCGGCTTTGGTTTTCGTCTTCAGGATTTGATACCATGCCGGATCTCCCGGGTTGACATAGTAGCCGCCGAAGGTCGCGTTCCGGTCGGGGATGCCATTGAAATCGTTATCATCGAGATAGTAGGAGGCATACCCCGTGCCGCCGGGCGAAGGATCGCCGAGCGGGGGAATCGAATCGGTCAGCGGGTCTCCGTATGTGGGTCGCGGATCGACGCGCGGCCCGTTGCCGTCCCCCGCGAATGGCGCGCCGGGGCGGTCGTCCTCGCCGATCGAGATGTATGCGAGCACGATCACATCGTCCGCAGTGCCCGCCACATTGTCCGGTCCGGAACGGATGGCGGCGATGTTCGCCGGGGTGATGTCGCTCGCCGAGGGATGAAGGATGACGAGCTTGTAGTTGGTGCGCGCTTGATCGACGAGCGCCGCGGTCCAGTTTCCGTAATGAATCAGATAGGGCGTGGAGGTGTTCAGCCCCGGAACCGGCCCGCGCTGGGCATGGCCCGGGACGATGGCCAGCCCGAGGGCGGCAAGAATGGCTGGAGCGGCGGGCAGGACGGAATTCATAAGTGAGATGGGAAAATTCGTCGGGATTGAAGGGCAATCCGCCGCCGGGGAAAGCGGAAAGATCGCCGATGAACTTTTCATGTCAGACCTGCGGCGGTTCCGGTATTGATATCCGGCAGGATCGTTCCCACGAATCCGCCGACCTTTCCCCAACGATGCAAACCGCCGATCGCGACTGGATGAATGATGGCAGCGCCGACGAGGCCGTGGCCGGGGAAATCCGCGATTTGCAAGCGGGCCTGATCGAGTACGTGGGCAGCCTGCTGGGCGGCTTGGACGGCGTGGACGATCTCGTGCAGGAGACGAATCTTTTTCTCTGGGAGCGCCGCGGAGATTTTCGGCCGGGCTCGAATTTCCGCGCTTGGGCGATGCGCGTGGCGTGGTTCAAGGTGATGGCCGAGCGCCGCGATCGCGCGAGGTCCGGGCAGGTGGTGTTCAGCGAGCGAATATTTGAAATGTTGGCCGCTGCGGCGGAAGAGCGGATGCCGGATTCGGACCGGCGCCTCGTCGCGCTACGCCATTGCCTGGAGCGCACGCGGCCGCAGGATCGGCGGCTGCTGGACTGGAAATATGGCAAGGGTGCCTCGCTCACGGACCTCGCCGCCGCCACTGGCTGCGCCGCCACCGCGATTCACAAAACCATATCCCGTCTGCGGCTGGCGCTCCGCCATTGCGTGGAGAAACGACTGAAAAATGAAAACTCATGATGCAACAACCTGACCGCGAACTGAGGCGTCTGGTGGACGGCATGCTGGACCGCTCGCTGTCACGCAGCGGCGCGGCGCGGCTGGAGGAACGCATGGAGGAAGACCGGGCGGCGATGGATTATTATCTATCCATGGCAGGCCAGGAAGCGCTGCTGGCGGACCTCTCGAAGGATGCTGAAGTCGCCGATATTCCAAGATTTCCCCAAAGCCGCGGCAATTTGTGGAAATGGACTGCGGCGGCCGCGGTTCTGGCCGGGCTGCTCGCGCTGGGATTGCTCCGGCAACCGTTGGAGAAATCTTTGGCAAGCGCCGGAGATACCTCATTCGCGCGGCTGACCGGCGGCTCGGGCATGGATTTCAACAACCATGTATTAGCCGCCGGCGCGCGCCTCGGCCCGGATTCCCGTGCGCTCGTGATTTCCACCGGCTTGGCGGAAATCACCCATAGTTCCGGCGCGCGCCTCCTGATCGAAGGCCCGGCCAGATATGAGGCTACGGGGCCGAACTCCGGCCGATTGAACTATGGAAAGCTGGTCGCGGAAGTCCCGCCCGGCGCGGAGGGATTCGCCGTCGAATGGGCGGCGGGGAAAGTCGTGGATTTGGGCACTGAATTCGCACTCGATGTCCCGCGCGGCACCGGGCCGGCGGAAATCGGCGTCTTCCGCGGCGAGGTGCGGGTCATGCCGGGCGATCGCCCGAATCGCGACGGCGCGCCGCTCTACACCGGCCACGCGGTGCGGCTGGCGGAATCCTCGACCACCGGCTTGCGCTCGATTCCCTTCGATCAGGACCGCTTCATCCGCCAGATGCCGAGCCGCGAGCTGCCATGGTTCTATCGCGGCGGCGGCGCGCCGATGGTCTGGGACGTCAGCCACCTGATGTGGGCGCCCGGCGACCAGCTCGCGGTTTTCAAATGGATGACCGGGCCGGAGGCGATGAATCTGGCCAAAGTCGAGCTGTTGCTGGACGGCGAAATCGTCGCTTCGGACGAGCACCCGTGCAGCGTCGGCGACCTGAGCAGCACCGTGGGAAATGTTTATCGGCTGCCGGTCGCGCCGGACGCCTGGCGCCGCGGCCGCTGGGAATTGCGCGCTTGGCCGGTGGAAATCAAGCCGGGCGAACACGCCGAGGGCATCCTCATGTTTGAGGATGGCGCGGCATTGGAGGCATCGGCCGGGGATTTCACGGGCAAGTGGGATTACGTCCACGACGGCAAGCGCTACCGCCGCGAATTCCGCCCCGATGGCACCTGCACATTGTGGGTGGACGGTCGCGCGTCGGACTATTTTCAGGACGCGGAATGGGAGGTGAAAGGCGGCATCCTGCGGGTGAATTTCCCCGCGTCGAAGGCCGCCGAGCAGCACCTCCTGCGCGATCGCCAGAGCCTGCTTTTCATCAATCAGCCCTACCGCAACGCGAGGAGGGCCCCATGACCCGCCGCGAATGGCTCGCCACCGCCGCGCTGGCGGCCCTTGCCGGCAGCGGGAAATCCGCGGCGGCAGCGGATTTCATCGCCCCGCAGGAGGATTTCGCCAATCCCGAGCGCGGCTTCTACGTGCAGCTCCCTGTCGGCAACACCGACGATCTGGCGGAAATCCGCAAGCGCGGCATTTCGCTCATCCAGCTCAATTTCGACCTGAAATCCTACCGCGACCGCCCGCTCGACCGGGAGGCGCTCGCCCTGCTCGACGCGTCGCTGCACCGCATCCGCGCGGTCGGCATGAAGGTGATTTTCCGCGCCGCCTACGGATTTACCGATGCCGACTATCGCGTCGATCCCAAGGATCTCGGGCTGATCCGCAGCCACATTGCCGCGATTTCGGGAATCCTGACCGCGCACGCGCCTTGGGTCTTCGTGGTGCAGGCCGGCATGCTCGGGCCCTGGGGCGAGTGGCACGGCTCGGTCCATGGCGATCCGCCGTCGCTCGAATCCCGCCTCGCCGTCGTGAACGCCTGGCTCACCCACCTGCCGGAGAAAATCTTCCTTCAAGTCCGCCGTCCGCTGTTCCTCCGCGACATGTCCGCGGACCTCAAGCGCTGCGGATTTCACGACGACGCCCTGCTCGCCCTGCCCGATGACATGGGCACCTTCACCGAACCCGGCTGGGATCGCGCCCGCGAGCTGGCGTGGTGCGCGGAATCCCTCCAAGCCGTCCCCTTCGGTGGCGAATCCGTTCCCGATAGCGAGCCAACCCCGCCCGCCCGCGTCCTGGCCGACCTGAAAACCCTCCACACCACCTTCCTAAATAGCGGCTACCACGGCGGCACCCTCGCAAAGTGGAAACGCTCCGAAGTCCGCGGCGAAAATCTCTACGAATTGATCGAACGCAGCCTCGGCTACCGCCTCGCCGTGGTCCGCGTGGAACGCAAAGGCCCGCGCGGCCGGCTCATCCTGCGCAATGACGGCTTCGGTGCGCCGCTGACCCGGAAGCGTGTTTCCTTCGCCTGGTTCGACCCCGCCGCCGGGGAAATCGTCGGCAATCCCGCCACCGAAACCCGCAGCCTGCTCGCCTGGCAGCCCGGCCCGCGGGAAATCCAGCTCCCGTTCGAGCTCCCGCCCGCCAGCGGCAAAGGACTCGTCCCCGCCGTTCGCTTCGCCGACGATTCCGACGCCCTCGCCGAAGACGGCCGCCACGCCATCCGCCTCGCCGGCGGCAATGTCCGCTTCGCCGCGGCCAAAGGCTGGAACCTCCTCGAATGACCCGGCGTGCACGCGGGAAATTTCCGCTCCGGGGGAAGTTTTCCTTGTCAGCCGCAGCGCGCATCCCCATACAGCGCGCCCCGCGAAACGGGCTACGGGTAGGTGGCCGAGTGGTTAAAGGCGGCAGACTGTAAATCTGCTCTCATTGAGTACGCTGGTTCGAATCCAGCCCTGCCCACCATCCTCATAATGAGGAACTTAAGGAGCCGAAAGGCTCCTTTTTTGTTAGTGGCAACTGAGGTTTGTCATCCTTTTTCCACTCCTGCTCGACCTAGATCCTGAAGCCGGGTCGGGCGTTCGCTGGCCTTCGCTCCTCTGGCGTTCTTTGAGATTCCGTGCGTCCGGACTTCCGACGGAGATCTTGCCTATCCGTGATGATGGCAAAAAAAGCGGCGGGTTCGTCAGGAGTCGGAATTTTCCTGGAAGGGCACCACCTCAACTTCGATACCGGTCGAGACGTGCCATGGTGGGAGGGAATCTTCTGGACGAAGGCTTCCGGGGAGGTGTCGAGTTCATATCCTCGGCTTTTCGGTGCGATGTCCGATGAATCGGTGGTGGACAGGACGGTAAGCAGTTTGGGAAAAGATTCCGTAATTTTTCCGCCAAGTAGAACGATTGGACCTGGTGTTAGGATCAGCCGATTCGGGCGGGTCACTCGGGGAATTCGGCGGAGTAGCGGAGGCCGGTGACTTCGCGAGCGACGGTGCCGTCCCATTGGATCGGAGAAAAGGTGAAGCACCATTTCCAACTCGGCGCACTCTTGATGAGGACCGTGTTCCAGCCCTTTCGCAGTGCGATCCGGGTGGGGGCGCGGTTGGTGTAGAGCTGGTCGGTGAACGGGATTTCCGCACCGCTTTTTGCGGGGCTTTTCCATTCCGGCGGAGCGATCCGCTTGCCATTGAGCCAAAGATCGCAAGCGGGATTGGCGTTCCAGTTTCCGGCTGCGGCGACACCGGCCCGGTTGTCGGACGTCGAGGTTGTGTTGAAATTGATCCAGGCGTCGATTTCCTGATCTTTCTCACTATGGATCCGGGTGAACGCGTAGGCGGTGTCGTCGTCCTTGTCACCGCGGAGATGGGATGGGAATCCGAAGAAGTGTTTGATGTGAATGGCCGCGCCACGAATCGGCTTGGTCCAGTGATAGACACGACCGTCGAGCTTGTATTCTTCCTTAATCCCGAGGTTCCGGAAATCGGGGAGTTCGCTGTCGCGGATCGGCCCGAGCAAGCGCCATTCGAGTTGTGTGGTTTTCACAAAATGGAAGGGGCGCTGGGAGTGGAAGCGGTCGCGGTGTTCGGCGAGCCGGTTTTCGAAATCGGCATAGGCCTCGAACTCGGGAGTGCCGGCCGGCGGCACCTTGGCCCAATATTCGGGGCGGTCCTTTGCGATCCCTTTCCAAGCCGCTTCTGAGTAGGCGGCGATGGCTAACAAAACCGGCGAGATTCGAAGCGCGGCGCGTTCGTCATCGATGCGGATGTCCGGCCAGTAGCAAAGGATGCCGCCGAGGTTGATATCGTCGCCATGCGGGACGCGGCACGGTTGTTGGAAAAACATCCTCAGCGGGGCGTCGAGGGCTTCGAGGTGGTTGACATAATTCGAGCGCGAGTCGATCTGGCGAAGACCGCGGAGGGGATCGGACTGCGCCCATGTCTGCTGGATCTGGCGGGTGTCGCCTTTGAGATGCATGCCTTTCCACCAGCCAATGACTTCGCGGCCGTTGCGATGGACGGCGTCATGAAGGGCGGGGAGGTAATCGCCGTTGACGAGTTCGTCGGCCTGATGGACCTCGTCGGTGCCGATGTGTATGTATGGCATGAGTTCCTTCGGGGCGAGACCGCAGAGTTCGTCGATAAGTTCACCGATCGCCTCCTTGGCGGTGGGATCTTTCATATTTTTCACGCCAACACCGTTGCGGAATGCGAGCGAGTGGCCCGGGCTGTCGAACTCCGGGATGACCGTGATGCCGCGAGCAGCGCAGTAACGGAGGAAGTCTTGGAACTCCTTCTGGGTGTAGAATTTCCCGACGCCCCTGCCGAACGCGGCGTCATCCTGGAGGCCGGGGTAGATCTTGCTTTCGAGCCGCCAGCCGTAATGGTCGCTGAGATGCCAATGGAAGACATTCAGCTTGTAGAATGCCATCACGTCAATCTGTCCGCGGAGTTGGGGCAATGATTGGAAATTGCGGCCGACATCGTTCATGAACCCACGGATCTTGAACGCTGGGTAATCGTCGATAGCGCACGGTGCGATACGGGTGACCTCGCCGTCCCGGACGATGAGTTGCTTCAATGTCTGGAGACCGTGATAGAGGCCGGTGGTTGTATTGGCCACAATGCGGGTAGCCTGATCCGTGACGCGGAGGGAGTAGGCCTCATCTGCCTGATAGGGCGCGGAGACATCGCCGATCGCGAATTCAATCGGATAGCCGCCGGTGGTCGCGCGGGTGAGCTTTCGGGATTCCGTCAGGCGGTCAAACTCCAGGATCAATTGGGAGCGGACGGCATCGTTATCTGCCGCCGGAGAAAAGGTGGCACTGACCTTTTCGAAAGGCATCGCCGCGCCATTCCATACCAACTTTTGCGGCATGGGGAGGAGGGCGGGTGACGACGGGGCGGCGGGGAGCGGAATCGCGAGCAGGGCGAATAATCCGAGGACGAGGGGTGGGAGCTTCGGGTGGATGATCATGAAGATAGTGCGTCTGCCGCTTCCGGAGTTCTACAAGAACACAGATCGGATTTCCTACACCGAAGAACTGGTCGGGTGACAAGTCCGTTGAGGAAAAGAGGATGTCCACGAAACGCGAATCCACCGGCTGGGGCGTGCGAAGTGGGATCGTCGGAGCTGGGGATCGTCGGGACTGGTTTGACGAACAGACCGAGAAGATCGGGTTTGGCAAGCAAATCCGAGGGGACTACAACGAAGGTAGATCCCATGCGAGCACTCTCAAAAATAGGTCTGATCGTCATAGCCGGGATTTCGCAGGTGATGGCTGCGGGAATTTTTGAATGGGGCAAGCTGTCTGCGATGCCCGACGCGCACGGGTTCGCGGGTGTTTACGCCGGCGTGGTGAGCGACGGGTCTAACGGTGACACGCTGTTAGTAGCTGGCGGGGCGAATTTTCCCGGCAAAGCTCCGTGGGACGGTGGCGCGAAGGAATATCATCGCAGCGTCTTCGCCTTACCGCTCGGCACGGGCGGGGAGTGGCGCGAACTCGATCAACCATGGCCTGAACCGGTGGGCTACGGAATGTCGGTGAGCCTGCGCGGCGGGTCTAGCTTGTTCCTGGGTGGCCAACGGCTGGAAGGCGAAGGCGAGCAGGCGCTCGCATCGGTGCGGGTTGTGGGTCTGCGCGATGGAAAGCTTTCGATCGAAGACGGGCCGACCTTGCCGGAAGGCCGCTCCGAAGGAGTGGCGGAGGTGGTGGGGGATCTAGTGATCGTCGTCGCCGGAGTGACGGATTCCGCGGAGGGCAAAAATTTCAAAGTCCTGCAAACGGTCGTGGCGTTGGATACCTCGAAGCCGCGCGACGAGTGGAAATGGGAGACTCTGCCGTGGCCGGAATCGTCACCCGGAGTAGCGGCGCGCGGCCGGATGCATCCGACAGCCGGGGTGCGCGATGGCATCTTCTATCTGTTTGGAGGACGGGATTTCCCTGACCCGGCGGTGCGCGATGATCAGACCGACGAGCGGATCTTCGGTGCGGATTATCTCCGCGACGCCTACGCGTTCGACGTGGCGAAGCGCCAGTGGCGGCGGCTCGCGGACCTGCCGCACGGACTGTCAGCAGCACCATCGACCGCGGTGCCTACCGGGGCGACGCATCTGGCGGTGCTCGGCGGGGTGCCGGTTAGTTTTCTCAAAGAGCAGCTCGCCGCACGGCCGGACACCAATGGACAGGGGCCGGAGCATCCCGGATTTCCCGCGGAGATCCATGTCTATGACACAATGACCAACACCTGGGCGCAAACCGGCATGATGCCGAAGAAAGTCGAGGCGGATCATGCGGCAAATCCCGCTGGCAGCACCTGGGCACCGGTGACGACCCGCGCGGTGTTGTGGAACGGCGCGGTGATCATTCCCACCGGCGAGGTGAAGCCGGGGATCCGCTCGCCGCAGGTGCTGATCGGAAAAATCGTCAGCAAATCGGCGCATTTCGGGTGGATCAACTGGGCGGTGGTCGGAATCTATCTGCTCGGCATGGTGGGCGTTGGTTATTGGTTCATGAAACGCGAGGCTTCGGCCACCACCGAGGCTTATTTCCGCGGCGGCCAGCGGGTGCCGTGGTGGGTCGCGGGGTTGTCGATCTTCGCGACCATGCTCAGCGCGCTGACCTTCATGGGCATCCCGGCGCGGGCCTATCAGACGGATGTCACCTGGTATATCGGCCAGCTTTCAATCCTGCTGGTGGTGCCATTGGTGGTTTGGTTCTATCTGCCGTTCTTCCGCAAGCTTGATCTAACCAGTGCCTACGAGTATTTGGAAAAGCGTTTCAACCTGGTGACGCGGATCTTCGCGAGCTTGTCGTTCATCCTTTTCCATATCGGCCGAATCGCAATCGTGCTCTATCTGCCCGCACTGGCCTTGGCGGCGGTGTCCGACATCGGTGTGATGCCGTCGATTTTGATGATTGGCGTGTTGTGCGTGAGTTATACGGTGATGGGCGGGATTGAGGCGGTGGTCTGGACCGATGCAATCCAAGCGTTGGTTCTGATGGCTGGCGCGTTGCTGTGCCTGATTCTCGTTGTGATGCGCCTCGATGGCGGAATCGGCCAGGTCTATGAAATCGCCAACACCGACAACAAACTCTTCGAAAATTTACGCTGGGACAACTTCGACTTCATGGATGGCACGGCGACGACGGTGGTGCTATTCGTCGCGTTCTTCTTCAATTCACTGGTGCCCTATACCTCCGGTCAGGACGTGGTGCAGCGCTACGTGACGACCAAGGATATCGGCGCGGCGCGGCGGTCGCTTTGGATGACGATGTGGATGTCGGTCTTCGGTGCGATGATCTTCTTCGCCCTCGGCGCGGCGCTTTATGCCTTCTATAAAACCCACCCTGGCCAGCTTGATCCGGCGATGGCGAAGACTGATAGCATCCTGCCGTTTTTCATCATGCAACAGCTCCCGATCGGGGTTTCCGGGTTGATCATCGCGGCGATTTTCGCGGCAGCGCAATCGACGATCTCGAGTTCGCTCAACAGTGTGGCAACGGCATGGATCAAGGATTTCGATTCCCGTCTATTACGGCCGGACCGCGACGATGCGACCTATCTCCGTGCCGCGAAATGGGTGGTGCTGATAATCGGGGTGGCCGGGATTTCGGTGGCCTGCGTGATGGCGGTGTCGAACATCGAAAGCGCATTCAAAGCATTTAACTCACTGATCGGACTTACAGCCGGGGCGCTCGGCGGTCTGTTCGCGCTTGGCGTTTTCACCCGTCGGGCGAATGGCAAGGGTGCGATGATTGGCGCGCTGTTCGGCTTCGCCAGCGTGTTGTTCCTCTACTTCTCCGGCTCAAAGGTTTCGGGGCTGCTCTATGCCTTCATCGGCTTTGCTGTGTGCTTCGTGATCGGCTACCTGGTTAGCTTGATCACCGGGGTGGATCGGGGCAGGGAACTGTCGATTCACGGATGATCACCAAACAAGGAGCCTCCGGAGTTCGAAGGGGTCTCGCGCCGGCGGTGGCGAAGATCATTGGCAACAACTCTTCGGATCTTGAGATCGTAAGCATCCACGATTGGCGCAGGGTCAGTTCATCGACCAATCCGGCGAACGGATCCTGCGTGCTGCCGCAACTGAATGATTCATTCTCGTGTCTTTCGATGGGAACATGATTCCGCCGGCCATCTCAGAGTTTGCGATATCAGGCGAGTCCCATGCGGGAGTGATCTTTGTTTCAATCCGCACGTTCGCGCAGAACGACGTGAAGGGACTTGGCCGGGCTCCGGTGGAACTCGCCTCCCGCTACGACGGTGAGAATTGGGTGAATCATGTGGATTTTCTAACACGGTCCTGATCCGCTTGGAGTTCAGAAATCGTGGGACAAGCACTCGACCGGCTCCTGTTTGTTAGAATTTGGCGGCGTCGGTTGATCGAGGGATTGAAGAAAAATGGAAAGTCGCCTCGGCGATGGCTTTTGAGCCGCCGGCGCGCTGCTGGGCTTCGCGGTATTCCGTCCAGAGGGCGCGATTGGGGGCTTGGGTGCGGGGCAGCTCGACCATGTAGAAGGGCATCGCTGGTTGATGGAATTCGGCGCGCCAGGAATCGACGAGGGTTTTCATGACCATGGCCTGATAGTTGGCGAGGCGTTCGCCGTTCCAGCGGAAGCCGTTGGTGGTGAACTCGGTGTTGGATTCGCCCTGGTACCAGATGACTCCCTTAAAGGTGAAGGGGACCAGGTGAGGCATGGCGGTGGCATGGAGAAAGCCCGGCGCGAAGGGATGGGGGTAGGGCTTTTTCGGGTTGTCGTGTACGTAGCCGGTTAGGTTCTTGGCGATGCGGGCGGTCGCCCATTGGCCGAGCGTGCGGGCCTGGCGCGGATCCTCGAAGGCGGCGGCCAAATACGGGCTTCGTCGTAGCACGGCGGGTGCTATGAAAGCCTCGGCGGTGGTGCCGCCGAGTGAAATATCAACGATACCGACCGGCACCTTGAGTTCGCGGGCGAGAGCGTTGGCGAAGAAATAAGCGACACCGGACTGGGGGCGGACGGACTTTTCATCGAGCGTCTGCCAGGTGCCGGTGTAGTGGTTTTGGGGAGTGAGGTTCTGATAGTCCGCGGGTCCGTAAATCTGTCCGCCGGTGGTGCCGACGCAGCCTTCCCAGTTGGCCATACGGATGAGCGGAAAGCATTTCGGGTCGGGCTTGGTGGAGCAGTCCTTGACCTGGAAGTTCATATTCGACTGGCCTGCGGCGAGCCAGACTTCGCCGACGAGAACATCGCGGACGGTGATCGAGGTTGACCCGGTGATCTCCAGCTCGCGGCCGTTGGCGCTGGGGGCTAGCGGAGCGAGATCGGCTTGCCAGCGGCCGTCCACGGCCGTGATTGCGGTGCGTGACTGCCCGGCGAATTTCACAACGACCTTCTGTCCGGGGTCGTCGTGGCCGAAGATGGCGACAGTTTCGCTCCGCTGCAGCACCATGTGATCGGCGAAGACGCGCGCGACGGTGGTCGTGGCCTCGGCAGACGCGATTAGAAGGAGGGCCAGGGTAGATCGGATCAGCATGATCCGAATACTAGGGAACTTGGATCCCGGCCGGAAAGAAGGGACCGGGTGGTTGGTTCGACATACCGATTGGATTAGACTGCGAGACGGGAGGGACTGTGCGAGTCTCGTTCCAATGATGCGAACCCTAGGATTGCTGGTGCTGTTGGCACCGTTGGCCGGTGCCGAGAACTTCGACGACCTGCAAGCGGTGGAAATCGGTAAACTCAAGACCGGGCTCGGCGAGGTTTCCGCGGAGAGAGGGCACGCGGCGATTGAGGCTGGCCATGCGATGAGCGGCAGCCAGTCGCTGCATCTCACCGGCGGGAAGGATCACGAGTGTGTGCTGAGCTTCGACGAAGCGATGTCGAAGGGCGGCGAACTGCGGTTCTGGGCGGAGCGCTGGACTTCGAAAGGTCCATTCGAGTTTCGCATCGATGTGAAGTCGGGCAGCGGCGACTGGGAGGAAATCTATCAGGGCGACCAGGCGATCAAGGTCGGCGGATTCTATACCGAGGTCGGTGTGCCGTTGGGTGCCGGGGCGAGCGCGGTGCGCTTTCGTGCGACCACCGCCGACGGCAGCGGGGTGCTGCTGGATGACATGACGATCCAGTCGGCCGAACCGATGAAAGTCGGTGGCGTGACGGCGGTGCAGCCGGTCATCCCTTCGTTAATCCGAAAGAAAAACAACCCCGTGCTGGGAATCAAGATCGAAGCGGTCGGTGCGCTGGAGCCGCGCGCTCTGGAGGCGGTGAAAGTGACGCTTGAAGGAACCACTCGGCCGCAGGATGTGGCGGCGGTGCGGCTGCTCCCAGGAAATGCCGACGGACCGGTGGGGGAAGCAAGTTTCGGCAAGGACGCGGATCCGAAGGCGGAAATCGTTTTCCAAGGGAAGCAGGCGTTGAGTTCCGGAGACAACTGGTTTTGGGTTTGCGTGGACTTGAAGGATGACGCGGACCTCGACGGGCGGATCGATGCCGCGGTGACCGCGTTGATGCTCGATGATCGCGAGGTGGTGGAGGTGAAGGATGGCTCACCGGAAGGGTCGCAGCGTGTGGGATACGCGGTCCGGATGCATGACGACGATGGCTCGAAGGCGTATCGCATTCCCGGTTTGGCGACGACGAACAAGGGAACTCTGATCGGTGTCTATGACGTGCGCTACCGCGGCGGCGGAGATCTGCCGGGCGATATCGATGTGGGAATGAGCCGCAGCACCGATGGCGGGCAGAGCTGGGAAAAAATGAAGGTGATCATGGACATGGGCAATGACCCGAAGTGGCACTACGACGGAAACGGCGACCCGGCGGTGCTGGTAGATCAAACTAACAACCGGATCTGGGTAGCCGCGACCTGGAGTCATGGCAATCGTTCATGGCATGGTTCGGGCAAGGGCATGAAGCCGGAGGAGACGGGACAATTCATGTTGGTTTCCAGCGATGACGACGGCATGACATGGTCGAAGCCGGAGAACATCACCGGGCAGGTCAAGGATCCCGACTGGCATTTCATCCTGCAAGGACCGGGAGCCGGGATCACGATGAAGGACGGCACGCTGGTGTTTCCTGCGCAGTTTCAAGCGGGCGACACCAAGCCGGACGGCAGCAAGATCGGCACGCCGCATTCGACGCTGATCTACAGCAAGGACCACGGCAAAACTTGGGCAGCCGGAACCGGTGTGAAAAGCAACACGACCGAGGCGCAATTGGTCGAGCTGGGCGACGGCTCGATCATGATCAACTGCCGCGACAACCGCGGCGGCTCCCGGACGATCGCGACGACCAGCGACCTTGGGAAAACGTGGACGATGCATCCGACAGACCGCGGCGCGCTCAACGAGCCCACCTGCATGGCGAGCCTGCTGCGGATCGAGAATCCGAAGTATGGGCCGCTGTTGATTTTTTCCAATCCGAACACGCCGCGGCCCGGCTTTCCCAGTGCGCGGAACCAGATGACGGTCAAGGTATCCAACGACGAAGGGATGACTTGGCCGGAGAAGTGGCACACGCTTTACGATGTGAGGAATTGCAGCGGTTACTCGTGCCTCAGTCCGGTCGGCAAGGATCACGTCGGGCTTTACTATGAAGGACCTGGCGAAATCTATTTCCTGCGCTTTTCGATCGACGAGTTGATGAAAGAAGCGGGCAAATGATGCTTAAAGAAACACCCGCCGTGTTAGGTCGCGATCCCGGACCGTCGCTGGAAATTGAACGTTGTCTGGTGCTGGCGCCGCACCCGGATGATTTTGACGTCGTGGCGGTCACCCTGAAACGCTTGGCCGAAGCCGGCGCGGAGTTGTTTCTCGAAGTGCTATCATCGGGCGCGAGCGGGGTGGAGGATACATTCGCCCAAGGGTGGAGTGGCAAAACTCTGGCTCGCGAGGCTGAGCAAAAGGCGAGCTGCAAGTTGTTCGGGCTGCCCGAGTCGCGGATCCGCTTTCATCGCTTCGCCGAGGACGACGGAGGACACATGGATCCCGCCCCGGTGAACGAGGCCCGGATCTGGGCGATCTTGGACCGATTGGTGCCGGATACGGTGATCCTGCCGCACGGCAATGACAGCAACGCGGACCACCGGCGGACTTTCCGCATGTTCGAACCATGGGCGAAAAAGCGGACGTGCAAGACCGTGGCACTGCTGGTGCGCGACCCGAAGACACTCGACATGAAGCTCGATCTAGCAACTCCATTCAACCAACAGGAAGCCGAGTGGAAGGCGGCGATGTTGCGCTGCCACGCCTCGCAGCATGAGCGGAACCTGAGCTCGCGGGGATATGGGATCGACGAACGGGTCCTGCGGGTGAATCGCGAGATCGCGTTGGAATCCGGCGGCGACCATGACTATGCCGAGGGCTTCGAAGTGCGGGAGTTCGGGCCGAAATCATGAAATGGCATTTCTTGCGGATCACCGGCATGAAATCATGAAAGCCATTCCCACTTCGATCCTGTTAGTCGCGGCGTTGATCGCGCACACGGCGGCGAAGCCGAACCACTTGTTGATCGTTTCCGAGGACAACGGGTCGGAGCTCGGCTGCGACGGCGCCCCTGCGTCAAGACGCCGGTGCTCGACAAGCTGGCGAAGGAAGGCGTGCGTTTCGACTAGGGGTTCACGCCCTATTCGGTGTGCAGTCCGCCGCGGGCATGCTTTCTAACGGGTATGCACCCGGTGGTGAACA
>JBBSUD010000023.1:0-48768 GCA_038235225.1 Verrucomicrobiales bacterium
GACCCGGGCCGGAAGGTTCCGGAAACCTGCCGGGGGTCACCCGGCAGGACATCGCCGGTTTTCACCATGAGCTGAAGGCTGCCGTTATTACCGATGTAGGCGGCCTGGATGCCGATATCGCCCCGCGGGAAAATGGTCGTATCGAAGACGAACTGCCCGACGGAATTTCCGGCGCGGACATTGATCGCCTCGATCTGGAGCGTTTTGTCCGCGGGGAAACCCGGCGCCGGGATGCCGACGACCTGCGTATTTTCCCAAGCGCCATTTCGATACAGGCCGATGTAGGCGACGGAATCATCCGCAGTGGCCGCCTTGATCATCGGGTCGCCGCCGCGGGTGGTGGGTAAATCGACCTGCGCATAAAACGTCGGGCTGAAGCGTGTCGCCGTCCACACGGCGGAGGTTCCGGGCAGCGGATCGCCGGTTCGCAGGATTTTCGTGAACGCGCCGGGCGGGCCTGAGACCAAGGCGCTGCCGCCGCCAGTTGAACCGCTGATCTTCACCAGCGTCAGATACTGCCCCGGTGCGGGACTGCTCAGGACGACAATTCCGCCATTTGTCTGAAGCGATTCTCCGGATGCCAGTGTGAGACCGGAAATCGTGCCCGCCGTAAGGTTGAGTTGCGCCAGCGAATCCGGCGGACCGACGACCTCCTTCGCATCGCTATCCCGGAAAAACACCTCGCCGGCGGGCGAAGTGCGTGGCGCGTCCGAGGCGAACAAGCTGTAAGTCCCTCCGCCCGGGGCCGGCGTGCCCGCTACGGCGAACTGCCGGATGGATACCGGCGCGGACCAAGATGGGATGAGACTCAGGGCGAAAACCGCCGCGGTGGCAAGCGGGGCGAACGATAGGGCTGGGCGCATAGTGGCGGGAATGGAGGGAACGGAACCGCAGTGGGAACGGCCCGAAAACAGCCGTTCCGGAAAATATCTCAAGCACTTTAGATGGTGGAGCAGACGCTAATACCTCACTAGAAGCCGTTTGGGTGTCGTCGGCATGCGTTCGGGTCAGGTTCAACAGAAGACTTGGGGAGGCGGAATGCAGTCCTTTTCCCCTGCCGCCGCGGGTTGCGGTTATCTCGAAGGCCCGCGGTTCCGGACCCCGATCCGCTGGAGGAGCGAAGCCTCGATCCACGGCGGTTTCCTTTCTGGGATTGTATGTCCCGCCCGATCGGACAAATTCGCGCCCATGCATCCGTTTCTCGCACCTGATTTCCATGTCCGCTGGTCCGCACTTGTTCCCGAAGCCGTCGAACCGGACATCCGGGAAGGACTGGAGTTGGCGAAACGAAACGTCGAGGTCATCTGCGCGCAAAACCCGGACGAGGCGGACTACAAGTCCACATTTCTCGCTTTCGAAAAAGCCAGCGAGCCGCTCAACGACGGGTGGGGCCGGCTGAGTCATCTGGACTCCGTATGCGACAATCCGGCCCAGCGAGAGGCGCTCGGGAAAATGCTGCCGGAGGTCACGGATTTCTACTCGTCCCTAGCGCTGAACGACCGCTTGTGGGCGGTGATGAAAGCTGTCGGCGCGAGTGCGGAAATCGCCGGGCTGAGCGAGGTCGAGCGGCGTTTCGTCGCGGAAACTCTGGAGGATTTCCGCAACTCCGGTGCCGACTTGCCGGAGGAGAAAAAGGCGCGGGTAGCGAAAATCGAGGCGGAGCTTTCCCAGCTGACCAAGGAGTATTCCGAGCACGTCCTCGATTCCACGAACGCTTGGGAGCTCGTCATCACGGAGGAATCCAAACTCGCCGGCCTGCCGGATTCCGCCAAGGCCGCCGCCGCTGCGAACGCGCGTTCGAAGGGCTTGGAAGCGCCGGCTTGGCGCTTCACCCTGCAATTTCCCTCGATGTATCCGATCATGCAGCACCTGCACGACGACGGGATCCGCCACCAGGTTTGGGAGGCATCGTCGCAAATCGGCATGACCGGCGAGTATGACAACACCGCGCTGGTCTGGCGGATCCTCGAACTCCGCGAGGAGAAGGCGAAACTCCTCGGCCACGAGCATTTCGCGGACCTGACGCTGCTCCGCCGGATGGCGAAGAAAGGCGGCACGGCGCTCGGCTTCGTAGAGAACATCCACGCCCGCATCCACCCGGCGTTTCTCGCGGAGCACAAGCAGCTTGCCCAATACAAAGCGGCGAAATCCCGGCAACCGGTCGATCTGCTGGAGCCGTGGGAAGTGGCGTATTGGGCGGAGAAACAGCGGCAGGAAAACTACGATTTCGACGAGGAGACGCTGCGCCCGTATTTCCCCGTGGATGGCGTAATGAGCGGCATGTTCGAGATCGCGTCGAGGTTGTTCGGGATTTCCATCCGGGAGCTGGAGACGGTTTATTTCGAACCGGGCAGCGGCCCCGCCAAGCCGGCGGATGGGGAAATCGAGGTCTGGCACCCGGAGTGCAAGTTTTACGAAATCCACGACACGGATAGCGGCAAGCACCTCGGTTCGTTCTACGCCGATTGGCACCCGCGGGAGTCGAAACGCGGCGGTGCGTGGATGAATTCCCTCCACACCGGCGCGCCCGGCGAGCCGCATCTCGGGCTGATCATTGGCAATATGACGCCGCCCGTGGATGGCAATCAGGCGCTGCTCACCCATCGCGAGGTCGAGACGATTTTCCACGAATTCGGCCATTTGCTCCATGGACTGCTCAGCGATGTGGGCGTGAAATCGCTCTCCGGCACGAACGTCCCGTGGGACTTCGTGGAGCTGCCCTCGCAGATTATGGAAAATTTCTGCTGGGACCGGGAATCGCTGGATCTGTTCGCCCGCCATTTCGAGACTGGCGAGGCGATTCCGGACGATTTGTTCGGGAAAATGGTCGCGGCGAAAAACTATATGAGCGCGTCCGCGTTCATGCGCCAGCTCGCCATGGGCAAGCTCGATTTGGAACTCCACACGCGGCTCAACGATTTCATCGGCAAGGACTTGGATGAAGTGGACCGGGAGGTGCTGGGCGATTATCTCACGCCGCTCAAGACGCCGTCGCCCTCGGTCATGCGGCGGTTCGGTCATCTTTTTAGCAGCTCGACCGGCTACGCGGCCGGTTACTATTCCTACAAATGGGCGGAGGTGCTGGACGCCGACGCATTCACGCGTTTCCAAAAAGAAGGCGTGCTCAATCCCGCTACCGGACGGGCGTTCCGCGAGCACATTCTGAGCAAGGGAAATTCCGTCCCGCCCGACGAACTTTACCGTCGGTTCATGGGGCGCGATCCCGATCAGGAAGCGCTCCTCGTCCGCGCCGGTCTGGCGATTCCCGCGTGATTTGGCTACGCGGCAGCTCCGAAAATCCGCGCGTCCGGCTCGAACGCGCGGGCTTGGCCGATCTCGATTTCCGCAAATCGCGACTGCCGCGGATTCAGGAGATAATTGATTTCGCCAGGCGTGACGACCGAAGGCACAGCGAGCGCCGGGGTCCGGTTCGACCGCAGCCAGGCGTCGCCGCTCGCGCGGGAGGCGGCGCCGGCCTCGTCGGAAAGCCAGCGGACGGAGAGCTTCGACATGTCCAAAACTTCCACCGCGTCGTCGGGAATGCCGACGGGAATCCACGAGAACGAGTTGTAAAAAACCTCGGTGTCTTCCAAGTGGACGAGCACCTCAAGTGTGGCCAGCGACAGCGTGGACGAAGTGTAAACCGCGGGCATTCCCGGCGAATTCCAGCGCCCCCCGGCGAGGCGCGCGCCTTCGCCGGAGAAGGCGGTGGCGGCGTATTTCGTTTTGCAGAGCCGGAACGCGCGGATCATGAGAAGACGCCATGTTCGAGGCGCACAAGCAGCGCCTCCACTTCCCGGGCGCCCACTTCCGTGTCGCAGGAACGCAGTGGCGTTAGTCCGCCGAGCGCGCGCTTCGGCTGTGTCATCCAGCGGCGGGCGGACGGAAGGTTTTCCAGCACATCCTTCGCCTTTTCCACCACGGAGGCCACGCGCAGCAAGCGCTCGGACTCCTCGGGCGTGAAGCGTTCCGTACGGCGCGCCAGTGTCCGATTGGAAATTGCCACCACTTGTGCGAGTTCCTCGGTGTTGACTCCCAGGTCCTTACGGATGCGCTCGAAAGCGTCACGCGGCACGCCGATCCGCAATGCCTCGCGGATTTGGGCAAGAGCGCTGCCGGCTTTGCTGGAAGTTTGCACTCCCAGTTCATGCAGGACGGCGTGCCAGTGTTCGATAAGCGAAGTCACGGGGAGCGTGGCTCCGTAAACCGCGACGGGGGATTCTATCCGCAGTGAATCGCCCTCTTCGTCGGCTCCATCTCTTAGATGTGAACTCATAGTCATACGGCATTTGTAATCCGCCAATTGGCGCACCACAAGTTTTTAGTTCATTTTTTCCATCGCGGCGCGGATTGCGCCCTGGATTTGTGGTTCCCCGTAGAACGGTCCGGCACCCGGGCCTCCGGAGGTGTGGGTCTCGAGGAGAAAAAGCCGCCCGTTCTTCGCGATAAATGAAGGATTTCCGCTGTCGCCCACGATGAGTTTTTTCCGGTAAACGGGATTCAGTCCGGGAATCCAGTCCAAGCCGATGGTCCCCCCGGCGACCGCGGCGATGCGGTGGACGAAGACGGTTTCATGCTGATCCGTCACCAGAACCGGCCTGGCCGCGGTTGCGTCCGAGGCGTCGGCGAAGGGGAAAGGCTTCACATCGGGCGGCAGAGGCTCGTTCAGCTTGGCGACCGAGATATCGCCCACGGAGAGATTCCGCTGGCTAACGATCAGCCGCTTGTAGGATCGGCCGCGCTTGTTGTGGAACATCACCGGCACGTTCGACGGCCGTTGGAAATGCTTCGCCATGACCACGAAGGACGGCGCGATCAGCGTGGCGGTCCTCGCGTCGTTGAAGGAGATCCCGCTGAAATCGAACTGCGAGGTCCAGTTCCCCCGCCATTTCGAGGGCAGGCCGGGTTGATAAATCGCGAACAAATCGCCCTTTTCCGCGCGGTCGGGGAGGAACGAAAGCCCGGCCGGTCTCGGCACCGCGCCCTCCATGGTGGGGCCATGACCGAGGCCACAGGAGGCGAGCAGGAGGCAGGCGAGTGTGGGGAGAAATCGCAACATGCCCGACCGATAGCGGCCGCGGTCCCGTCCCGCAAGCCACCCGCGCCGCCCTTGCCTGCCGGACGCGCCGCCGCTTAGCCTCCGCGCATGTCCGCCGAGTCACCTACGAAATTCTTCCAGTCTGGCAGCCCGGCCGAACCTGTAAGGCTCCGTGGCGGCGGCGACCTGCCCGGAATCACCCTGGCCTACGAATCTTGGGGCAATCTCAACGCCGACCGCTCGAACGCCATTTTCCTATTCCACGCCCTTTCCGGATCGCACCACGCCGTCGGCCACAATGGCGGCATCGACGGGGTGGGGGAGCTCTGGCAGCCCGAACTCCACGAAGGCTGGTGGGAAACGCTGATCGGCCCCGGCAACGCCATCGATACGGACAAATACTTCGTCCTCTGCGCCAATTACCTCGGCGGTTGCTACGGCAGCACCGGCCCGGCCTCGGTGAATCCCGACACAGGCCAGCCCTGGGGTTCCACCTTTCCCGCCGTCTCCGCCGCAGATCAGGTCGAGGTATTTTCCAAGCTTCTGGATTCCTTGGAAATCCAAACTCTGCATGCCGTCGTCGGCCCGTCCGTGGGCGGTCTCATCGCGCTGACCTTCGCCACCCGCTTTGCCGAGCGGGTTCGAAATGTCATCGTCATCGCTTCCGGTTACAAAACCACAGTCCTCAACCGCCTGATTCTCTTCGAGCAAATCCTTGCCATTGAAAACGACCCCCATTTCAACGGCGGCGATTACTACGAATCCCGCGCGCCGCTCTACGGCCTCGTCCTCGCCCGGATGATTTCCCACAAAACCTTCGTCCATCTCGATGCCATCGAGCGCCGCGCCCGGCAGGACGTCGTCCAACCGGACGACGTCCTCGCCTGGTACCGCGTCCGCGATCAATTCCAGAGCTACATGCTCCATCAGGGGAAAAAATTTGTGCGCCGCTTCGACGCCAACACCTACCTGAGAATCATCGACATGTGGTCTCGCTACGACGGTGCCGAGGAGGGCGATGCCGAGACCCCGGCCGATCTTTTCGAGCGCGCCCGAGCGGCCGGCCAGCGCTGGCTCGTCTTCTCGGTGGATTCGGATTTCTGCTTCTATCCCGAAGAACAGGCCGAGCTGGTCCGCTATCTGGAACTCGCCAAAGTCGATGTCATGCACATCACCGTCCACTCGGACAAGGGGCACGATTCCTTCCTGCTGGAGCCGGATTTATACACTCCCCACATCGCTTGGGTGCTCGGGAAATCCTGAGAAAATCACTCCTCCGCTGGAGTGCCGACCGTGCCGACCTTTGTCTTGAACGGCCCCTCCGGCAGCGTCGCCTGCCACGCCGCGAAGCCCGCCGGATCCCGCCGGAGGAAATTTTGCGCCACCGTCGCCACCGCTTCCGTGGGCACTTCACCAGCCGCCGGGCTTGCCGCCCATTTTGCCGCCCCCGCCGGATCCGCGCGGGACCAGGATGCGGCAAACGCACCCGCCGCCGAATTTCGTTCCGGCCCGGCATTCAGCTTGGCCAACCAGGAAATCCCATCAGCCGGCGACTGGCTCGCGTAAATCACACCCAGCTCCTCTGCCGCCGCCGTTCGTTCCTGCCCGGCGGGCACGTGGTCGAGCAGCCATTGTGAGCTGGCCGGCAAATCCATCGTGGCCCAGTTCGCGAGCGTGTTGGCGAATTGCCCGGCATCGCCATTGGCCCGGCTGATTTTCAGGCTCGCGTCCACCGCCGCGGCCGGATCGCTCTTCGCCCAGCCGGCCAGCGCCGCGCGCCGCAGCGTCGGGGTCAGGTCCGCGTCCGTTGGCGATTTCCCGATGAAATCCAGCGCCGCCGCCGGCTCGTTCCCGGCCCAGACGAACATCACATTTTCCAGCGCCGTGGCGCGCTCCACCGTCGCCGGGCGCGCCGCGAACCACGCCGCCGCCTCGCCGCCGTTCCGTTCTCCCCACGTTTCCGCGATCGCGACAATCGCGTTGTTCAGCTCCACGCCGGACAAATTCGCCAACGCCCAATCCGCCGCCTGCTTCCCGTCGACGTGAGATAATTGGTCCAGCGCCATTGCAATCACCTCGTCCCGGCGGTCGCTCCGCGGCTGCGCTTTCAGCCAGTCCAGCGCTCCCCGCGGGTCCTTCGCCACCCAGTCCTCCATCCGCGGCAGCGCCAGCTTCATCCGCGCAAGCGGACTTTTCTCCGCGTCCAATTCGGCGCGGAATTCCGCCGGTTGGAAATCCGGCCTTATGGCGCGCACCCCGCTCGTGGGAGTGGAAATCCGGCCCGTCGCGGGAGCCTGCGTGACGACAGTCGCCCCGGGTTGCGATTTCCCAATCCGGTAACCGATCGCGCCGCTACCCAGCCCGATGACGATGCCGCCGATGGCGAGTGGAATGATTTTCATAAGACGAAGATGCCGGGATTCCTGATGGGGAACCCCGGCATGGGTGATGAATTTCCGACGCTCAGAGGCGGTTCTTGCGGGTGAATGTCAGCGCGTCGCGGAATTTCCAACCGCGGCGCGTGTATTCCCAAACGTTGATTTCCGGGAAGCGCCGCTTGTCCAGCGAGATCGCCTGACCGCGCGGATCGACATTCTCCAGCGAATCGCCGCCGCCGAGCGAGTCGCGCGAGCGGGTCATCAGGATCGTGCCGCTGGTTGCGCCGTAGAAGGGCATCGCCCAGAACTCGATGCTCAGATCGCCGGACCGCCTGCGCGAGCGGTTCGTCAGATAGTCCATGCCGATTTCCGTCTTATGATAATAGCCACGCCCCAAATAGGAGTAGCGGCCATTCTGTTCGGCACCGCCGTGGCCGTAGTAATGATTGCGGCTTTGGAATTCATAATAGCCATAGCCATCGAGCGTCAGCTTGGCGGCGGAAGCGGCCGGTGCGAAGAGCGCGAGCGCGAGGGCAGCGGCGGCGAGAGGTTTTGCGAAGAGTTTCATCATGGAAGTTGTTTTCATCGTAGCGGCTCAGACGCGCTCCGCATCTGAAAATTCGAGCGGGTTTGTCAATACCCCGCCACCGGACTTTCCGCCGCCGTCACTCCTTCCTCAGTCACCTCCGCGGCCAGTTTCGCCAGCGATTCGCACGTTTGCCGCCATTTCTCCGCGCTCCAAGGAACCGGCCCGCGCAGGCGCCTGCGGAAGTTCTCCACCCGCTCCCGCGCATCCGCCGTGGCATGGTGCGGCAGCTCGGAAATCGCGCGCGCGGCGAGGTCCGCCGTATCCATCCGGTGGCAGATGAGCGCCAGATCGTTGCCGGCGGTTAGAGCCAGTTTCACGTCCTCCCCGCGGCCGTAGCGGCGGGAAATCGCACCCATGTCCAGATCGTCCGTCAGCACCAGGTGCCGGTCGAAGCCGAGCTGGTCCCGCAGGAACCGCCGCACGATCCGCGGCGAGAGTGATGCCGGGAAATCCGGGTCGATGTTAGGGAAATCCACATGCGCCAGCATCACCGCGTCCAGTTCCGGCATCAGCGCCGTGTAGGGCAGCACGTCCTCGCGCAGCAGCTCGTCCAGCGTCGCGGGAGATGTGGGCAGATCGTGATGCGGGTCGCTAACCGCCCTGCCCCCCGCCGGGAAATGTTTCGCACATCCCGCCACTCCGCGCTTCCGCAGCCAGCGGTTCCAGTGCCCCGCCCGATCAATCACCCGCTGCGGGTCGCGCCCCCAGCAGCGCCCGCGCAAAGCATTTTGGAGATCCGGGAAATGATCCAAATCCAGCACCGGCGCAAAGTTCATATTGATCCCCAGCAGGCGCAGCAAATCCCCGGTCCACGCCGCCGCATCCGCGATTTTCCCCATATCTCCCGCCGCTGCCAGAGCTGGCGCGGAGGGCGCGGCCGACGCGATTTCCCGCGTCCGGGTAACCCTGCCACCCTCCTGATCGATTGCGATAATGGGTATCTCGGGCGACAAATCCCGCAGGTCGTCCGTTAGCTTCCTGGTCTGTTCCGCAGTAACCACGTTCCGAGTGAAAAGGATGTATCCCGCCGGCCGCAACTTGCGGAAAAGCGCAGCCTCATCCGGAGAAATCTCCGGCCCGGCAATCCCCAGCACCAACAGCGATCCATCGTTCATCCCGTCCAGCCAATCACGCCCGACCTAGCCTGTCCACGTCCGCGAGTCCGCGATTCAAACTTCCTCGAAATCCACATTCCGATAGATTTCCGCAAATGGAATCTCGCAATCCACCGACTCCAGTTTCAATACCGCCCCGTCGCCGCGGTAGCTTTGGTAAATCCAGTGGTCCTCCCGCTTTCGATACACTTCCACCGTCCGCGATTTCTGGGAAACCAGCACATACTCCCTCAGCGAGGGAATCGACTGATAATCCTGGAACTTTCCGCCCCGGTCGTAAGATTCGGTGCTGTCCGAAAGGATCTCGATCACGAAATGCGGATTGAGATAGGTATCGCGGCCTACTCCCTCCAGTTCGAGCTGGCCGCAAAGCCCGGATAGATCGGGATAGAAGTAGCAGTCCGCAGACTCGATTCGAACCTTCATGTCGCCGGCGACGACCCTGCAAGGCCGCTCCTTGAACCTTTCGCTGATTTCGCGGGTCAGATTGACCGCGATCAGATTGTGAGCCAAGGCCGCACCCGACATTGCGAAGATTTCCCCCCGCACGTATTCGCTCTTGTAAGGAGCCACGCGTTCGGCGGCGAGATACTCGGCGGCGGTTGGCAGGGTATTTCGGAGCGCGGTCATGATCGCACTTTAGGTAAACTCCGCTTTTTCGCAATCTCCGAAAATCGAACCCTCCATTTGCCCTAGCTCCGCTTGTGAGCCATGGAATCCCCCCGCATGTCGCCGTTCCCCAAACATCCGCATCTTGAACTCCTTCCCGAGGGTGCCGCCTTCCTTGCCGATACTGCCACCCTCATCCTCGCCGATCTGCATCTTGGCAAATCCGCAGCGTTTCGCGCCAAGGGACTGCCGGTGCCGGAGGGCGAAAATGCCCGCGATTTCGGCCGCATGCTCGCGCTGGCAGAGAAATACGGAGCCGCCCGCCTCGTCATCGCCGGCGACCTTTTCCACGCGCCCACCGGCATCACTCCCGAGCTGAAATCGCAACTGGCGGAATTTCTCGATACCCTAGGAGTCCCCGTTACCTTGGTGCTGGGAAACCACGATGCCAAGCTCCCTGTTATTCCCGGACGTCTTCATGCCGTGTCCCGGCTCGATCCAACGGCCGGCCTCGCCATCATTCACGATCCCGCCCACGCCTCCGGCGAAATCCTGCATATCTGCGGTCATTTGCATCCGGTCGTGAGAATTCCCGATGGCAGGCGCACCTCCCTGCGCATGCGCTGTTTTCTGCATCGCGGCGAGGTGCTAGTACTCCCCGCTTTCGGCGGATTCACCGGCGGCGCGATCATGAAAAAGCAGCCCGGCGACCGCTTTTTCGTCACCCTCCGCGACCGTGTCATCGAACTCGCCGATGATTTGCTATAGATTTCCCGCGCTCTTAACATGGTGGCTTCCCGGGACCCATGAAAATCCGGGTCACAAACGGAAGAAAGTCCTGCCTGATGATGATCGCGTCCACAAAGGCAGGATTTCTCCGGCAAAGAGTCGCCACAAAAATTCATGATCTCGCGAATCCCCGGCAATCGATCACACGTCCCGAAGGATATCCCATAATCTCGTGAAGTGCGCTTCTTCGAATCCCATATCCACCTTCAATCGATAGTCGCGCTCGATCGGATTCTTGATCTTCGAAGCCCGCTTTCTCGCAGACCCATCAATCAATCCACGCAGTCTCCCATACCAAGCGCCGACCGGCACAGGATAGTCGCTGCCATGCACGAAGCGTTCCCGGAAATCACAATTCAATATGCTTTTGATCACACCGCTGCGCATCGGTGAGTTCAGCGCGCTAGTATCGGCACACAAGTTCGGGAACTCCGCCATCATTTTCAAAAGCACCGGAAAATAATTCTCATCGAAAGGCCCGCTATTGCTCGAAGCGTGCGCCGCGATCACCTTCACTCCGATCTGCAGCGGCCGCCGCAGAATGCGCGGATCCTCATAGGCCTTGTTCGCCACCGGCACCGTCATTTCCCCGCCGGTGTGCGCCAATAATGGCAGCCCCGCCGCCGCCATTTTCTCCCAGAACGGCTCGTAGGCCGGCAGCGCGCAATTCACATCCAGACAGTTCGGCAGCAGCTTGAGCGCGCGCGCGCCGCGGGCCAGGCAGCGGTCCAGCTCCTCCAGCGCGTCCCGCCGCGCCGGGTGGATTGATACCGCCGGCACAAACTCCGGATGCTTTTCGCAAATCTCAAACAGATATCCATTCGGCACGTAAAACGATCCGAACTCCCGCTTCGTCCCATCCTCCCGATAGACCTCGTCCTGCGCCAGCAACATCGCCCGGTCCAGCGACGATTCCGCCACCGCGTCCCGCAGTCGTTTCACATAAATCGCATCGAAATCCTCATCCTCGAACCCGACCGGCATCCCCATCATCCGGGACATCATGTGCCCCATCATACGGTGCCACCCCGTCATCCGGAACCAGCACCCGTTCCCCTTCTTCCCGTTCCCCACAAGATGCACATGGCAATCGATTTTCATGGAGACGACGTTGGCTCTACCACGATTGCAGACAAGATCCAAAGTTCAGTGTCGAGATAAAATCTGACTCGTTGAACATCGCGCGTTACTAAGCCACTTCCCCAGATAACAGATGTTTGAACCATTGCCGCACTCCGAGGCTGGCCACGGCGGATGTAACCCTGTCAGCAACGTAGACGTCCAGCCCCGCCCATGGTTAGAACGGTGGTGGAACCGAATTCCGGCATTGTCCGGGCATTCCCTGCCCGCCATCCTCCCCGTATGGACATCCTCCGGAAGAACCTGCTCATTCTCGCCTCCGCGGGGTCGGGGAAGACATTTCAGTTGGGGAACCGCGTGATCGGGCTTGTGGCGCGGGGGGTGGAGCCGGAGAAGATCGTGGCGCTGACATTCACGCGGAAGGCGGCGGGGGAGTTCGCAGATGCCGTGCTGCGGAAGCTGGCGGGTGCGGCGGCGGACCCGGGAAAGGCGGCGGATTTGCGGCGGGATGTGGGGATTCCAGGAGCGGATTTCGGCGCGGCGCTGGAGAAGGTTGTGCGGGCGCTGCCGCGACTGACGCTCGGGACGATGGATAGTTTTTTCGCGAAAGTGGTGCGCGGGTTTCAATATGAACTCGGCCTGACAGGCGGAAAATTCGAACTGTTGGAAGGGCCGCGGGCGGAGGCGGCGGCGGACGAGACGATGGCGGCGATTCTGGGAGAGGCGCTGGACGAGGAATCGGGCGGGGAATTTCTCCATGCCTTCCGTCGGGCGAGTTATGGAAAAGAAGAGCAGAGGGTGGTCGAGGGATTGCGGGAATTTGTGAATCTATGGCAAGGCCACTATCGCTCGGCGTGCGGGGTGGAGTGGGGTCCGAAGACGCTGGCGGGGGTGGCTGTGGAGGATTGGGAGATTATGAAATCGGGGCTGATAGCGACCGTTGGCCGCGGCTTGGATTCCGTCGATTTTACGAGGAAAGGGCAGCGGGAGGCGCTGGAGAAGATTTTGGAGCAATTCGATAACCATACCATCGGCAGCGGAAGTTTGGGGACGCCGACGAGTTTGCTGGAGAGTTTGATACTGTCAGTCGCGGCGGGGGAACCGCCCCTGTCGGTGAAGTTTTATAAGGAATTCACCATCGGCGGACCGGCGGGGGAGGCGCTGGGGAATCTAATTGAACTGGCGGCGCGCTGCGAGCTGGCGGCTGCGCTCGCTAGGACCCGGGCGGTGCGTGACGTGGTGGCGATTTACGACGCGCGCTGCGAGAAACTCCTGCGCCGCCGCGGGTTGTTGCGCTTCGACGATGTGAAACATCTGATGGGCGAGTGGGTCGGCGGCGGGGATGCGGAAATGCGGCGGCAGGCGGTGGACTTCCGCCTGGACGCGCGCCACGAGCACTGGCTGCTGGACGAGTTCCAAGATACCAGCCGGGCGGACTGGCTGGGGCTGCTGCCGCTCATCGACGAGGCGGCGGGCGAGGGCGATGGTACGGTATTCGTGGTAGGCGACCGCAAGCAGGCGATCTATGCCTGGCGGGGCGGGGAGGTGGCGCTTTTCGACGAGGTGATCCTTCGCTATGGTAACGGTCCGCAAGATCATCCGCTGACATTGAAAATCGAGCCGATGTGCGACTCCTGGCGTTCGTGTCCGGAAGTGCTGGCGTTGGTAAATCGTGTCTGCGGCGACCCGGCGACCATGGGTGAGTTATTTGGCAATTCCGCGAACAAGTGGGAATGGCAGGAACACATTTCCGCGAAGCCGCTGACCGGTCCTGACCAATGCGGCGAGGCGCGGGTAGAGGTGGTCGAGGGCGAAAGCGAGGATCGGCTGGAGCGGATCGGCGTGCTTTTGGAGGAGCTTGGTGTTGGCCGGAAACAGATGACATGCGGTATTTTGGTGCGGACGAACGCGCAGGTGAAAACCGTGGCGGATCATCTCCGCGCGCTTGGATTCGATGTCATCGAGGAAGGCGCGCGGGAGCCGGCGAAGGACAATCCTGTAGGCATCGCGCTATGGCATTTGTTACAATGGCTGGCGAATCCGGCGGACGGCTTCGCGCGGGGAGTTATGGAAATGTCGCCGCTATGGGCGAGGCTGCTTGAGCGGTTCGGCGGGCATTGGCAAGCGGCTTGGGAGGGATTGTTAGCCATTACCTCGCAGTCCGGATTCGCCGCGATGTTGGAGGAAGTGGTGGAGGCGAATTGGGTGGGTTGGTCGGACTTCGGCAGGCGGCGCGCGGGCGACATTCTCATGGCGCTGGCGGCGCTGGACGCCCGCGGCGGGGCGACGGCGCGGGAGGCGGCGGATTGGATCGGCCGGCTTCAGGTATCGCAAAGTCCGGGAGTGGCGGCGGTGCAGGTGATGACGATTCACAAGTCGAAAGGACTTGGATTCGAAGTGGTCATCCTGCCGGAAATTTCCAATGACAAGCTGCCCGTGACGCAGCGGTTCGACGTGGCGGAGGGCTCGAATTGGTTGACGGAAACGCCTCCGCGGTGGGCGCGCGACCTTATTCTGGAAATGCGCGAGGCCGAGGCGCGGTGGGCAGCGCGGCAACATTATGAATCGTTCTGCATGTTGTATGTCGCGTTGACCCGGGCGAAGCGCGGACTTTACGTATTGCTGGAGCCGCCGGGTAGAACCAACACGCCGGACCGGCCATCCCTATGCAACTGGATCGCGCGCTGTGTGGATTCCGGGGGCGGACCCGGGGTGGTATGGCAATCGGGAAATCCCGGTTGGACGAGATCTCTGGAAGATATGGGAAAAGTGATTTCCGTAAATGAAGGTGGATCGCTGCAACAACCGGTGCCGCGCCGGGAGCGAACCACGCCAAGCGGATTGAAGAAATCTTCGGCCGCGGCAATACCCTCCTCGACGGCAGGCATGCGCTTCGGCAGCGACGTCCACGCGGCCTTCGAGAGCATCGGCTGGATCGACGCGGTGATGCCTGATTTCCCGAGAACGGAGGCGGGAAAGCTGGTGGGCGAACTACTGGAGGTGCCGGAATTGCGACGGATTTTCACGCGCGGCGGACGGGCGGTGGAGGTGCTCCGAGAGCAATCGATCGACGCCGTGGCCGGTGGGAAATGGCTGAGCGGCGTAATTGACCGGCTGCATCTGGAGCGCGGCCCGGACGGCGGCGTGGCGCGGGTGGAAGTCATCGATTTCAAAACCGACCGTGTGTCCGGCATGGCCGAGCTAACCGCGCGATATGCCGGCCAAATGGCGGCCTATCGGGAGGTCATGGAGCTGGCGTATCCTGCCGCGCGGGTGGATTGCGTGCTGCTTTCCACGCACTGCCGGGCGGCCGCCGCGGTCTGATGCGGACGATTTCAGACTCCATGCGTTGCCATGGGGGCATATCTTTGTTTTACTCCTATCAACATGATCGCAGACGCCCCGACAAGTCATCCCCAGCTCCGCCAGTGGATTGCGGAAATCGAAGAACTATGCCAACCCTCGGCCGTCGAATGGTGCGATGGATCCCAGGAAGAATGGGATGCGCTGACGCGGCGGATGGTGGATAGCGGCACTTTCATCCGCCTGAACCCGGAACTGCGGCCGAATTCATTTCTCGCACGGTCCGCGCCGTCCGATGTGGCGCGCGTGGAGGAACGCACCTTCATTTGCTCGAAGCGCAAGGACGAGGCCGGCCCGACCAATCATTGGGCTCAGCCTGACGAAATGCGCGCGCGGCTGAAGGAGAAATTCCGCGGCGCGATGAAGGGCAGGACGATGTATGTGATACCCTTTTGCATGGGTCCGCTGGATTCGCCGCTTGCGAAGATCGGCGTTGAGATTTCCGACAGTCCGTATGTCGTGGTGAACATGCGGATCATGTGCCATATGGGTTCGCATGTATTGAAGCGGCTGGAGGACGAGGCTGCGGGACAATCCGAAGCCAGGCGGGACGGTCACGGGAAATTCATCCCATGTTTGCACTCGGTCGGCGCGCCTTTGGAAGATGGGCAGGAGGACAGCCCGTGGCCGTGCAATGACGATAAGTATATCGTCCATTTCCCGGCGACGCGGGAAATCATGTCCTATGGCTCCGGCTATGGCGGCAATGCTTTGTTAGGAAAAAAATGCCTGGCGCTGCGGATCGCCACCAACATCGCCCGTGAACATGAATGGATGGCGGAGCACATGCTGATTGTGGGAATCCACGCGCCGGACGGCACCAAGACTTACGTAACCGCGGCGTTTCCCTCGGCCTGTGGAAAGACGAATCTGGCGATGATCGTGCCGCCGGAAGCCTACCGTGCGGCGGGCTGGAAAACATCGATCGTAGGCGATGACATTGCCTGGATGTGGCCGCACCAGGATGGGAAATTGCATGCGATCAATCCGGAGACCGGCTTCTTCGGGGTCGCGCCGGGCACGGCATACAATACCAACCCGATCGCGATGGATTCCATGAAGGAGAACTCCATCTTTACGAACGTCGCTCTAACCGACGCAGGCGACGTGTGGTGGGAAGGAATGAGCGACGAGCCGCCGGCGCACCTGATCGACTGGACGGGCAGGGACTGGACGCCGGATTGCGGCCGTACTGCGGCGCATGCGAACGCGCGCTTTACCGCGCCGGCCGTGCAATGCCCGACGATCGATCCTGATTGGCAGAACCCCGAGGGCGTGCCGATCGATGCGATCGTTTTCGGCGGGCGCCGGCCGACGACGATGCCGCTCGTCTATCAGGCATTCAACTGGAGCCACGGAGTCTATGTGGGCGCGACGATGGGATCCGAAATGACAGCCGCTGCCGCCGGGGCGATCGGCAAGGTGCGCCGCGATCCGATGGCGATGCTGCCCTTCTGCGGATATAACATGGGCGCCTATTTCTCCCACTGGCTGGGCATGCGGGGGAATGTCACCCATTTGCCGCGATTCTTCCACGTGAACTGGTTTCGCAAGGACGGGGACGGGAAATTCCTTTGGCCCGGCTATGGCGAGAACATGCGCGTGCTGGAATGGATCGTGAAGCGCTGCCGGGGCGAGGCTCCGGGGCACGAAACGCAAATCGGTTGGACGCCTTATTATGAAGATTTCAATGTCGAGGGATTGGCCGGGTTCACGCCGGAAATCTTCGACCAGGCGATGAATTTCGACCGCGCCGAGTGGAAGGCGGAGCTGGTAAGCCAAGGAGAATTTTTCATCGATCTATACGATCATTTGCCGAAGGAGCTCATCTTCCAGCGGGAGCTGCTGGCGGCGCGTTTGTCGTAAAGGAATCTGATGGGACTGCGTATGAAGATGTGTTTATAAAGGTTTTCATTGGCGCTTTGAGGAACCTCGTAACGATCTGTTTCCTGACATATCGCCGCGGTTCCGGCTACCCTTCAGGCCGCGATGGATCTATCGCTAACAACCTCGAGCTGAAGCCCGGGGCTTTGTTCCTGAAGCTTACAGCCTGCGAATCGGCTTCGGAACAAAAGATCAAAGCGGACTCACATGCGGAAATCCGTGCCGAGGTAGTGTTTGCGGGCGATGGGGTCGTCCACAAGTTCCTTGGACGCGCCTTCCAGAATGACGCGGCCATCGTGAATGAGGAAAGCGCGGTCGGTGATGCTGAGGGTTTCCCGGACCGAGTGGTCGGTGATGAGTATGGCCAGGCCGTCGCGCTCGCGCAGCTCGCGGACGATGCGCTGGATGTCTTCGACGGCGATGGGATCGATGCCGGCAAATGGCTCGTCGAGCATGAGCAGCGTGGGGTCCGAGCACAGCGAACGGGCGATCGCGAGCCGGCGTTTCTCGCCGCCGGAGAGGGTGATGGCGATTGATTTGGAGAGCTTGGAAATACCAAACCGGGTTAGCAGATCCTCGGCGCGTTCGCGGCGATCGGCGCGGCTGAGCTTGGGCCGGGTTTCGAGAATGGCCAGCAGGTTGTCCAAGACCGAGAGCTTGCGGAATATCGATTCCTCCTGCGGTAAATAGCCGAGGCCGAGGCGGGCGCGGCGGTGCATGGGCATGCGGGAAATGTCATGGCCATTGAAACACACATTACCGGCATCGGCCGGAATAAGTCCGGCGATCATGTAGAATGAAGTGGTTTTGCCCGCGCCGTTCGGGCCTAGCAGGCCGACGATTTCCCGGGGCTGGACAGTGATGGAAACGCCATCGACGACGGCGCGGCCGCCGTAGGTCTTGCGCAGGCCTTTTGCAAATAGGACGGCGGAATCACCATTGGAGCAGGTGGAGCCGGGGGTATGGGGCGCGGGAGGAGTCACTTTTTCTTGTCCTGCAATTTGAAGCCCATGTCCCAGTTGCCTTCGGTGGAGGTGTTGAAATCCTTATCGATGCGGAGCGTTAGATTCGATTCCCGGGCGCGGGCGTAGCGGTCGCCTTGGGTGAACCATGGAAATCCGCCGCTGATGACGATGCCCTCGGTTTTGACATTATAAGAAAAGATGGCGCCGCTGGCGATGATGGGGGCATCGCCTTTCTTAGGATTCTTTTGGGTGATTTTGACAGCGCCGGTGGCGACGATTTTTTCGACCTCGCCTAGGTCGATTTCCTTGCCGGCGATTTTTCCGGACTTGCCATCCGCAGGCGGTTTGTCGGTTGCGGGCTTTTTGGCGGTGAAGATTTTCAGTTCGTTCGCGCCGGTTAGGTCGAATCGCGGGTCGGTGACGCGGACGTTTTTCAGATACACAAACACGCCTTTGTTGGCATCGAAGTAAAAGCCGCCATCGCAACTGATGACGGTGCGCGCGGGATCGTCATCGACCTTGAGCGGCTCGGCTGCGGCGGGCGTGTCGGCGGGTTGGGCGTCGTTCGCGGCGAGGAGGCCGGCCTTGTCGAGGAATTCAGTCGCGGCACGATTCGCATCGGCGGATTGCTCCAGTGTCGCGCGCAATCCGGCGCGATTCGCTTCGGCGGATTTGGCGGGATTTTCCGCTGCCGCGGCGGGGCTGGCGAGGATGGCGGTGCCGAGCAGAGCGGCTGCGCCGATGGAACGGTGCGGGATTTTCATGGCGGATTCTTTCGGGGGATTGGTGATGGTGGTGACGGCCGGGCCGACGAGAAATCCCTCGCCGGTGCCGATGGAGTAGTAGAGGCCGGTGCCGCGGGCGTCGAGCCGGTCGGACCTGATTTGCACGGGATCGCCAGTGCGGAGGAGATTTTCCTCACGGAGGAAGGTGGCGGTCTCGAGATCGATGCGGGCGCGCGAGCTGCGGTCGGGATTGTAGAACTCCACGGTGACGTCGCGGCCGGTCATTTTGGACACGTTGTCGAGGGTGATGCGGCCCGCCATGAGGACGCCGGTGAGGACGCGATCCTTGTCGTAGCGGGGGAGCATAACGCCATCGAGCTGGCTGCCATCGGGCAGGAGAGAGAAAATCCCTTCCTTCCGGCCCGTGCTTTCCCGGGCCGCGGCCACGGACGGCCAGGCCAGCGCGAGGGCTGTGAGGAGGAGGCGCAAAATGGCTAGTGGGAGGCGTGGTGAATGGCGATTAGCTTGACCAGCAGGTCCTCGATGAACTCCAGCGGGATTTGGTTCGGACCGTCGGAAAAGGCGTTGGCCGGGTCCGAGTGGACTTCCATAAAGAGGCCTTCGAGGCCGGTGGCGACGGCGGCGCGGGCGAGCACGGGGGCAAGCTCGCCATCGCCGCCGGTTGTCCCACCGAGGCCGCCGGGGCGCTGGACGGAATGGGTGGCATCGAAAATGACGGGCAATCCCTCCTTCCGCATCCAGTAGAGCGAGCGCATGTCCACCACGAGATTGTTGTAGCCGAAGGTGGTGCCGCGCTCGGTGATCAGGAATTTCTCGCAGCCGAACGCGCGCATTTTGCCGGCGATATTGACTGTATCCAGCGGGGCGAGGAACTGGCCTTTCTTGACGTTGACGGCGCGGCCGGTCTTGGCGGCGGCTTCGAGGAGGTCGGTCTGGCGGCAGAGGAACGCGGGGATTTGGAGGAGATCGATGTGCTCGGCGGCGATTTCCGCGTCGCCGGTGGTATGAATGTCGGTGGTGACGGGAACGCCGAGTTCGCGGCCGATTTCACCGAGAATCCGGCAGCCTTCCTGGACTCCGGGGCCGCGGAAGGAATCGACGGAGGTGCGGTTCGCCTTGTCGAAGGAGGCTTTGAAAATGAAATGGATGCCGGTGCGGACGGCGATTTCCTTCAGCGAGCGGGCCATGTCCCACGCGAATTCCTCCGACTCGAGCGCGCACGGCCCGAGGATGAAAAAGGGAACGGGGCCGCCGACGGGAACGCTGCCGATATTAAAGGGGTCGAAATCCATGGGGGGGAAGCTGGGTCAGCGGGCGGCGGATTCAAGCGCGGTCTTGTAGAGCGGGCGGAGGTTGTCGAGCGCGGTTGCGAGGAGCTTTTCCTCGGTGGCGGCGAGGTTGCCGCGGGTCTTGGCGACGAGCATTTCCAGCGAATCGAGCACGGATTTCGCGGCGCGGGGATTGACCTGCTTCTCGCCGGTGTGGGGGTTGGGAATCTGGCCGAGGAAGAGGCCGGCGTTCTGCGCCTGCAGGATTACGAATTCGGCGAATCGAGGGTCGGCTTCGGGCGCGGCGGGCATGCGGGGAAGATTCCGATTCCGGTCGCGATGACAAGGTGGAACCGGTCGGCGTCGATCGGCGCGTTCGGGTCATCCCCGATGAAAGCGCACAAAAAAAGCCGCCCGCGACTGGCGCGGGCGGCTTGGAATCGGTGCGTTGCCCCGGCAATTACTCCGCCTCGGCTTCGACCACCTCGTCGGCGGCCTTTTTCTTGTCGGCCTTTTTCGGCGCGGCGGCGTCGGCATTTGCCTCGGGTTCCTCCGCAGGCTCTTCGACCACCGGGCGATCCACCCACTCGATGATCGCCATCGGTGCGGAATCGCTCATGCGGGCGCCGAGCTTGGTGATGCGGCAGTATCCGCCTTGGCGGTCCTTGGATGCGGGCGCGGTCTCGGCGAACAGCTTCTTAACGACCTCTTTCTGGCGCAGGAAGGAGATGGCGAGGCGGCGGGAGTGCAGATCGTCGCGCTTGGCGAGGGTGATCAATTTCTCCGCCACCGGGCGCAGTGCCTTGGCCTTGCCGAGGGTGGTCTTGATGCGGCCGTGCTCGATCAGGCTGCACGCCATGTTGGCGAGCAGCGCCTTGCGATGCGAGGCGGTGCGTTTGAGTTTGGCTTTCTTGATGCGATGTCTCATCGGATGCTTCTAGGTAGATGTGTTAGTCGTCGAGGTTCTGGGCGATCAAATCGGCGAGGCCGACGGGCGCCTCGTCTTCCGCACCGAGGCGCGGACCGCGGGAGGCGGCGGCGGGGCCGGACAGCAGCGAGGATTCGAAGGACATCCCGAGACCGAGGCCGAGCTCGACGAGCTTGTCCTTGATTTCGTTGAGCGACTTCTTCCCGAAGTTGCGATACTTCAGCATTTCCGCCTCGGACTTCATGGCGAGCTGGCCGACCGAGGTGATGTTCGCATTGTTGAGGCAGTTGGCGGCGCGCACCGAGAGTTCGATCTCGTTGACCGACATGTTGAGCAGCTTCTTCAGCGCGGCGTTCTCCTCGCTCGATTCGGCCGGAGCCTCTTCGAAATCCACGGCGTTCTCATCGTAATTGACGAACACGTCGAGGTGGTGGCGGAGAATCGCGGAGGCTTGAAGCAGCGCGTCCTGCGGGGTGATGCGGCCATCCGTCCAGATGTCGAGGACGAGCTTGTCGAAATCCGTCATCTGGCCGACGCGGGTCGTTTCCACCGAGTATTTCACGCGGGTGACGGGCGAGAAAATCGAGTCGATGGCAATGACGCCGATCGGCTGGTCCTTGCGCTTGTTCTCGTCGCCGGTCGAAAATCCGCGGCCGACGCGGACCTCGAATTCGCAGTCGAACTTCACCTTCTTGTCGAGGGTGCAGATGACCTGCTCCTTGTTGACCACGTCGTAGATATGGTCCGAAGTGATGTCTCCGGCAGTGACCACGCCTTCCTTCTCCACCTTGATGGTGAGGATGCGGGGTTCTTTCTCGTGATGGGAGAATTTCACCTTCTTGAGGTTCAGGACGATGTCGGTGACATCTTCCACGACGCCGGGAAGGCTGGAGAACTCGTGCTGCACGCCCGCGATGCGGACGGAGGTAATCGAAGCGCCTTCCAGAGAGGAAAGCAAAACGCGGCGGAGTGTGTTCCCGATCGTGTGGCCGTATCCGCGCTCGAATGGCTCGGCGCTGAATTGGGCGTAGGTGTCGGTGGCGGTTTCCTCGTTCCTGACGAGGCGGTTCGGTAGCTCGAAGCGAGCGAGTTTGACTGCTGGCATGTGATGGTTCTGTTGCCGGGTTACCCTCCTGCGGGCGGGCGGTTCGCGCGATTGCGGACTGCCCGGAGGACCTACGGCGTGCATGGAAATTGCCCGCGGGGCGGGACTCAATGACGGACCGGCGCTGCTTGCAAAGCATTTTTTGCCTGATTCCGACTCCCGTTTGACCATTTCGGCACTATCCGATCACTTTTTCCAACAATTCGCTAGATTTTCTAGCAGCCGAGGTCATCGTTCACGCGCAATCCACCAAGATACCATGAAAAGCAAAAGAAACCTGACACGATTCACCTACGAGAGCGCCGCCTTCGAAGGGTGGCGCCTCTGCATCAGCCGGGCCGGCACCACCTTCACCAAGTACTTCCCGGACAAGAAGTTCGGCGGAGGAAAGAAATCGCTGGCTGCGGCGGAAGTCGCACTTGAGGAGCTGAAAACCCTCATTGAGGGCGCGAAGCGCGTGGATGGCAAGCTGTCACCCGCGACGATCAAGAAGGGCGAGAAAATCCTCACCGACGCAGTCTGAAATCCGGCGGCCGGAGGTTGCGCGGGTCCGCCCGCACGCCTACTCCGGCGGATGCCGGACCCAGTACCCGTAGCAATCCATTGGTTCCGCCGCGACCTGCGCATCGCCGATAACACGGCGCTCCGCAGCGCGGCGGAACACAAACTCCCCGTCGTCCCTGTATATATAGCGAGCGATTGGCGCGGCGACCATTCTTGGACCGGCCCAAACCGCCAGAGTTTCCTCTGCGGCTCGCTGGAGTCCCTCGCCAGAAATCTCCCAACCATCGGCGGCAGGCTCATCGTCCGCAGGGGGGACGCGGTCGAAGAATTGCGCCAGCTCATCCGCGACACCGGCGCGGTGGCTATCCATTTCAACAAGGATCCCGATCCATACGGGAAATCCGTGGAGAAATCGCTCGCCACGGCCTGCGCGGAAATCGGCGTCGCCTGCCACGGTCACGACGATGCCTGGTTGATCGGCCCCGACGAGGTGCGGACGCAAACGGGCGATCCTTACCGTGTGTTCACTCCCTTCAGCCGCAATTGGCTGGACCGCCAGAAGCCCGCACCGGTCGGTAAGCCCCGTGACCTGCACACACCCGACGGGATTTCCTCCCTCGAACTGCCCAAGCTGGCTTCGTGGGGCCTGGAAAATCCCGCTCCAGGCATCGTCGAACCCGGCGAAAAGGCCGCCCGCGCCCGGCTCAAGAAAGCCATCGCGGACGTCGTTGGCGAGTATGCCGGAAATCGTGATTTCCCCGCCGCGGAATGCACCTCGCGGCTGTCGCAGGACTTGCGCTTCGGCCTGGTATCCATCCGCACCGTCTTGGCGGAGTTGGTCAAGGCCCGCGATGGCGCGTCGGCGGCAGGCGCGAAATCCATGGCCGTCTTCCTCAAGGAACTCGCTTGGAGGGAGTTCTACTTCGCCATCCTCCATCATTTCCCAAATGTCCTGCGCGAGGAATTCAACCCCGACTGGCGCGGCCTTCCTTGGGACGAACCGGGCGAATCGTTCGAGAAATGGAAATCCGGCCGCACCGGATTTCCCATCGTCGATGCGGGCATGCGCCAGCTCGCCGCCACCGGCTTCGTTCACAACCGCGTCCGCATGATCGTGGCCATGTTCCTGACCAAGGACTTGCACATCGACTGGCGGCTCGGCGAGTCGTGGTTCATGCAAAATCTCGTGGACGGGGAAATCGCTTCGAACAATGGCGGCTGGCAGTGGTCCGCTGGCACCGGCGCCGATGCCGCACCGTATTTCCGCATCCAGAACCCGTGGCTCCAGACCAAGCGCTACGACCCCGAGGGCGAATACATCCGCCGTTGGATCCCCGAGCTGAAGGGGATTTCCGCCGCGAAATTTCTGGCCCCGCCCGCCGATGGCAAGCCGATCGCCTCCGACTACCCGCTCCCCTGCGTGGATCACCACGTCGAGCGCGACCGGACTCTGGCGATCTTCAAGCGCCACCGCGAGGCGGGAAAATGACCCGTGGCGGCGGATTGCATCTGCCAAGCCCACCGCGTCCCGCACAATCCGCGAAATCCGTCCCGTAACACCCGCCCATTACATGAAATCCCTAACCATCACCCTCCTCGCGCTCGCCTCCGTCCTCCCCGCACGCGCCGCTGGAACCCGCCCGCCCAATGTCATCATCCTGCTCGTCGATGACCTCGGCTACCACGATCTCGGATTCCAAGGCTCCACCGAGGTGAAATCGCCAAACATCGACAAGCTCGCCGCCGGAGGCGTGATTTTCACCGATGCCCACGTCAGCGCCTCCGTTTGCAGTCCATCCCGCGCCGGGCTGATCACCGGCCGCTACCAGCAGCGTTTCGGCCACGAGGCGAACAGCCCTCCCACCGGCCTCGGCATGTCCACCACCGAGACCACCATGGGAAATGCTTTTCAAAAAATTGGCTACAAGACCGCCGCCATCGGGAAATGGCACTTGGGCAATGACGACGCCCGCTACCCCACCCGCCGCGGATTCGACGAGTTCTGGGGCCTCCGCGAAGGCCACCGCAGCTATTTCTACAAGCCCAAGGCCGACGACCGGCCCGGCTCGCTCAAAGCCATCGAGCACAACGGCAAGCCGCTGAAATTCAAAGGCTACCTCACCGACTGGCTGGGCGACACCGCCGTCGATTTCATCGCTGATAACAAGGAAAAGCCCTTCTTCCTCTACCTCTCCTTCACTGCTCCCCACGAGCCGATCGAAGCCAAACCCGAGGATCTCGAAATCCTGAAAACCACCAATCAATACCACGCCATGATCTACGCCGTGGACCGTGCCGTCGGGAAACTCGTCGCCAAGCTCGAAGCCGACGGACTCATGGAAAACACCATCATCTGGTTCCTCAGCGATAACGGCGGCATCAACCAAGCCGCTTCCAACATTCCTCTCGCCGGCAAGAAGGGCACGCTATTCGAGGGCGGCATGCGCGTCCCCTTCGTCCTCCACTGGCAGGGCCGCGTTCCCGCCGGCAAGCGCGAATCCCGTACCGTTAGCTCTCTCGACATTCTGCCCACTTCCCTCCTGGCCGCCGGCGGAAAGCTCCCGACCGACCGCCCTCTTGACGGCGTAAATCTCCTCCCTTTTCTAACCGGCAAGAACACCGCCGCTCCGCACCCAGCCTTCTTCTGGCGGCGGACGAACATCGCAGCCTCCCGCGAAGGTCCGTGGAAGCTCATCCGCGTCCGCGACCTCGGCGAAGCCCTTTACAACCTCGACGACGACCTGGGCGAAAAACACAATCTGGTGAAATCCAATCCCGAAAAAGCCGCCACCCTCCGCAAGGCCCTCGAAACTTGGGAAACCCAACTCATTCCACCGCTCTGGGAAGAAGGCGCGAGATGGGACAAATGGCGCAAAGACTACCACCAAGCACTTTTCGAGGGCCGCCAACCGCCCGCCGAATAGCGGCGATTACCGCCAGGCCCGTGGCGGCGGATTGCATCCGCCAAGCCCCCTTCATCCAGCAGCCGCCGCCCAAATCGCTATAATTCCAAACCTTCATCCGCTTCGCTCACCGGCTGCAAAATTTGGACTGACCCGCGTTTTTCTCACACGAAAAGGGGAAAGAGAAATGAGATTTATTCGTGAGACTATGCTCCAATCTCGCGTAATGGCCGACCACTGCGAAGGGTCCGCGAGAATCCTGCCCTTTCCCTAAAACCGATCACATGATTTCCATTTTTCGGAATCCATTCGCTACCACGCTGACCGCAGCTTGGCTGGCGTCTGGCTCCCTGTTTGCAATGGAAGATGCCGGACTCGCCAGCAAATATGAAAAGGAGATCCTCCCGATTTTTGAGAACTATTGCTACGACTGCCATGGCGACGGACTCAAAAAGGGCAAACTTGCCCTGGACGATTATGAGTCCATCCCCCAGATGATCGTTGATCGGGAGCGGTGGCAGAAAATCAGGGATTATATTGATTTTCGATTGATGCCGCCGCCGGACGAGTTCGCCCCCAAGGAGGATGAGCGGGCGAAACTGGTGAAGTGGATCGACGACGCCGTTTTTCCCGTGGATCCCGAGAACCCGGACCCCGGCGAGATTCCCCTCCGGCGGCTGAACCGGACGGAATATCAAAACACGATCCGGGATCTGCTCGGGGTGGAGATCGACGTCGCGGAAATCCTGCCGCCTGACGATAGCGGATATGGTTTCGATAACATCGGGGATGTTCTGACCATCTCGCCCGTGCACATGGAGCGCTATCTGGACGCCGCGCGTATTGCTTTGGAAAATGCCTTGGATTTCTCGCCTCCCCGATATCCAGAGCAGTTAATCCGCGGCGACACCTTCAACGGGCCGGGAAGCGCGATGGAAGATGGGCGCTACTTGGGAGTGACCGGAGAAGACCGTGCGATTGTGAATTTTGAAAACACGGGCACCTACAGGGTCCGTTTGACGGCTGGTAGCACGCTTTGCGGCGATGAGTTTCCTCAGCTTGAGGTGAAGCTCGACCGGAAATCGCTGAAGGTTTTCGAGATTCCCAATCCGATGGATTCGCCGCAGGAATACTCGGTTGAAGTGAAAATCGAACGTGCGGGCAAACATGAGTTTGTGCTGGCATTCCTGAACAATCTTAAGGACCCGAAAGCCCCCGATGGAATGCGCGACCGGAATATTCTGGTAGCGAAAATCCTCATCGAAGGGCCGGCGGAGGGACCACCATTTGCCCAGTCGCAAACCCATCTTGCCTTGGTGCCTGCCCGGGAATCTCAAGAAGCCGATGAAGCATACTTCGATCGGATCATGGGAGGCTTCTTAAACCGAGCCTTCCGCAGGCAGGTGGCCGAGGACGAAATCCACCGGTACCGCCATTTTCTGACCGTTGCCCGGGAGCGGAATGAGAGTTTTGATTCAGCGATCCAGCAGGCGCTTACCGCCGCGCTCGTTTCTCCTTCGTTTCTATTCCGGGAAGAGCCATCGATCGCTGCAGCAGGGGAGGGGAAATCACGGATTAGCGAGCAAGCGTTGGCATCGCGGCTTTCTTATTTCTTATGGTCCTCGATGCCGGACCAGCAGCTCCGGGAACTCGCCGACTCGAACCGGCTGCGCGAAAATTTGCAATCGGAAATCGAGCGCATGATCGCATCCCCCAAATCGCAGGCGCTGATCGACAATTTCGTGGGGCAATGGCTTCAGCTTCGGGACATGAGCAGGATCGTGCCGAGAAGAGGGAATTATGATGGCATCGACCGCAGACTGCCGGGCGACATGCGGACGGAAACCGAAATGCTGGTAAAGTATATCATTCGGGAAAATTTGCCCATCGACACGCTTCTAAGCGCGGATTTCACGTTTCTGAACGAGCGCCTCGCCAGGCACTATGGAATCGATGGAGTCAAGGGAGAGGATTTCCGGAAAGTATCCATAGCGGACACGCCGCGCCGTGGCTTGCTGGGACAAGGTTCTTTCCTCACCCTCACGTCCCACCAGACGCGAACCTCCCCGGTATTGAGAGGGAAATATGTGCTGGAAAATATTCTCAACACTCCGCCGCCGCCCGCTCCGCCGAACATACCCGCTTTGGAGGATTCCAGAAAACACGGGCGCTCGGAGACGATGCGCAAGGAACTCGAGAGGCATCGCGAGGATCCCGCATGCTCCTCCTGCCACGCGTTGATGGATCCCATCGGTTTCGGCCTGGAGAATTACGACATTGTGGGACGCTGGCGCGAAAAGGACAACGGCGCGCTCATCGATGCCTCCAGCACTCTCGTTACCGGTCAGAAATTCGCCAATGCGGAGGAAATGAGGGATATTTTCATCAAGGAATACAAAGATGAATTCCAACGCGCCTTTGCTGTGAAACTACTGACCTACGCGATGGGCCGGGGCGTGGAATACTATGACAGGCCGGCGATCGATGGCATCGTCCTGAAAGGAGATGCGCAAGACGGGCGTTTCCGCTCGTGGGTCGATTCGGTCATCGAGTCCGTGCCATTCCAGTTCCGTCGCAACTGAGCGCCTACTTCCCAAATCCCGATCCGATGTATCACCGAAGAACATTCCTCAAAGGTCTCGCCACCACGCTGGCGCTGCCGAACTTGCAAAGCATGGCCTCCGCCTTGCCCAAAGCCGGTCCGCCTACCCGGGTTGCGTTCGTTTACATTCCGAACGGAGTGAACGTCGGAGAGTGGTATCCCAAGGGCACGGAGAACGTTTCCAATTCGCTGCAAGGACTCTCGGGCCTTCGGAATCACTACTCCGTTTTACGAAATCTCGATCACGACAAGGCTCAGTCCAACGGCGACGGGGGCGGTGACCACGCTCGCGCCAACGCTACTTTCCTCACCGGCTGCCAAGCGAAGAAAACTGCCGGAGCCGACATCCATCTCGGTCAGTCCGTTGATCAGATCCTCGCAACGCAGATGGGATATCAGACCCGGGTTCCCTCGCTCGAGCTTTCCGCCGACGAAGCGAGAAGCTCGGGAACCTGCGATTCCGGATACTCCTGCGCCTATCTCTACAACCTTTCTTGGAAAAACGAAAACACTCCGATGCCGGCGGAAAATAGTCCGCGCAAGGTTTTCGAGAAGCTCTTCGGATCGGGGGATTTGAAAGAAGACATCACACGCCGCGCCCGCCAGAAGAGCATCTTGGATTTCGTTTCCGACGATGCGAAACGCTTCAATCAAAGGCTCGACCATTCGGACCGCGGCAAGATGGACCAATATCTGACGGCGGTCCGCGAAATTGAGACTCGCATCGAAAACGCGGAGAATTTCAAAATCGAAGTCCCTGAGGCAAGCCGCCCCCAAGGCGCGCCGGGCAGCTATCAGGAGCACATCCGGATGATGTATGAGATGATGCTGCTGGGATTCCAGACGGACACCACGCGGATCGCCTCGTTTCTGCTGGCACATGATGGATCGGGCAGGAATTTCCCCGAAATCGGCGTGAACCGCGGGCACCACGAAATTTCCCACCACAAGGGCAAGGCGGAAAATCTCGACCAAATTGCAAAGATTGACCGGTTCTATATCGATCAGTTCGCTTGGTTCCTGAAACGCTTGAGTGAGACACCGGATGGAAACGGCAACCTGCTGGACAACTCCATGATCGTCTATGGCGGTGGGATCGGTGATGGCAATCGTCACAGTCACAACGATCTTCCGCTCATTCTCGCCGGTCACGGCGGCGGCATCAAACAGGGCCGGGTCATCACGGCCGACCGAGGCACACCAATGACCAACCTCTATCTATCGCTCATCGACCGCATGGGTGCCAAGGCCGAGCGTGTCGGTGACTCGAACGGAAAGCTCGAAATGATTTCCTGAAAGTAACTCGGTTTGCCAGGCTCGGCGTTTCCCCGATTCTGAACCCGCCACCTCTTGCAGGTCATATGTCCGCTCTTCACTTGCTGTGGCCGCCTTATGGTTTGAAGCCGGCCTTGGCCACCCGCCGGACCATACCGTCGGCCTTGGTCATGATGAATAGGTCGCCAGACTGCTCATCGTACCCGATACGCAGGTGCGCCCGTGTCAGGTGGGAGAGTTCCTGCACGCTGGTCACCTTGCCCTCGCGGATGATGGTGATGGCATAGACGCTGGTGTCGGAGAGTGTCGCATCGAGATTCATATAGAACAGCTTCCCGCTGACGATGTCGCCAAAGACATACTTATTCCTGAGCTTAGTGATGGATCCCCGATAGACGAAGCCGCCGCTGATGGCCTTCATCTCCTTGTGGTCAATCTGGCCGAATGGTTCGTGATAAGTCGCCAGCGATGCTGGCGGCACCGTGAAAACGACTTTTAAATCGGTTTTGGTGTCGATTCCGAACATGCCTTCAACGCGGCTCCAACCGTAGTCGCCGCCTTTCTCGACGATATTCACCTCCTCAACATTGGATTCGCCGATGTCGGCCACAATCATGCGCAGTCCGCTGCTTGTGTCCCAGCACATCCGGTGCGGATTGCGGAAGCCATAGGCCCAGATTTCCCGACGCACGGCAGGATCCGGATTGCCTGCGAAGGGGTTGGCCGCGGGGATACCGTAGTGACCGTTAGGTCCGTTGGTGCCCAGTGGATCGATGTGCAGGAGGGTGCCCGGGAGCGAGCGGGGGTTATGGCAAAGCTCAGGCATTTTCAGGTTGTTGGAACCGCCGTCGCCGCAGCCGATGTAAAGCATGCCGTAGTCCGGATCCTCCTTCGCCACGGGAGCGAAGCCGATGTCCTGAAACCCGTGTGCGGTGGTGGGGGTGCTGACGCGCAGGACCTCGCGCCGGCTTCCTGTGAACTTATCCGCGCAGGGATCGTCGATTTTCCATTCGGTGAGCATCCATTGCAATGGCGGTTCAATGGTGGAAGGAAAGGCATCCTCGTTGATGGCGGGGACGCCGGAAAGTTTTTCCGCATGGGTGGTGTACAGGAGTTTGTTGCGCATGAAATCCGGATGAACAATGAAACTCCCGAGTCCGGTGCCGATCCCGGGCACGAAGATGAAGTTGGGGAAATAACCCCTGATATCGAGATACACCCGCGGCTGCTGATGGCTCACGCGATAAACGAGCCCCATCTGGTCACTCACAAACAAGCTGCCGCGTCCGGCGGGATCGGCGCGCAGGGTGGCTATTCCCTTGTCCGACGCATGCCCTTTCTGCACGGGAAATTTGATGTAATCTTCCAGTTCGATAAAGAGACCGGCATTTTTTACGGGGGCGACCACGCTGTCACCCATCTTGAACTTGCGGTTTTTCGGGACTGAGAAGGACTTGAGGTCGAGCGCTTCGGTTTGTTGGTTGAGGTGGGCGAGAGTGTTTGTGGTTTGTTCGTCGGTTAGATAACCCGCCGCTGGCATCATGGATTTGTAGCGATCGTTCAGCTCGTTGGCACGGGCGTCGCCGGAGCGGATGGCCTTTTCGGGATCCTGGATGAACGCGAGGATCTCGCACGGGAACCTCGGTCCGGGGAACATCCGGTTTTTGAAAAAAAGCTTTCGCGAATCCTTGAATAAGGTATCGATCCGAGCGTCTGTTCACCTACATTATGAAAACCAACACCATCACGTTGTTCGCGCTCGTCTCCGCGCTTTGCACCGGAGTCCTCGTCGTCCCTGCCAACGCAGCGTCGAAAAAAGATAAATCCGGCAAGAAGCCGAAAACCCATCACCTCTCGTTCGCCGCGGCCGATGCCGATGGCGACGGTAGCCTGAGTGTTTTCGAGTTCGCCAAAACCCTCGGCAAAGGCACACCGCTGGCGGAAGTCCGGCGCCGGTTCCTGCCGTATGACATCGACGGTGCGTTCGCCTTGGTCCTCGATCCGGAAACCGGCGACGTGATCCTTGATCCAGAAACTGGCGAGCCGATTCATGGCGACCCGATTCCCGATGGCTTGCTTTCCGCCGATGAATGGACCGCTTACCAGGCCAGTGATCGGGAAAAGGCTCACATCTCCCGCTTCGATGCGGCGGATTTCGATGGCGATGGATCGCTCACGCCGGAAGAACTGGGGTATCTCGTTTCTCCCCAGGTCAAGCTGCGCAACACGATGCGGAAATTCGACAAGCTTGACCGCGATGACGACGGCATGATCAGCCGCGCGGAATTCAAGAAACCGAAACACGAAGAGGCCTGATCCGCCAACAACGGCAATCGATTGCCAACCGGCCGCGCCTCGTGCGACGGCCGGTTTTTTTGCGGCCGCACGGCTCTTTTCACTGGCGGACACTCCGCCTGTGGGAATCCGGGTATCAGCAATTCCGGACCCGGGAGACAATCAGAAAACCCGCATCTGACCGGCGGATAGGGGCACTTGGAGGCTTATTCGGCAAGTTCGATGCGGAGCCGGGCAAAGTCCGCCGTGGCGCTGCTGGCGGGTAGGACCGCGGTCACGATTTCGAATCCCTCAGCCGGGCCGGCGGAGGTCGTGATCGACGCGTCCGTCACGGGGCGCCAATCGTCGGCAAGGCTGGCGCTGCGCTCGATTTGGTAGCTGAGTCCGCGCTGCTGCGCATCCGTGCGGCGGATAAATCGCAGCGAACCTGTGTCGGTGACCGCCATTTGCAAGGGCACGTCGCTGCCGGGAAAGTAGAGCGAAGCGGCAGCGGGATCGCCGCCGCAGGCATATTCCTGGAGATTGGAAATGCCGTCGCGATCGTCGTCCCCCGTCGCCGACGCGTCCTGGAGACCGGCGGTGAATAAGGAGAAGTTCGAGAGAATCGTCACCGGAAAGGCAAACTCCTGCGTCCCGGAGCCATCGGACTTCACGGTCAGGGCGAGCGTTTGGCCGCCGGGCGTCAGGCTGCCTGCAAAGGCGAATTCCAGGACGGTCGCGCCGCCGGCGACCAATCCGCCGCGGCGTAGCGAGCCGGCACCATTGTCGAGCCAGCCATCGGCAGTGGCCGAGGTGAGGCCGAGGCCGGGTGGCGGGGAAAGGGTAGCCACGAGGTTGTCCGCGGCGGCCGCGCCGTTGGTGAGGGTGACGCGGTAGAGGAAGGGCCGCCCGGCCGGGATTTTCGGCGGTGTCCCGGCGCCGGTGGCGGAAATCCGGGTTGCCGCCGGGGTGATCGCCCGCATGTGGTAACCGATTTCCTCCATCCGTGCGTTGAGCCGGGGGACGTAATGGGGCACCAGCGTATCGTAGGTGGTGGTAGTGCCGAGGGCTGCGAGAATCGCGGTGTGGGTGCCGACGAGCGCCGCTTTTCCGGACCGGATGGCGAACGATGGCGCGCCGGAATCTCCCGCTCCGGCTTTGCAATCGTCCGCGGTGCCAACTGGTCCGTAGCTGAAGGTGAAAGCCCGCGTTTTGATGCCGACTCCGCCGGTGATCGGGTCGCCCCCGAAGTCGCTGACGCTGCCGACCGTGCCGCGGCCGCCGCGCGCGGCTTGGCCGGAGATGACGAGCGCTTCGCCAACGTAATTTCCCTCCATCGGCAGATTCAGGTAGGGCATCGCCAAGACTGAGGCCATGGCGGGCAGATCGGTGGTGAATTCTCCTAGAAACACGTCGCTGACGGAGAGGTCGTCGTTCGGAATCGTCTGGATCGAGGCGATGGTGACGGTGTGGGCGACATTGTCCGTGCCGAGGAAGCGGACCGACGAGCCGATTTGCGGGCGGAAATGATTCGCTCCCACGAAGTGGCGTGGCGAGACGAGCGTGAGTTGCTTCAAGGGATCCTGCACGTTCCAGCCGATGCCGCTGAGATCGAGCCGGGTGCTGGCAGCACCGGTGGCATTGAGGAAGAACGGGTTCTGCGTGGGACTGGTCGGGAAATCATTCATCCGGAGATGTTTCACCGGATCGAAGACCCTCAGATCGAGGGCGTGGCACGGAGTGACGGCGAGCGTGGTCAGGACGGCGCAGACGGCCGCCCGGGAATGGGACTGGTATTTCATGATGGGATGGGAACAGCAGGGTAGCGGGACTGCGCCAGCCGTAGGCCACATCTCAGGAAATGCGAATGAGTTAGACCCGCGCGCCGGATCGCGGAAATGCTCCCGGCCACCATGCGGGGCGCGAGGCTGCGATTTTCTGATGGCTTCGCATTGCTCGCAATCCTCGGGGCGAAGGACCCGCCCGGACCTACTGTCCCACGGTCGGGGCCGCGCCGACGGCGTTCCGATAACGGACGACGGCACCGACGATGCCATCGGCAAGGGCTGCCTGGTATTTCGGATTGTCGATGAGCCGGGCTTCGTACGGGTGACTCATGAAGCCGCCTTCCAGCAAGATCGCGGGGTGGCGGACGCCGGTCAGGACGCTGAAGCGCGCGCGCTTGATGCCGCGGTCCAGGGTGTTCGTGCCGAGCTTGCGCAGGACCATGCCGTGGACGGCGGTCGCGAGGGCGATATTGGCGGAATCGTGCTCGTTGCCGGCGCGGCTTTGATTGTCGTCCGGCCGGAATCCGCGCCCGTAGTGCGCCACGCCCGGCGGGGATAGGGTGAAAGTCTCGATGCCGCGGGCGGAGCGGCCGCCGGAGTTGAAATGGAAGCTCAGATAGACGGCATTCTGTTTCACCGAGTTGGCGACGTTCACCCGTTCCTGCAGCGAGAGATACACGTTGGTTTCGCGGGTCATCACGACTTTGTAGCCGAGCGCCTCCAGCCGCTTTTTGACCAAGCCGCCGAGCTTCACATTATAATTGGCCTCGGTGCCCAGCGGGTTCGTCGCGCCGGGATCCTTGCCACCGTGGCCGGGGTCGAGGATGACGGTGTTGAAAGTGCCGGCGTTCTTGATGAAATTCGGCCGCAGCACCGGGTCGATGAGCTTGGAAAGGTCGATCCGCGAGACATACACCTTGCTGCCCTGGCTCTCGATGGAGTTGCTGAAAATGAACTTCACGTTGTTCATCAGGCACTCGTTGCCGCCCACGCGGAGCTTCATTTCCACTTTCGAGTTCTCGAGCCGCAGCGAATCGCCGGAGCGGGACATTTTGGTGAATCCGTAGAAGGATTTCACGCTGTCCATGGAGACGTATTCTCGTCCGTCGATCTTGGTGACGTCCCAGCCGGCGGGTGCGGAATCGGCAGCTAGGGCGGCGCTGGCGAAGATGCTGGCCAGCAACATTCCAAAAACAGCGAGGATCGGCCGGGAGCGGCTCTGGTTGGGGATTTCCGGGAAATTGGACATCGGCGAGGGCTTTGTGCGGGTGTAACAACCTGAAACGGCGCTGACAACCCGTTTTGTCGGCCGGATTCCGCATCCGCCGGCTCGCCCGGCAAAGTTCGCTTGTGGCAGGCCGTCACCCTTGCTTGCTTGAGGCGATGATGTTCCGCACAAAATCCCTCCTGCTCCTGGCCGCGCTGCTGCTCGCCGCGCCGGTCCGCGCGGCGGATTTCGCCATGCCGGCGGACGGCCCCATTGCCTTCCGCCGCGACCGGGTGCCGCTCGATCCCGATGAAATGTCCTCGATTTCCCGCATCCTATCCGACCAAGCGGACGAGCTGCGTTCCAAAACCCCCGCCGACCGGCGCGGCGCGGCGCAGACGCTGGCGCTCGCCTTGGCGCTGGATCCCGGCAATGCCGGAGCGCGCCGCATGCTCGGCCGATTTGCCGACGGCACCCACCGGCCGACGCACAACAAGCGCGCGGCCGATGACCGGCAAACCATCTGGCGCGATGTCGAGTGGCTGGAAACCCCCGAGGCGGGTGCGGACGGCATCGCGCTCGCGGCGTGCCTCAAGGACGTGCTGGCACTTGCAAATCCAAGCGATCCCCGCTCGGAGGCGCATCTGGAATCGGGCAAGCCGGGCGCGTGGAAGACTTGGATTCCCCCGCTGGAGGCCTACCAACCGCTGCCGGAGCCGGATGCCGCGCCGGAGCCGGAGGATGTGCCGGACCAGCCCGCGGTCCTGCTCGCCAAGGCATCGTTGCGCGTCCCGATGCTGACGGTATCAGGGAAAGATGCGGAGGAACGGTGGGATTTCGCCCCGCGTGACTTGGAAATGACGGCCAGCGAGGCGGAGTCCGGCGAAAGTAAGAAGCGCCGGGATTTTGAGATTCGTTTCGCCGGCGATGGCGAGCGCTCGGTGTTCCGCAAGAAGCTCCCGGGGATGATCGCGGCCCTGAAAGCACGCCATGGCGAGTTGCCGACGGGCGTCATCGTGGATTTCGGCGGGGAGGCGCTGCTGGTATTGCGCGAGTCGAAACTCCTGTCATTTCCCACCGCCGCCGCCGCCGTGCTGGCCAGCGCCGCCCTTTCCGGGAGCGCGCCGGACGCCGTGATCATCGGCGATCTGGACGCCGCGGGAACCCTCGTCCTCCCCGCCGATTTCTGGGGACAGCTCCGCGCGCTGGGGAAAGGCTCCGGCGGCCGCCTGATCCTGCCTGCTGCCGCCGCCGATTCGCTCGCCTCCGTGCTCGCGCTAGAGCGGCCCGAATTCTTCTTCCAGAACCATGTCCTCCTGGCTGCGGATTTCGGGCAATTGCTGGACCTGGCCGCGAAAAAGCCCGGCGAGGCGCTCACCGCGGATTTGGCGAAATTCGGAGAAATCCGCGAGAAGCGCGGCTCGGAAAGTGTCGGCCCTTACGTCGCCAACGCGTTTGTCCGCCGTCGCCTCGACGAAATCGCGCGCGAGACTCCCTACGATTTCTCGGCACGCATGCTGGCAATTCAAGGAGCCGGCCACCGCCCGAATTACGTTACCCGCCCGGTCCTCATCACCGAACTGCGCGCCGCCATCGGCCCGGTGAAATGGCTCCCCAAGGTGGAAACCGGGCAGCTCGGCCAGGACGAAATCGCCCGGCTTGGACCTACCTACGAGGATGCCCGCAGCCAGGTGGACGCGCTCGCCCGCTACACCGACACGCCGGAGCGCCCCATCGTCCAGCGTACGATCGAGATGTTGGCCACCATCCGCGTGCTCGACCGCGCAGCCCGCGCCCGCGGCGATTACGCCAGCGTCACGGCCACCATCGCCGCCCAGAGCGACTTCAAGCGCGCTTACAAAACCCTGGAAGCGCAGTTCGCCGCCGCCCTCGGCGAGCCACCTCCGCCCTGAGATCGCGCTATTCGAAGCCCGGCGAATTTCTCACCACCGGACTTGCCACGTTCTCGAAAACGCCCGCCGGCACGCCCTCCGCGCGCGCCGCCTTCAGGTTGTCGATTTCCAAGCCGCCCACATCCTCGCATCGGACCGCCGGACGGAAATCTTCTTGGTCCGTGATGAATGTCACGTCCGCCAGTTCCAGCCCCCGGACGTGCCGGGCGAATATCCCGTAGGCCGGCATCACGCCCAGCTTGCCCGGCTCCGGGTAGCCCTTGCCGAGTTCCGGCGCCGCGATTTCCGCCTGCTGCCGCGTTCCGCCGCCCTGATACCCGATGCGAATGTTCCGCAGTCTAATCCCCTCCAGCGGCTGCTCCGGCAGCCCGGTGATTTGAATCCCGCTCTTCCGGCTGACGCCCGCGGCCGTCACGTTCGAAATGAGGATATTCCTCATCCGGCTTGGCTCCTTTTTGTCCCAGCCGCGGTTCCGGTTTCCTGTGGTGATATAGATCGGGTAATCGTAAACATTTGTCATCGCGATGTTGCTGATGGTGACGTTTTCCATAACTCCGCCGTCCACCTCTTCCAGAGCAAGCCCGCGGCAGTTCCGGAAGGTGCAGTTGGAAATCGTGATATTGCGGAACCCGCCGCTCGACTCCGTGCCGAACTTGATCCGGCCCATGCCGCCGATTTGCTCCTGCATCGTTCCGTCCAGCAGCGTGCCCTCTTTGAATCCGGAGACCTGGCAATTCGTGATCGTCATGTTTTCGGTAATCACCGCGCGGCCGAGGGCATAGCTGCTCTTCGGACAAATCCCGTCGTCATTCGGCGAATTCACCCGGCAGTTCGAGATTATGGTATTCCGGCAGCAATCGAAATCCATGCCATCGCGGTTGGTATCGATCGTCAGCCCGTCCACCGTCAGATTGTCGCAACCGGTCGCCAGCAGGCCGAAATGGCCGCCATGATAGATGGTGAAATCCCGCAGCGAGAGATTGCGGCAATTCAACAAACAAATCGCCTTGTTCCCAAGCCGCAGCGCGTCCCGGTCCGCATCCGTGGCAATGGGTTTCGTCTTCTCGTCCCTGCCCTTCAGACGATCCAGTGGCGAGGAATCCGATACCAATCCGCCCCCGTCGATCATGCCCTGCCCGCTGATGCTAACCCCATCCAGATTTTCCCCGAAAATCAGGCTGTTCGGGAAATAGCTATGTCCGCCATCCTGATAGATCACCCCGTCGAAGGGCTTGGCGGAATCGTAGGCATGCATCTCCTGGGGCGCGCCGAGAATCACCGCACCCGCGTCGATCAGCAGATGGATGCGGCTTTTCAAATGAATCGTGCCGCACAGATATTTCCCCGCTGGCACCAGCACCGTCCCGCCGCCCGCTTCCGCCGCCGCGGCGATCGCCTTGTCAATCGCCGGGCTGTCGAGCGCCTTCCCGTCGCCCGCCGCGCCATAGGTTCGGACATTATAGAAATCCGCCGCGCCGAGACCGGGCGCGGCGAGCAGGAAGATGATAAAAGCAAGTGACGGTTTCCGGAGCATCGGTCCGCTACGCCCGCTGCCATGGCGGATTGTCAGTGATCGCCGGTTCACCAAAAAGTCATCCCGGGAAATGGGAAACCACGCTGGCGGAGTTTGTTGACGGAATTTCCGCAGCGAACCAGCATGCGGCCGCGAATTGCGGGGAGGTCCGTGTTCCAAGCCGGTCGTATGGAAATCATGCGGCCTCTCCGGGGCTACCCCGGGGGATATACACACCAAGGCATCACGAGGCGAGGGCCCAATCACGCTGCCGCGTGAGCGTGCCCGCGCCGGACAGGACGCGTTGGGCGCGGTGCCTCCCCGCATTCGTTTTTTCGCCATGTCATCGCAAGCCCATCACATCCGCCGGCTGGCCGCCGCTCTAACGGCGGGACCGATGGACGATCGCGAAGCGATGGCGGCACGGGTGAAACCGTTGGCCGGCGATTTGAGAAAAGCCCGCTGGCTCGCGCCGCTGGTTAGACAACTAAATCTTGAATTCGCCGAAGCCCCGCGGCCGCTGGCGCGCGTCGTCGCCGGTCGGATTCGCTCCCACGCAGGATTTATCAAAGCATGGGCTGCGGGAAACGGCAGGATTTCCATCGGTCGGATCGCACCGGAAATGTCCCCAGCCGCGGGCGCGCCACGGACCTGGGAGATTCCGGCGATTCCGACGTTGGGCGACCTGGCCGAAACGTTGCGCCTGCATCCGGACGATCTCGGCTGGCTGATTTCGAGAAACCGCACGGAGCACTACCGGCACCGCTGGCAGACGAAAGCGAAGTGCGGCAGGTTCCGGTTGATCGAGAGTCCGAAACTATTGCTCAAGTTCGCGCAGCGCCAGGTGCTGCGGAAAATCCTCCAAGGCATCCCGCCGCACGATGCCGCTTGCGGCTTCCGGCCCGGTTGTTCGGTCCTCGATTTTGTAAATCCCCACACCGGGCGGGACATTCTGATTCGTTTCGATCTGGAGGACTTTTTCCCGTCGATTTCCGCCGCCCGGATTTTGAAAATCTTCCTAACCGCCGGCTATCCCGAGACCGTCGCCCGCGCGCTGACGAGGCTGACCACGCACGCCGCGCCGCACCCGGTGCTTGAGGAAATCTCGCTTGCATGGCCCGAACGCAAGCGGCTCGCCACGCCGCATTTGCCGCAGGGCGCGCCGACTTCTCCCGCTTTGGCCAACCTCAGCGCGTTCCGTCTCGACTGCCGCCTCGCCGGCCTCGCGAATGCCGCCGGCGCGCATTATACCCGCTATGCCGACGATCTCCTCTTCTCGGGAGACGGGGATTTCGCGAGGCAGGCGAAGCGTTTTGAAATACTGGTTGGAGCGATCATTATCGAAGAAGGGTTTCGCCCCAATCATCACAAAACCAGGGTCCTCCGGCAGGGGCAAAGGCAACATGCCGCCGGCCTCGTCCTCAACGTCAAACCCAACCTCGACCGCCGCGAGTTCGACCAACTCAAAGCCATACTCACCAACTGCGCGCGCCACGGACCTATCTCGCAAAATCGGGACAACCACCCGGATTTCGCCGCCCGGCTGCTAGGGAAACTGGCGTGGGTGTGCTTCATTCATCCGGGAAAAGGAGCGAAGCTGCGTGCGATCTATGAGCGCATCAATTGGAGCGGTGTTCAACCTTCAGGTTGCTCTTCCGTGAACGGACCTGCGGGAAATCACCAATCTGAAGGCTGTACTCCGGACATCACCTTCTGAAATCGGCGCCTTTTCCATTATTCCTTCATCTTCGTAAAGCGCGCTCCGATCAAATGTTCCATACATTTCGATTTTCCTTCAGGGGCTGTTATCACCCGGATGGTGAGGAGCGCGTCGCCGGCGGGCAGCTCGATTTCCCCCAGCGTGGAAACGGGTTCGGATGTTAGTTTTCCGGCGAGTTTCCGATCGTTTACGGAAATGCCGATTTCCGCTCCGATCGCGGGATTTGTGGTCTCGATTTCGACTTGGTAGCGCCCGGCATCCCGGACGGCGATGTCCATGCTTTGGGAATCGCCGGGGACGTTCCAGCCGACCGACCAATGGGTTTTAACCGCTACATTTCCGGTGGTGGCGACCGCGGAAAATCCGGGCACATAACCGACGTTCCGGGTTTCCGCAACTTCCTCGATTGGATGCTTACATTCGCCGATGGGAAACCGCGGTTGATGATAGGCGATTCCGCGTTTCTGAGTTCGCTCGAACCATTCCCGTGCGAGTCCGAGACAATGTGCCGCCGTGTCCGGATGGGCGGCGGAGATGTCATTCCGCTCCTCCGGATCCGCCACCATGTCATGAAGTTCCCGATTTCCGTTCACTTGCAGCCATTTCATTCCAGGCGTGCGGACGGCGGCATTTTGCAAATCGAATTGCAACGATTCCGGCTGCGGCAGCACACCGGAATCGTATCCCGGCCAGCGTGCTTCCCAATAGGGCATCACGGTCTCCCTTGCGGCGAGTTCCGTGCTCTTGCCTGTTAACAAAGGCGCGAGTGTGATACCGGCCAAGGGATGCGACGCGTCCGGGGAAAATTCGGTTCCAGTGAGATCGAGCAATGTCGGGAACAGATCGGTGATATGAGCGATCGCACGGGATTTCATCGGTTTCACATGACCCGGCCAGCGGATGAAGCAGGGCACGCGGATCGCATTATCCCATAAGTTCCCTTTCAAGCCGCGCATTCCCGCCGGATCTCTCGATGCCATTTCATCCGGTGGAATGGTGCCCAGATTGCCCGATTCGTTGATGGGTCCGTTGTCACTGAGGAATATCACGATCGTATTCTCCGTAAGCCCCAGCCGGTCCACGGCATCCAGCACGCGGCCCGTGGCGCTGTCCATTTGTTCGACCATGGCGAAGACAGTGGCAAGCGCCTCGGAGATGCCGGACTTGCGATAGCGGTCCACCATTTGCTTTGGCGCATGCCATGGCTCGTGCGGCGCGAGAAATGCCAGATAAAGGAAGAACGGGCGATCCTTCTTGCTTCGTATATATCTCACCGCCTCGTCCGCCAGGCGGTCGCTGGTCCAGCCGCTCCATTGCTCCGCGCGGCCGTTGTGAGACGTCATGTTGTTCTCGTGCACATAAAGCGACGCCATCCAACTGTCTTGGAATCCGCGGTTCCATGGCAGCCATGGCTCGTGCTTGCCGTTGTGCCATTTCCCCATGAAGCCGGTGGCATAGCCGGCATTTTCAAATACATTACCCAGCGTCGTTTCATCGCGGTTCATATAATCCCGCGCGAGATGAACTCCCCAGACTCCGGTGTCGGGAAACGAGCGTCCCGTCAGCAGGGATGCCCGGGTGGTGGCACAGACGGGCGTGACATGAAACCGGTCGAGCCGGGCGGATTCGCCCGCAAGCCGGTCGATGCGCGGAGTTTTGACAATCGTGTTACCATGAAATCCCAAATCCCCATAGCCCAGATCGTCCGCGAGGATGATGATGACATTGGGTTTTCGCACCTTCCCTTCCGCCGGCGCGGCTTCGGCGAAGGAGTGCGATGCGGAGCCCCACAGGAGAAGCAGCGCAACAGCAAGCGGGGCTGATCGATGATTTGAATATGACATGGTTTGAGTTTGTCAGTTATGATCCGGCCACGGGATCGGCCGGCGCATGGTGGGCGAAGCCGGCGGAGTTGGAAGCCTGTGTTTCCCTGTTCCTGATTCGGCGCCAACAGCGGTAACGCAAAGGTCCGGCGAAATCGAACTCCCGTTTCCTAACCATGAAACCGAACTTGTTCACCGGACAGACGCGGATTGACGATCCGGTCTCGTCGCCAGTTCCCGAATCTGGATTGCCCGGTTTCAGTGCGACTTGTCGCGTCCCATGGCATTTCCGACCGCTTACTCTTTCCGCAAACCGCGGAACTTCGAGGATCCGGCTGGAGGCGGAGGAGGGAATCGAACCCTCGAATGACGGTTTTGCAAACCATTGCCTTACCACTTGGCTACTCCGCCGATCGCCCGGCGCGGGGGCGAGTGAGTAAGTCGGTTCGCCGGGGGTGTCAATACTCGGAATGATTTTCCAAGGCCTCCTTCAGCGTCCGAAAATCGCGATGATGGAAACGCCGGGCCAGCAGGGATCATAGCGGATGGGAGGCGGGCGGGTGCCTACCACCTCACGGTAGCGGACGACCGCAATTTCGGGTTCGGACAGGGACCGTCTAGTGTTATTGGGAGAGTTTCCCGGGGAGATCCGCCCATCCCTCCGCGGGATTTTCGCGGGATTTGACGGCTCCAATTCCGTCCGCTAGGGATTGCCGCCCTGACCATGATCCGAGAAATCGTCCAATACGGCCACCCCGTCCTCCGCCAGCGCTGCCGCCCCGTTACGGAGGTGAATGACGAAATCGTGACTCTCGTGGCCGACATGCTCGACACGATGGTGGAGGCGAATGGCGTGGGCCTCGCCGCTCCGCAAATCGGCGAGGATCTGCGGCTTGCGGTGATCGACGTCTCGCATGATCCCGAATGCGTGTCCTTTCTCAAGGTGAATGGCGAGGACGCGGACCTGCTCTCGATCATGCCGCTGGTCTTCATCAACCCGGAGCTGGCGTTCGGGCAGGCCAAGGAATTCGGCACCGAGGGCTGCCTGAGCATCCGGGGTATCCGCGCCGATGTGCGGCGGCCGCAGGTGATCAAGGCGACCTTGCCGCAGCTCGACGGAAGCATGCTGACCATCGAGACGGACGGGCTGCTTTCCCGCGCGCTGCAGCATGAGATCGATCACCTGAACGGGGTGCTGTTCGTGGACCGGCTGCCGGCGGTGGCGAAGGTTTCCATGAAGAACCGGCTCAAGCGCTTGCTGGAAGAGAACGGCGCGGCTTGAAAAGTTTTTAGCGCCGAGGCTGGACTTTTCGGGATTGTTTAGTTTTTCTCGCGGCAAAGGTTGTCCCAATTCGGCCTTTTTTTGCGAAAACACACCAACACCCCTACAAGAAAGCGAAGATGAATACGAACAGAGGAATATTCGACGGGTTCCCAACCCAGCCGGGAATGGCCAAGGATTCGCCGTTCGCGGTGGTTCCGGAAACGCAGGAGCCTTCGGCGAAGGCCAGCCCGTTTTCGAACGGCCTGCGGCACGACTCGCCCTTCACCGTGATGGAGGACAAGCACGAGAACCGTCTGGAACCGGGCCGTCCGGCGCGCGTTCCAGAGAAGCGGAAGACTGACTCGCCGTTCCAAGTGGCGGAAGCGGCCGAGGGCTTCGGCTTCGAGCCCGCTGCCAAAACTGATCCGCAGCCCGCGCAATCGCCATTCGCGAACGCACCGCAGCAGCATGGCAGCCAGCCATTTTCCGCCGAAGCAAGTCCGCCGCCGCCGCCGCCGGCCCCGGCATCCGCGCCGGCACCCAATTCAACGCAGGCGGCGCTTGCGGCATTTGGAAATTGGAGCGAGCCGCCACCGATCAACGAGGCCCCGCCAGCTCCGGCACCGCAGCGCCAGCCGGAAGCCGCGATTTCTTTCGACGAATCGATGTCGGATTCCTTCTCGATCCGCCAGCTCGAGCTGCGGGCGATTTTCGGCGTGGATCGTGAAATGAACACGGAGGAAATCCTCCAACGTTCGCGCGCTTTGCCCGGCATCCGCCACATCGCGCGGGTCGGTCAGAAGGACATGAGCACCATTGAGGGTCTGCGAAATCTTCTGCCGAATCTCGGCTTCGGAAGTGGCATGTTGAAGCTCTACGCCGGCTCGGTGCCACTCGAATTCATCCGCGAAGGCGCGGTGTTGCTCGCAGTCCAGACCGATGGCGGCTTTGCCCCCGGTGTGCGCGAAACGCTCATGCTGGTGGCGCGCGAGCTTGGGAAAAACTCCTGAGCCTGCTCGGCTACTCTTCCGCTGCGGGAGCGATTTCCGCTGCCGCGGCGGCTTCGAGTTCCCGGACTTTCTCCTGAATCTCCGGCGTGGCCGCGTTCCAGAGATCCTGTCGGAGAAATTCCGGCCGCGCGACGATCGTCTCGGCCATCCCGTTCGCCGCCTCTTGGTGCAGCTCGCGGTTTTGCAGGCTGCCGATCCAGGCATTGGCTGCCGCGGGATCCTGATCCGCCCACGTGGAAATCACGGCCTGCATGCCGCTTTCGCGCGCCTCGCCGGTCTGAAAACTCGTCACCCAATCGGCGGCATCCTGCGGCGAAATCCCGGCCCATGTCCGGACCACCTGCACGGTCGCCACGTCCAGATCGCGCCCGGCGACGCCGGATTGTGCCAATATTTCCGCCGCCGCCCGTGGATCTTTTCCGGCAATCACTTGGGCAATGCTCGCTACCGCCGCGGACTGTTCGGCCGCGTCCGGCAACGCTTTGGCCCAGGCTACGGCAGCCGCGGGATCCTCGCCTGCGGCGCGCATCGCCATGTAATCGAGCAAGCTGCCGCGCTCCTCGCTGCCAGCCGGCAGCTTGGAAAACGCCTCTCGCGCCATTTCCAAATCCACCTCGCCAGCTTCCCAGACCAGCGCAGCGATCGCGGCCTTTCGCGCGTCCGGATCGGCGAGGGCTTCGGCGGATTCCAGCTTGGTCCGGACCGCCGCCGCAGATTTGGCGGATGTGGGGTCGGTTTGCGCATCCTTCGCCGGGCGGTCGGATTTCGTGGGCCGCGAAGGCTTCGCCCGCTCGCGGATGGCCGGGCCGGAATCCGCGGTTTTCTCCGGCCCATCACAAGCGACGAGCAAGGCGGCGAGGCAGCAAACGGGCAGTTTCATGACGCGGCGTTCCGCTTTTCCAGATAGGGAATCAGCTCATCCACGCCGAAATCCGCGAGCACGTCGCCATGCCAATCGAGCGTGGGTGCCTTGGACTGGCCGGAAAGCGCGACCATTTCGGCCATCGCCTCGCGATCGCCGGAGACGACGACGGTGCGGACCTCGATGTTTTTCCGATTGAAATACGCGAGGGCGTCGTCGCACCACGAACAGCCGGATTTGATGTAGAGGACGGGTGAATTCATGAATTTGGTGCCCGATGGTGGCCGCGTTCCGGCGGATTTCCAACGAAACAATGGGTGGACCGGAAATCAGAGATCGCACCTGGCGCGAGCGGCATTTTCCCGGTGGATGATCGGCCAACCCGCGGATATGCAAGGCTTCGCGAAAGCCTACCGGACGACGGCCAACGTGCAGACGGTATTGGGTGGGATTTCCTGCGCCGGCGCGTTGGCAACCGGTGGACATTTTCCCGCGGCCTATGGGAGTGCGGGACTCATCGTGGCGTTGTTGGTGGCGATCCGGCTTCCGCTTCACCTGCCGGGAGGAATCGGCAGGCGTTTGCGGATGGCCCGGTGGGTTTCCTTCGCGATGGCGGCTTTGATGAGCATGGCGCAGGTGGCGCTTTTCCGCGAATTTCTAGAAAACCAAGGCGAGGGGCCGAATGGCGAGGGCGCGCCGGGCGCTTTCATCATCGCCATGGGATTTTTCGCCGCGGTCTGGCTCTGCCCGTGGCTGCTGACGGCGCTGCGGGCGGTCCGCTGCGAGCGGGAAATCAGCCGTGGCAAAGGCGCTGCTGGATTTCCGGAGTCCACAGAGTTGTGACGATCCGTTCCTGCGCGGCTTCCATGGTAGCGCGATCGCCGGCGTCGGCATCGTCATGGCCGGCGAGATGGAGCAGGCCGTGGACGAGGTAGCGCAGAATTTCGCGCGGCAGCGGCTCGCCATACTCGGCGGCCTGCCGGGCGGCGACCTCCGCGCCGATGACGATTTCCCCGTGGTGGAAGGTGATGACGTCGGTGGGGCCGTCGATTTGCATGAAATCCATGTGGACGCGGGCGCTCGCCGCGTCGTCCACGAGGGCGACCTCCAGCGTGGCGAGATTTTCCAGCGGGGAGTCCTCGCAAGCGGCGTTTTGCAGAGCCATTTCCGTCGCCGGCGGCGCGAGCGTCTCGAAGGCGGTCAGCCAGTTTTCCGGGATGGAGATGGCGTTCTGGTGGTTACCAATGATGACTTCGAGAGACATGGCGGCGGCGGGGAAAATCGTTCAGGCGCGCTTGGGCATGGGAATCACCCGGCCGCCCTGAGTGCCATCGCTGGTGATGCGCTTGGTGCCGGTGGCGTCGTCCTTTTCCTTCTCCTTCGGGTAGTCGATGCGGCTGTGGAGCATGCTGCGCAGCGTGCCGGCGAAGCTCTCGCGGAGGATGGCGAGCTCGCGGATGGTCAGCGGGCAATCGTCGAGCTGGCCGTCGTTCACCTTGGCGCGGATGAGGTCGTCCACGAGCGTGCGGATTTTCGCTGGCGTCGGCTTTTTTAGCGAGCGGGACGCGCTCTCGATGGTGTCCGCCAGGCAGACGATGCCGCTTTCCCGGCTATCGGGCCGCGGGCCGGGATAGCGGAAATTCTTCTCCTCGATGTGCGGCAAGTCTTCCGGATTTTCCAGCCGTCGATCGACCTTTTCCATCTCCGCCTTCTTTTGCTCCTGGGCGCGCCGGTAGAAGTAATAGACCAGCGAATCGCCGTGATGTTCCTGGATGATGTCGATGACGCGCGGGTTGAGCTTGTGCTTGATGGCGAGGTCCACGCCGTCCTTGACGTGGGCGATGATGATCAGCGAGCTCATCGTAGGCGTCAGGGCGTCATGCGGATTTTCCGCGCCATCGTGCTGATTTTCAATGAAGTAGTTTGGCTTCTTCAGCTTGCCGACGTCATGGAAATACGCGCAGACGCGGCACATCGGGGCATTCGCGCCGATTTTCTCCGCCGCCGCCTCCGCCAGCGAGGCTACGACGAGGCTGTGGTGGAATGTGCCGGGTGCCTCAAGCTGCATCTGGCGCAGCAGCTTGTGATTCAAGTCGCTGAGTTCCAGCCAGCTAATGTCCGTGGTGAGGTGGAACGCGCCCTCGAAGAGCGGCAGCAGACCGCTGATGACCAGCGCTGTGAGTACCGCCGTGCCGAACGCCACCGCGCCGCCCGCGCCGAGCACCCGCAGGTGCCGGACCGGCTCCGGGCCGAAGACCGAGAAGACATCCAGCCGGCCCAGCGCCACCCCGATGACCAGCGTGATCGCCCCCACGTAGAGGCCCACGCGGAGGAGCTGGCTGCGCTTGCGGACCTGATAGGCCAGCAACACGCTCGTCATCCCGCTAGCGAGACTGAGAATCATGTATTCGATGACCGATTGTTCAGGCACGAGCAGGCAGCCGATGAGCGTCACGAAAATCGCGGAAAATGAGGCCACCGCCCTTCCGAGCAGCACGCCGTGGAGCATCGGCGCGAGCGCGAAGGGCACCGCGAAGTAGCGGAACAACTCGGGAATCGAGCTGTTGTCCACCAGCGTCATGATGGCGCGCAGCATCATGAGATGCCCTGCGATTCCTCCCAGCACCAGCACCACGCGGCTGTTCCGGCGGCAGGATTCCGAGAGAATCGTCTGGAACATCACGATCGCGATAACGGCCACGATGAACCCGTAATTCGCCCGCATGAACGGGTCCGTCGCCGGGGTCGCGGCGTCGAAGGAAATCGTGTTGGCCGGCGAGGAGCGGAGAATCAGTCCGGCGCAGGTCACGGCGAAGGTCACGTAAAGCGCGAGCTTCACCCAGAAGCTGTCCTCCAGCGCCAAGACGACCGGATTTTCGCTGTGGACCCTGCGCTTCCTCCCGGAGGAAAGCCCCTGACGGGCCAACCGCCAGCGTTTGATGGCATCCACAAATCCCACGTCAGTGATATTTTTGGTTTCGGGAGGCGGGCGGGATCGGGGTCGGTCCCTCGCGCCGGGCCGGGAACCTAGGAGCCGCCCCTCGGGTTGGCAATGCGCAATTCGGTCGCCACGGAACCGCCTTCCTGCCGCCTTGCGTTCGTGGAAAATGGCCGGTTCACTCCCCGCCATGCGCCTCCTCCTCCTGTCCTTGCTCGCCGCTCCGCTCGCCCTCGCCCACCCGGATCCCGGCACGCCTCCGGGCCAGGAACCGCAGTCCGCCGTCCGCACCGGGAACGGCGCCTGGCAATACGAAGCTGTCCCGCACTGGGGCGAGCTGCCGGATGGGAAAATCATCGGCCCGACGCACGGTGGCGTCGTCATCGACGGGGAAACCGGCCTCATTTATGTCTCCACGGATTCCGAACTCTCCATTCTCGTCTATCAGCCGGACGGGAAATTCCTGCGGACGATCGCCCCGGAATGCCGGGGGTTTCACGCCATGGCCATCCGCAAGGAGGACGGGAAAACCGTGATCTACGGCGCCCAGCTCAATGGCAACAAGCCGCCCCAGCGCGTCTGCAAGATCGATACCGAGGGCAAGCTCCTGCTGGAAATCCCGAACGCGGAAACCGGCGAGGTGCCCGGCGGCTGGAAGGGCCTGACCGCCGTCACGATCGCCCCGGACGGCGCGATTTTCGCCGCCATAGGATACGGGTCGAACGTCGTCCACAAGTTCGACAAGGCCGGCAAGCTGCTCAAATCCTTCGGCAGCAAGGGGCCGGACGAGAAGCAGTTCAACACCCCCCACGGCCTCGCCATCGACACCCGCTTCGGCGAGCCGCGCCTCCTCATCGCCGATCGCGAGAAGCGCCGCCTCGTCCATTTCGACCTGGAGGGAAATTGGATCGGCGTCCATGCCAGCCAGCTCCGCCGCCCCTGCTCCGTCAGCTTCATCGGGGAAAATCTCGCCGTTGCCGAGCTGGAGAGCCGCGTCACGATTCTGGACAAATCCGGCGCGCCCGTCGCCTTCCTCGGGGACAATCCCGATCAATCCCAATGGGCCAACTTCGGCGTCGATCCCAAGGACATGCACCTCGGCATTTTCACCGCCCCCCACGGCATCGCCGCCGACAAAAACGGGAATCTTTACGTCCAGGATTGGAACAAAACCGGCCGCGTGACCAAGCTGCAAAAACGGTAGGAATGGCGCGGCGGCCGACCGCCCGGAGTTCAACCTTCAGGTTGCTCTTTTGCATCGTCCCGGCCGCGGAAGAGCAACCTGAAGGATGAACTCCGGGCGGGACGATGCCGAC
>JBBSUD010000024.1:0-48574 GCA_038235225.1 Verrucomicrobiales bacterium
AACAACGCCTGGAACGGAAATGTCACCATCAACAACTCCGGCGGCACCTATTTCCTCGGCTCCCAAGCCGGCAGGCTCGAACTCGGGGGAAATCTCGCCAACCAAGCCGGCGGAACCCGCGCCTTCAACCTCATCGGCGCGGGTGATTTCCTGCTCAGCGGCTCGGTCACCGACGGCTCCGCCTCGGCCCTCACCTCCGTCACCATGAGCGGCGCCGGCACCGCCACCTTCACCGGGAACGGCCACACCTACAGCGGCGGGACGACGGTTAACTCCGGCATCCTGATCGTGAATGGCGTCCTGGCGAACACCTCCGTCACCATCGCCACCGGCGCCACCCTCGGCGGTTCCGGCGGAATCGGCGGAAATGTCAGCGTGGCCGGCATCCTCGCACCGGGGAACAGCATCGAAAGCCTCGCCACCGGCAGCATCGCTTTCACCGACGGCTCCACCTTCCAAGGCGAGTTGGATTCCTCCGCGATCAACGCGGATTTGGTCGCCTCCTCCGGCGCTTTCACCCTCGCCGGCACCGTCACCCTCACCCTGACCGATCTCACACCCGGAACCGCCGCGCCCGGCTCCAAGCTATCCCTTCTCAGCTATACCGGCGGTTGGGATGCCTCCCAGCTTTTCACTTACAACGGAAGTCCCCTTGCTGACGATTCCACCGTTGCGATCGGTGCCAACCAGTGGCTGTTCAACTACAACGACACCACCGGCGGCACGAACTTCGCGCCCGATCAAGCCGGCGCCGCCAGCTTCGTCACCCTCACCGCCGTGCCCGAACCTGCCGCCGCCATGCTCGGTGCCATCGGCCTGCTCGCCCTGCTCCGCCGCCGCCGCGCTTGAAATCCAACTTCAAATCCCAAACCCAGAAATGAACCCAACCCTATAAAATCATGAAATCAAAATCCACCAACCGCCTTCTTCCGCTTGTCCTAGCCGCTACCGCCGCCATTGCCGGCCCGGCGTCCGCCGCCGATCTCTTCTGGAATCCCGCCCCGCTCGATAACGTCTGGGACGTCACCACACCCAACTGGGCCACCACCGCCGGCGGCACGCCCAATCAAATCTGGACCGCCGGGGATTCCGCCAATTTCACCGCCGCCTCCGCTTACACCGTAACCGTGGACGGCGATCGCACCGCCGCCCTGACCCACGTTGCCGCCGGCACCGTCACATTGGCTGGCTCGAACGTCATTTCGGACAGCGTGACCATTGACGCCGGCGCCAAGCTCATCACTCCTGGGACGCGGATCGCCAAGCCGGGAATCACACCGATTGCCCTCAACGGCACGCTCGATGTCAGCGAAGCCCCCTCCGCGGGCGGCAGCTACTTTCAGATTTCCGGCACTGGCACCCTCTTGGGAACAATCCGCTACAACGGAACCTCGGAGTTCGCCGGCAGTGTCGTGGATGCGGGCAAACCCACCGCGATTGTAATCAACGCCGGCACCTCCAGCAAACTCACCCTGTCCGGCGACAACAGCGGCATGAGCGGGTCGATCCTGCTGGGCCTGACGGGCGGGATCGTGAATCTCGCCTCCGCCAACGCTCTTGGCGTCAATGCCTTTGTCCGCTTTGAAGGTGCCGGGGGCACGCTCGAGCTGGCCTTTGGCGATCTCACCCGGGCCTACGCGGCCGGCTCAAATGCCGACGGCGGGGGCGGCATCCGCTTCAATGGCGGTGGCGGCAGCCTTTCCGCGGTTGGCGCGGACCGGAAGTTCACCCTCGTCACCACCCCCGGCGGCACCACTCCCGCGGATGTGGTTTGGGGTATGAACGGCATCGAAGGCACCGTCGGTCTCGCCACCGCAACTGCCACAAACACCCTGACTTGGACCAATAACATCGACCTCAACGGTGCCACGCGCACCGTCAGCGTTGGCAATGGTGCCGCCGAAATCGATGCCCTGCTCTCGGGCACGATCAGCGGCATCGACGCTTCCAAGCTCGCTAAAACCGGCGCCGGCGTCCTGTTGCTCGACCATCCCAACACCTACGCCGGAGGCACCAACATCAACGCCAGCCAAGGATCGCCCAATCCCCTTCGCGTCACGAATCCCGACGCCCTCGGCATCGGCCCCATCACCATCGGCGGCGGCGGGACTAACGACCAATCCAGCTTGGAAATCGCCGGCGGCATCACCCTCGCGAACCCGTTTCCCACCTTCACCTCCCGCAACAACGACGCGCCAAACATCGTCAACATCAGCGGCAATAACACCATCACCGCCAACCTCTCTTCCGGCGGTGGCGGCAATCGCGTTACCTTCCGCTCGGATGCCGGCACGCTGAATCTCACCGGCAATTTCAACGGCCGCACCCTGAACCTGTTCGGCGAGGGCAACGGTAGAATCGCCGGCGCTGTCACGCTCGCGCTTGGCGATCCCGCTTTGAACGGCATCAACAAGCTCGACGGCGGCACTTGGACCCTCGAAGGACCGATTACCAACCCCGGTTACACCATCGTGGACGGCGGCGTCCTCAGCATCGCCACCGCCACTTTGAGCGACACGAACGCCGTCAGCATCGGCCCGAACGGCGTCCTCAATCTCACCCATTCCGCTACCGACGTGGTCGGCTCGCTGACCCTTGATGGAACGGTGGAACCCGATGGGATTTACGATTCCACCAACTCCGGCGGCCTCATCACCGGCACCGGCAAGTTGCAGGTCGTCACGCCGGCTACCGGCGGTTACACAGCCTACGCCAACACCAACGGCATCCCCGGCGAACCCGCCACGGGGGATTTCGACAAGGACGGCCTTGCCAACCTCGTCGAATACGCCCTCGGCCTCGATCCCACGAAATCAAGCGTCCCTCCCGGCACCTTCGTCAACGGCACGCTCACCTTCACCAAGGGCTCCGCCGCCATCGCCGGCGGCGATGTGAACTACGTCATCGAGACCTCCACCGATCTCGGGCTGACCGACCCGTGGACTGCCGCCGTAACCCAGAACGCGCCGGATTCCAGCACCACGATTTCCTACACCCTCCCCACCACCGGGCCGAAGCGCTTCGCTCGCCTGAAGGTCGTCCAGGTGCCTTGAAATCCTGACAAAAGCATTCGCAAATTCCCGCGCCGCGGCGTCTCCGGACGCCGCGGCGTTTTTGCGCCCGCTTCAACATTCCCACGAAACTACCTTCGCTCCTCCCGTAAACGCGCCGTGGCGATATCCCCAATTTCCGCTACGCTCCCTTTTTCATGAACCCAAATCAATCCCGCCTCCGCACCGCCCTCTCCCGTGGTTTCACCCTCGTGGAGATGCTCGTCGTCATCACCATCATCGTCGTGTTGGCATCGCTGGGATTTCTCGGCTACCGCACCGTCATGGATGCTTCGCGCAAGGCAACCAGCCTTTCCAACCTCCGCCAGATCGGAGTAGGGGTGGCGCTGTTCACGGCGGAAAATAACAACTACCTGCCGCTCTCCCGCTTCGGCGGGTCGTTCTGGCCCACCCGGCTTTATCCGTACGTTCCCCAAGCCGATATTTTCCTCCGGCCCGGCAGCAAAAACGCGCCCATGTCACCCGAGCAGCCCGACGGCTATTTTGGTGACGTCTCCACCAAGATCCCCGACCAGAACGTGCCGCTTCGCTGGAACTACACGGTCAACGGCGGAGCGGTCGGCCTGCCCTTCAGCGAAGATTCGAAAGATCCCAACTTCGCGAGGGGGTATTCCGTCCCGTTCTCCAAACTGGACGACCCGGCCCGCACCGTCTTTTTCGCCGATGGAACCGCTTGGTGGCTCAACGCGCAGGCGGTGCCCGACAGCAACCGGATCTATCGCTGGCGGAACGGCAGCACCAACGTCCTCTTCGGCGACGGTTCGGCGCGGAACCTCAATCCCAAGACGGATCTCACCGCCAACGATTTCCGCGTGACCAAGAGATAACTCCACCCGGCCCCTGTCGCCGCTATTTCGCCAGTGACGGCACGCACACGGCGGGATCGGTTTCCTCCTCGTAGTCCACACCGTCGAGGCCGAAGCCGAAGAGGCGCAGGAAGCTGGACTGGTAGCCTGCGAAATCCGCGAGGTCCTTGAGGTTGTCCGTATCGACCTCCGCCCAGCGGCGCGCGACGGCCTTCTGAATTTCCGGCTTCATTTCCCAATCGTCCACGCGCAGCCGTCCGGCTTCGTCCGGTTGCGGGTCGCCATACATGCGGTCGCGGAACAGCCGGTCCATCTGCTCGATGGTGTCCTCGTGCGTGCCCGCCTCCTTCATTTCCTTGTAAAGCAGGGAGATATACAGCGGCACCACCGGAATCGCCGAGCTGGCCTGGGTGACCAGCGCCTTGTTCACCGAGACCCACGCCTTGCCATGCAGCGGCGCGAGTTTGACATCGAGTTCCCGCTGGACGCGCTCCAAGTCCTCCTTCGCCCGGCCGATCGTGCCATTTTTGTAAATCGGCCACGTCACTTCCGGGCCGATGTAGGAATACGCCACCGTCCGCACGCCTTCGGCGAGCACGCCGGCCTCCAGCAGCGCGTCCATCCAGAGCTGCCAATCCTCGCCGCCCATCACCGCGACGGTTTGCTCCACATCGTCGCCGGCGGCTGGCTCGATGGTGATTTCATTCACCACGCCGGTGGTCGTGTTCAGATTTTTCGCCGTGTAACTTTCGCCGATCGGCTTGAGCACGGATTTGTAAACCTCCCCGGATTTCGGATCCGTCCGGCGCGGCGAGGCGAGGCTATAAACGACCAGATCCACCTGGCCCAGGTCCGCCTTGATGGCCGCGATGACCTCGGCCTTCACCTCGTCCGAAAACGCGTCGCCATTGAAAGAGCGCGCGTACAAACCCGCCGACGCGGCCTGCGTCTCGAAGGCCACGGTATTGTACCAACCGGCGGTCCCGCAGCGCCCTTCCTCGCCCGGTTTCTCGAAGAACACGCCGATCGTCGCCGCATCCGAGCCGAACGCCGCCGCGATCCGCGAGGACAGCCCGTAGCCCGTGGACGCGCCGATCACGAGCGCCTTCTTCGGCCCGCCGTCGATCGGCCCCCGGCTCCGCACCACCTCGATCTGGCTGGCGACGTGCCGCCCGCACCCTTCCGGATGGGCGGTGGTGCAGATGAAACCTCGGATTTTCGGAGCGACGATCATGGTCCTGCGACGCTACCGGCGCGGACTTGCGAGGCAACTGTTTTTGAGAATTGCCACCGCCGCCCCGGCCCGGAATGGTTCACCCGCAATGGTTCAGTGGTTCTACGGACAGAATGGCGTCCACGCCGGCCCGATCGCCGAGCACGAGCTGCACGTTTTGATTTCCAACGGTGCGGTCACTCCCGAGACGATGCTCTGGCGCGAGGGCATGCCCGCTTGGCTGACCCTGCGGGAAATCCAGGCCGGCGGCGGCATCTACCTAAACACCGTGCCCGTCCCCAGCTACCCGATGTACGGTCCGCAGACCAGCGGCCTGGCCATCGCCAGCCTCGTCTGCGGCGCGCTCGGGATTTTATGCGCGCCCCTTCTCGGCATTGCCGCCGTCATCACCGGCCACCTCGCGCTGGGCCAGATCGACCGCGCGCCCTACCCGATGGGCGGTCGCGGGCTGGCGATCGCCGGGCTGGTTCTCGGCTACCTGTTTCTCGCGCTCACCTTGTTCTGGATTCTCCGCGTGTATTTCGCGATGGCCTCCCACCGCTGAACTGCTAACCGTCGTCCGCCATGAAATGGTATTACTCCAAAAACAACACCCAGCTCGGCCCCGTCGAGGAAAGCGAGCTCCAGGCCAAACTCGCCACTGGTGAGGTCACCCCCGCCGATCTCGTCTGGCGCGAGGGCATGGGCGACTGGCTGCCCGCCGGAAATGTCCCGGAACTCGCCCGCCCCGCCGCCACCTCGCTGGACAGGCCCGCCGCGGGAAATCCGCCACCCTCCCCCTACGCCCCGCCCGCCAACCGTGATTTCGCGCCGGTGGCCGTTCACGGAGTGCCGATTCCCACCTACCTTTGGCAATCGATCGTCGTCACGATTCTTTGCTGCCTGCCGCTGGGGATTCCCGCGATCGTCTACGCTGCGAGGGTCGAAAGCCTGCGCCTCCGCGGCGACATCGCCGGCGCCATGGCCGCCTCCTCCAGTGCGAAAATGTGGTGCCTCATCGCCCTCATCGCGGGACTTGTGTTCAACGCAATCGTTGGCGTCTTCGCCTTTGTCGGAGCGGCCGCAGCTCCCCACCCCGGTGGATTTTAAACGAGCCGCGGTCGTCGCCCTCGTCCTGTTGGCACTGGCGGGAGGCGCTTTCGAATTGTTCCGGCACGGACCCGATGGCCTGCCGTGGCTGCCCGGCTGCATTTTCCACGATCTGACGGGACTCGATTGCCCGGGCTGCGGCATGACCCGCGCCGCCAGCGCCTGCCTGCACGGGGAAATCGGCAGGGCCTTCCGCTACAATCCCGTCGGCATGATCCTGCTTCCCCTCGCCAGCGTCGGCGTCGGCTTGGAAACCGCCGGCTGGGTGCGCCACCGCCCGCCGCCCTTCCGCCTGAATGCAGGCCGGCGCGGCGCTTGGGCGCTCGTCATTCTCGTCTTCGCCTTTTGGATTTCGCGCAATGTCCCCGCCTGGCCGTTCACTCTCCTCGCGCCGCCGTGAGTCCGGCTCGTCCCCGAAGTTAGATTGACCCTCAGCGGGATGGATGTTTGCCTCCCCCCAACGTCCCCCCCGCCGCCTCGATGAAATCCCACAGAATTGCCCTGCTCGCGCTTTGTCTCGCGGGACCGTGTGCGGCTCAAACGGCGGATTTCCCGCCAGATGTAACGGATGTGGCCCCGAAATCAGTGGTGGCGACGAAGACTCCGGTGCCGGAACCATCCGTGGCGCTCGCCATGATCTTGGGCACCGCCGGCATGCTCTGGCTGCTCCGTCGTCGCGGCTGACCTTCGCGGCGCTTCAATCCGCTTTGTGGAAGACGATCGCGCCGTCGTCCAGGCCGGCTTGAATCACGTCGCCATCGACGAACTTGCCGTCGAGAACGTCGAGGCTGAGCGGGTCGAGCAGAGCGTGTTGGATGACGCGTTTCAACGGGCGCGCGCCGTAGATCGGGTCGTAGCCTTTGTCGGCGATGTATTCCTTCGTCTCCTCCGAGAGCGCGAGGGCGAGGCCTTGTTTGGCGAGGCGCTGGCGGACCCGGGCGAGCTGGAGCTCGACGATGGTGCCGATTTCATCCCGCTCTAGCCGGTCGAAGATGATGATTTCATCGATGCGATTGAGGAACTCGGGGCGGAAATGGCCGCGCAGCGCTTCCATGACTTTGGCCTCGCGCTGTTCGGCATTTTCCTCGTGGAGGATGAACTGCGAACCGATGTTCGAGGTCATGATGAGGACCGTGTTGCGGAAATCCACGGTGCGGCCCTGTCCATCGGTAATGCGGCCGTCGTCGAGGACTTGCAGGAGGACGTTGAAAACATCCGGGTGCGCTTTCTCGATTTCGTCGAAAAGCACCACGCAATATGGCTTCCGCCGGACGCGCTCGCTGAGCTGGCCGCCCTCTTCGTAACCCACGTAGCCGGGAGGCGCGCCGATGAGCCGGGCGACGCTGTGTTTTTCCATGTATTCCGACATGTCGATCCGGACCATCGCGTTCTCGTCGTCGAAAAGGAATTCGGCGAGCGCCTTCGATAGCTCAGTTTTCCCGACACCGGTGGGGCCGAGGAAAATGAACGAGCCGATCGGCCGGTTCTCGTCCTGCAAGCCGGCGCGGGCGCGGCGGACGGCGCCGGTGACGGCCTTGATCGCCTTTTTCTGGCCGACCACGCGGTCGCCGAGGCGGTCAGCCATGGTGACGAGTTTCTGCCGCTCGCCTTCTTGGAGGCGGCTTACCGGGATGCCTGTCCACGAGGAAACGACGCGGGCGATGTCCTCCTCGGTGACCTCCTCCTTGAGCAGCGCGCCTTGCGTTTGCAGGGATTTCAGCTCGTCGTTCGCGGCCTCCAGCTCGCCGTTCGCTTCCGGCAAATCGCCGTAAGTGATCTGCGACGCGCGCGTCAGGTCGCCGATCCGCTGGGCACGCTCAGCCTCGCCTTTGAGCGTCTCGATTTTCCCCTGCGCGGCGCGGACTTGGTCGATGACCGCCTTTTCGTTACGCCACTGGGCCATCAGTCCGGCGGATTCCTCGCGGAGGTTCGCCTGCTCTTCCCTGACCTTTTCCAGCCGGACGACGGACGCCTTGTCGGTTTCTTTTTCGAGCGCCTTCTTCTCCATTTCCAACTGCAAAATCTGGCGCTCCAGCACGTCGATCTCGGTCGGCATGGAATCCAATTCGATCTTCAGCCGCGACGCCGCCTCGTCCATCAGATCGACCGCCTTGTCGGGTAGGAAACGGCCGGAAATGTAACGATCGGAAAGCGTGGCCGCGGCCACCAGCGCGCCGTCCTGAATGCGCACGCCGTGGTGGACCTCGTAGCGTTCCTTCAGCCCGCGCAAAATCGCGATGGCATCCTCGACCGACGGCTCGCCGACCGTGACCGGCTGGAATCGGCGCTCCAGCGCGGCGTCTTTTTCGATATATTTCCTATATTCGTCGAGCGTGGTGGCGCCGATGGTGCGGAGTTCGCCGCGGGCGAGCTGGGGCTTGAGCAAGTTGGACGCGTCCACCGCGCCCGCGCTCGCACCGGCGCCGACGATGGTGTGCAGCTCGTCGATGAACAAGATGATCTTCCCGTCCGAGTCGGTCACCTCCTTGAGAAACGCTTTGAGCCGCTCCTCGAATTCCCCCCGGAATTTCGCCCCGGCGAGCATCCCACCGATGTCCATGGCGATGACTTTCTTGTCCTTCATCGAGTCCGGCACGTCGCCGGAAACGATCCGCCGGGCCAGCCCTTCGACGATCGCCGTCTTGCCAACCCCCGGCTCGCCGATGAGCACCGGGTTGTTTTTCGTCCGCCGGGAAAGCACTTGCATCACCCGCCGGATTTCGTGGTCGCGGCCGATGACCGGGTCGATCTTGTTCTCCCGTGCGCGGGCCGTGAGGTCAGTGCCGTATTTCTCCAAGGTCTGATATTTCCCTTCCGGGTTATCGTCCACGACCTTCTGCGAACCGCGCACGCTGTTGATCGCTTCCTTCGCCTTCGCTTCGGTGAGGCCGGCGTCCTTGAGGACCTTTCCGGCGGGCGAATCGCCGTTCATCGCTCCGAGGAGGAAATGCTCCACGCTCAAATAATCGTCGCCGAGCTTCTCGCGGGCTTCATCCGCAGCATCCAGCGTGGCGCGCAGGCCGACGCTGATTTGCGGCTGGGTGGTCGCGCCCTGGACACTCGGTTCGCGGGCGAGGGCGGCGGCGGAATCGAGCTTCAGCTTGGAAATATCGACGCCGGCTTTTTGTAAAATCGGGGTGGCAATGCCGCCCTCCTGCTGGAGCAGCGCGAGCAGGACGTGCAGGCTTTTGAACTCCGCGTGTGAGGATTTCGAAGCGATGCTCTGCGCGGAGTGAAGAGCTTCCTGGAGTTTCTGTGTGCTTTTTTCGAGTCCCATGGTGTGCGTGGAAAAGGGTTCGCAACATCTTAATCAAGAAGCCTCACGTTGCAACATGCCTGCCGGGATTTTTCCGTCCCGTCACAGGTCCGCCCCGCCGTCCGGGGAGCGGCAAGTCTTTCTCGGAATGTCGGTGCGCAACTGAAATCCGCGAGGCATGATCCGAATCCATTCCACACGCCAAACGCTAACAGTTTTGAATCTTGAGACCCAAGGATCGACACCCGGTCATTCGTAATGAATCGATAGCACATGAATAAAAAATCCCCGGCAGGCACCAACTGGCACCCACCGGGAAAATCGTCATGAACTTGGAAACTTCCTTCTTAACATCTCCTACGTCGTAAAAACGCACCAGCGCTTGCGGTCAATGCTATCAAAACCCATGACGACGGCTCCGGAATTGGAGCGGCTATAATGGATTTCCCAGGTATGTCCTCATACGCCCAGCCAAGAATTGTCCCCCTAGACCCACTGAACCCGGTCCCGTTGGTAGAGGTGAAGTTATAGTGGATATAACCATAATGAGTGTCGTCGCCAATTTTGAATTCGAAACCCATCACCCCTTCTTGATTGACGATGTCTCCTTCGATTGCGGGCGGACCCGGCGAGCCTGAAGTGACTTCAATGATCGCAACCGATTCCCGATCGCCATAGGGCCGACTTCCGGGATCGGTTGCGCTGATGTAGCTCCCAATAAACCAATTCCTTGCGGGATCGCTAATATCGACCCCAATCTCTGTGCCGAACGAGAGATTGGCATTCGGCCCTCCGATGTTGGGCGGAGGACTCGAGCGGACGACAATCCGATTTCCGGTGAAGAAGTAACTATTGAAGCTCCCCTGAGCGCTGTAAAGCAGCAGCTCCGAAATTCCGTCGTGATTGAAATCCACGTAGAGGTTTTCCGGTTCCGCGAAACTTCCGGCATCAACCGGCGGGTTGAGGCGGGTTATTATGACCGCGGCGCCAGCCGATAGGGACAATGAGCCAAGTAGCAAATAAACGATTGTAGCTTTCATTGAAAGTTCAGTCTGATGATTCGAAATCAGTAAGACCTGGCAAGACGGTAGAATTGTGACGATCCGTTGGGTGTGACCAATTCGCTCATAGATTCCAGATTCGCCGAAATAAAGCCTGTCGAATCCACATACCCCATGAAGGGCATTGAAGACGTCTGGACTTTAGTCATTTCTCCTACCACAGCATTCCAAGTGATTACAAAATCACCATTGGGCTGGCGAACGAAGCTGGTGACTCGAAAATCAACCGCTGGTATGGTATTTCCAGAGATCATGATCGATGCCCACTGGGATCCTCCCACCAACGTGCCTTTGTGAGTGACTCGAACAATGTAATCTCCTGTAGTAACGGGATTCTCAATTACAACCTGTTCCAGATTATTGCGAGAATCGTCGGCCTTGGTGGCCGCCGCGCCGCGAACGGCGGCTGACTTACCAACAAAATCAGGATTCAGAACCCAAGGCTTCACAGCAATGGCGGAAGCTGGATCGAACACGGTCGTGCCGGGGGGATAGACGCGTAAATCCAGATCTTGGATCAGTCGTGACGCGGAATTGTCCAAGCTATTGTTCAATACGGCCAGGCCCGCAGGATCGTTCCACGCCAATGTCACCTTTAACGGTGTGCTTGTGCTCGTAGCATGCGCTTTAAATTGAATAACTTTCGTATCTTTGAGCAAAACTTCTTTAAAATAAGGTTTGGGACCCAAGGCACCAGGATTCACGCCCGAAGTCGCGTCAGAAGCGACCAGATCAACCATTCCGACAGCGTTCAACAGGCCGTATCCGAACTTATAATCTGGCCCCGGTGAAATTCCGGCTTCATTCGCTGTGTGGACTGCAAGCGCCCGCCATGAGGAACTACGAACTGGAAAATCCAAAACTCCATTTGTAAACCAACCGGGACGGACCTGATTCCGCCGTTGCAGGACCAGTCCAATCGCGCCGGTGACAGAAGGTGCAGCAAAGCTTGTTCCCTGCTGGATGGCGTAATAGTTCGTTGCGGTGGGAGCGAAGGCATCCCACCAAGGAGTAAGCAGTCCGACAAAGCCCCCGGGATTTCGAGGACCTGTAGGATTTCTCACTCCGCACGCTACTACTTCGGGTTTGATACGGCCATCATCGGTAGGTCCATAGACTGAGCCGCCTTCAACAAAATTAGCCGAGACAACACTTCCGGTTCCGGAATAGCCACCCGCTATATCTTCCACCGCACCGACGGTGAGCACATTTTTGGCGCACCCGTTGTAAGGCATGCTGTCGTATCCGCCATCATCACCGTCATTCCAGTCCCGGGCTGCCGTTTGCGGGTTAGGGTTTCCGGGATAGGTATACGTAACAGATTGGCCAGGACCGTCATTCCTGTCGTTTCCAGCTGCAAATGTCATTAGGGTATAAGGTGCGGCACTGCATCGCGAGTCCAATTCCCGCGGTGCTATGCCGCCATTCACTCCTGCATAAGCTCCGAACTTCCAGTCCTCCGTCACGGAGTTTTGCAAGCCATACCAAACCCAACTTGGCGAAGCTACGGTTCCGAAATTTTGCCACCCACAAACTGTGCCAAATGAGTTGTTGGCGAAAGCGAGACCCACGGACGCCTCCACGTCAAATTCACCCGCTATATCGGTGATGTCATAAGCATCCACAGTTCCGGCGTATGCCGCGCCGCGAGATAAATTGCCTATATTTATACCGCCATTCACGTAATCGAGTCCGGCCGAAGCGAGAGTTCCTGCCACACTTGTTGCGTGCGAACTGTATCCTGTGGGATTCGCATCAAACTGTTGAATGCGCCCGCTATCGAACTGGTCATGAGTGTCTTCGACCGATGCGTTGAGTGTCTTGGTATTCTGATTGAATTCGAATGCCTCCCAAATTCCGAATGTGATACCTGAGCCGTCAAGATTCAATCCTGTGCTTCCAGTCGGCCATGGAGCGATTGCGGTAACGGAGCCAGAGGGCCACAGCTCATCCACTCCGATTGTATCAGCTGCCGCAACGTTGGTTGGCGCCACGTAGGCCGGCTGACCATCATCCGCGATATTCGTTAGCGTCGCGCCGCCGCCAGAGGAACTTGGAATGCCAACAGGAATCCCGAGTTGCGCAGCGCGCTTCAGCATCGCTTCTCGCTGCGCTGCCGATCGCTTGAATTCTTGTACCGAAAGTTCGCGGAGATTTCTCTCAATATCCTCTCGGTTGGGTGTGTTGATTTCACCGGTAATTGTCTTGATTTCGGGAAATCCAACATTGGAGCCTCCGGGCTCTAGATCGAGCATCATTGCCTGCTGGTTGGTGATTCCATCACCATCGAAATCCGCTGTCAAATTCGCTGCGGCCAAGGGATATTTCTGCGTCCAAGCGACATCGATATACGCAGTTGCCATCCTCGCTTCACCAATGCTCACAGGTTCAGTGGAAGGTGGAGCCTGTTTCCTATTGAAGGTTATTGTTTGCGTTCCCCGCTTTCGTGCGACCTTGGTCAAACGGGGTTGCGCCGTTTGTCTGCCGACGTCAGAAACGGTTGATCGTTCCTGGGCAATCCAATACCCCCCCCCCCCGAGCAGCAGGCTGGCGAACAGGAACGTGACTTTTTTATTTTTCATATTTTTAATTTTTCGAATTGTTGCCTTGTCAACCGACGCGGCGATTCGGACGATGCACTAACCGCCGGAAAATAGGAAGTTACCATTTCGGCATTCTTGTGCGACGAAGCGAGAACCCAACTTCTGCGACGATGCGAGAGTTACATCATGGGAGATCGGTCCCGTATTTTTCCAGCGTCTGATATTTCCCCTCCGGATTCTCGTCGGTGACTTTCTGCGAACCGCGCACGCTGTTGATCGCTTCCTTCGCTTTCGCCTCGGTCAGGCCGGCGTCCTTAAGGACTTTCCCGGCGGGCGAATCGCCTTTCATCGAGCCGAGGAGGAAATGTTCCACGCTCAGATAGTCATCGCCGAGCTTCTCGCGCGCATCGTCCGCGGCATCCAAGGTGGCGCGCAGGCCGACGCTGATTTGCGGCTGGGTGGACGCGCCTTGCACGCTCGGTTCGCGGGACAGGGCGGCGGCGGTATCGAGCTTTAATTTTGAAATATCCACGCCGGCTTTTTGCAAAATCGGCGTGGCGATGCCGCCTTCCTGCTGGAGCAGCGCGAGCAGGACGTGCAGGCTTTTGAACTCCGCGTGCGAGGATTTCGAAGCGATGCTCTGGGCGGAGTGAAGGGCTTCCTGGAGTTTCTGAGTGCTTTTTTCGAGTCCCATGGTGGTGATTTTTTTGAAAGCTAACGAGTGTTCCGGGCCTTGCAACTTGGAGGGCGCGCGTCCGGACAAATTACCTTTCGCGCCACGCCGGAAATCCCCTACACCGCCCCCGCATGCTCGCTTTCTCCACCTGCTGGAACAACGGCCGCCACACCAACGGCGAAAAAATGATCGAGGAAATCGTCGATCTCGGGTTCACGAACATCGAACTCTCCCACGGCATGACGATCGCGAAATTGCCTGGAATCAAGCAGGCGTATGAGCGCGGCATCTTCACCTGCTCCGGCGTCCACAACTTTTTCCCCTCGCCCGTCGAGGTGATGATCGATGCGCCGGACGCCTACGAATTCACCTCGCACCGGCCCTTCGACCGCCAGCGGGCGATGGACATGACCTACCGCACGCTCGACCTCGCGGCGGAGTTCAAGGCCCGCTATCTGGTGCTCCACATGGGTTCCGTGCCGCTGAATCCGAAGAAATTCACCAAGGCGCTGACGACCACCGTTTCCGAAGGCGGCCAGCACACGGCGGCATATACGAAGGCGAAAATCGCGTTCGTGAAAAAGCGGGAGAAAATCGGCCCGCTGTATTTCCACCGGGCCTGCGATGCGCTGGAAAAAATCGCGGAGCGGGCGGAAAAGAACGGCGTGAAGCTGGCCGTCGAGTCGCGGTCGCGCTTCGAGGACATGCCGACCGAGCGGGAAATGATCGCCCTGCAGGACCGGTTCGCGGACTCGCCTTCGGTTGGCTACTGGCACGATTTCGGCCACGTCCAGCTCAAGCACAATCTCGGCTTGCTGGACCACGTCGAGTGGCTGGAAAAAATCGCGCCCCGGCTCATCGGCGGCCATGTCCACGATGTCCAATGGCCCGCCCGCGACCACCGCGTCCCCTACTCCGGCACCTTGAACTACGCCGAATTGCTGCCGTTTTTCCCCGCGGACTGCCCGCTCGTCTGGGAACTGAGCCCGACGCGCCAGGCGGCGGAAATCCGGTCCGCGCTCGTGCGGTGGAAAGCCGAGTTCCCGGAGCGCGGTTAGCCGCCGGCCCGCTTCAAGGCAAACCCCGGGGCTCCAATTTGCCTTTTTCCGGCGGGGATTTCACCGCAGGCGCAACTGTGAGGAGCGAATCGCCTTTCGGGTTCTCCTCCAGATAAATGTCCTTGTAGAACGAAGTGCCGCCGCCGTGGCGCATCATCGCGAGGGGCCCCGCGAGGATTCGCGTTTCCGGGTCCTTCCGCTCGGTGGGAAACGGGTGGGCATAGCGCGCGAGTTCGACCCCATCGACCGCCGCGCGCATGGTGCCTTTTTCCAAGTCGCACAGGATCTCCGTCGTGCTCCATTTCGCGAAGTCTTTGGAACCCTTGGCCATCGTCTGAAACTTCGGCGTCCGGCCCTTCGGCGGGTGGTAGTCCCACATCCAGCCGATCGGAGGAGCGAACTGGAGCCAGCCCGCGCCATCGGTCCCGGGCTTGGCCGGATCGCCGGGGCGGTCCCCCCAGAACATGAAACCGAGATGATCCCCATTGGCCGGATCCATCCGCGAAGTGAAAATGATGCGGAAACTGCCGTAATCTTTCTCGGTATAGGCGAGCCGCGAGCTGCAGGCCTTTCCGCGCATCGCCCCATCGACGATGCTCCATGTCGATGGATCCGCTCTCCAACCGTCGAAGGTGACGCCGTCGAAGATCCTCACGCAGTTCGGATAAGGAACGGGCTCAGCGCCGCCCGCGGAGGTATCTGCCAAACAAAGGCCGAGCGTGGCGAGCATGCGAAATGCGATTTTCAATCCGGGTCTGAGGTTCATGGAGGTTGTGGGGGTTTTTCGGTGATGAGAGCGGGAGATCCGTTCAGCCGGGCCTCGCCACGAAAAACGGCGGACCTTGCGGACCGCCGTTTCGTAAATCTTTCGGGACGAGGCGGGGAAATCAGATTCCCTTTTTCACCACGTCGTCGAGGAGGTCGATGACGCGGTTCGAGTAGCCCCACTCGTTGTCATACCAAGCGACGAGCTTGAAGAACTTCGAGTTCAGCTCGATCGACGAGCCGGCGTCGAAGATCGACGAGCGCTTGTCGTGGATGAAATCGGTGGAGACCACTTCGTCCGAGGTCACGCCGAGGATGCCCTTGAGGTAGGTCTCGGAGGCCTTTTGGAGCGCCGCCGTGATTTCCTTGAGGGAGGTTTCCTTGGTGGTTTTCACGGTGAGATCAACCACCGAGACCGTCGGAGTCGGCACGCGGAACGACATGCCGGTGAGCTTGCCCTTCACTTCCGGGCAGACCAGCGCGACAGCTTTCGCGGCGCCGGTGGTGGACGGGATGATGTTGATGGCGGCGCTGCGTCCGCCCTTCCAATCCTTCTTCGACGGGCCGTCCACGGTTTTCTGCGTGGCGGTGTAGGAGTGGATGGTGGTCATCAGGCCTTCCTCGATGCCGAATCCTTCCTTGAGAAGAACGTGGACGAGCGGGGCGAGGCAGTTGGTGGTGCAGCTCGCGTTGGAGATGATGTTGTGCTTGGAAGCATCGTATTTGTCGTCGTTCACGCCGATGACGAAGGTCGCGTCCTCGCCCTTGGCCGGGGCGGAAATGATTACTTTCTTGGCGCCGGCGGTGATGTGGCCCTTGGCTTTTTCCGCGTCGGTGAAGAGGCCGGTGGACTCGATGACGACGTCCACGCCGAGTTCTTTCCACGGCAGGCCGTCGGGGCTGCGGGCGCTGACGACTTTGATTTCATGGCCGTTGACGACGATGATGTCGTCCTCTTCCACGTCCGCCGAGGACTTCTTCGAGGAGACGGTGCCGTCGAATTTGCCCTGCGTGGAATCGTATTTCAGCAAATAGGCGAGGTTGTCGGCGGGGACGATGTCACCCACGGCGACGACGTTGAAGGTCGAGCCGAGGTGGCCTTGTTCGACGAGGGCACGGAAGACAAGGCGGCCGATGCGGCCGAATCCGTTGATGGCGATATTGGTCATTCTGGTAATGGAAATGCCGCTGCGGCTCTTCCGCCCGGCGGGCGGATGATGCATGCGATCCCCGAACCGTCAATCTCCGGGGCGCGGCGGGAAAACCACGCGGGGCTGGAAAATCTCTCCCGAGGGAGCTGGTGCGGGTGGGCGCGCGGGCAAATCACCCTCGCGGGTGATTGCCTTTTCCGGGGCTTGCGGATAGATTTGCCGGATCGTGCCGACAGGAGAGTCCGGCGCAGCAAACCCACCCAACCCATTTCCAATTCAATGAAAACGTCTCATCACCGCCGGCCCGGATTCACCATGGTCGAAATCCTGGTCGTCATCACCATCATCGTCGTTCTGGCCGTCATCACGCTGTCTGTGGCCGGGCGGATGAGGGACTCGGCGAACCGCTCGAGAACCACCAACAATCTCCGGCAGATCGGCGCCGCGCTGCTTTCCTACACGGCGGACAACAACAAATTCCCCGACCGACTGGGGAACCTCACCTGGGATACGGCGATCATTTCGCAAATGGGCGTCGATGCCGATTTCAAAGGAAAAAAGCCAGTGACCCGCACCCAGTTCCCGCAAATCGCGGACATCGCGAAAATTTTCACGACACCCGAGGATAAGGAAAAGCGGAACCCGGCCTATTACCCGCGCAGCTTCGCGATCGTGCCGTGGACGACGAATTGGTCCGATGGAACCAGTTTCCGGGGCTGGAAGGACCGTCCCAAGAATGTGGGCATCCCATACGCCTTTCTCAATAGTCCGGAGACCTCGGCCATGGTCGTGCCTTGGTACGCGGGGGAATCCAGCATCCCCAATTTCCTAGGCAGTGGAAACCACGAGTACCACGACCAAGGCGGCCCGACGGACAAGGTGGGTTCGGAGCAACAGGTGCTTTTCGCCGACGGTCACATCGAAAGGGTTCCCGCCAAGCTGACGGGGAAAGCCTTCATCGACAAATACTGGCCGGGGACAATCGGCTCGACGAACTGAACTGCCCGCGCCCGAGGCGTTATTCCGGGATTTCGTTCAGCGTGTACCATGCGTCCGGGTGCCAGAGCGGCTGGCCCTTCGCGGAGCGGACGCCTTTGGAATCCAGATGGTGGACGTGGCCGCGAACGAGGCCGGAGATGGTGAGCCGGACGGATTTGCCATCGGCGGAGACGGTCGCCTCGGAGATATCCGGCGTGGCGTGATCCACTTCCGGGCTGCCATAGCTGTGCTGGAGGATGTAGGTCCAGGCGTCCATGGAGTAGCTGGCCGGATTTCCGGCAGTGGCGGGATCGACGGATTCGGTGAAATTCACGGTGAATCCGTCGTGCTCGGCATGCATGGTGAGAACTTCGAAAGGGGTCTTGCCGGTCCATTTCACGCGCTCGAAGGTGAAAGGCTTGCTGCCCCGCGAGGCCCAGCCGCGATTCGAGCCGCCGGTGAAGAGGACGCCTTCCTGCTGATCCAGAACCACCGGGATGAGGCCGGCCTCGAAGCCGTCCAGCATCAGGAAAACCGCACCCTGATAGAGGCCATTCACCTTCTCCAGGCAGATGCGCTGGATTTGCGAATACGTCTGCTCGCCGACGTAGAGCTGGTCCTTCCACGGGCCGAATTTCCCGGCGCTCTCGTCGCAGGCAAATCCCGTCGGCGAGTGGCCGACCTGGCCGTGGGGCAGGATGACGGCGGGCGGAATGAATTCCGGGTGCTTGAGCCGCTCGGCCAGGACGCGTGACGGATCGGCGGGTTCGGGCGGCGCGGGCAGGTCGGCGAGCTTGTGGTATTTGTTGCCGCTGGGATTGCCCTGGAACGAGCCGGACTTGAGCCATTTCAGCGAGGACGAGCCGTTCCAAAGTCCCTGATTGTCCGTCATGAACGTATCGCCCGCGGCATTGAAGCCGATGCCGCCGGGGGAGCGCAGGCCGGAGCAAGTGGGAATCATTTTCCCGTCCGGCGTGACGCGCATGCACCAGCCGCGCCAGTCCGAGCCGGCGCTGGCGGAGCCGGTGAGGCAGAGGGCCACCCAGATATCGCCGTTCTTGTCCGGCGGGGTGCCCCAGGCGTATTCGTGGTAATTGCCCGCGCTGCCCCACTTGTTGCAGATGGTTTCGAAGGAATCGGCGGTGCCGTCGCCATCCCGGTCCGTGATGCGGGTGACTTCCGGGCGCTGCGTCAGGGTGAGCGAGCCGTCTTTCCAAAACATGCCGAGCGGCTCGTGCAGGCCTTCGGCGAATTTGCTCCAGGTTACCTTGGACAAATCGTCCCCGTAAGCGCCGGTGCAGATCCAGATGTCGCCGCGGCGGGTGGAAACGGCGACCTTGTGGTCGGGCATGAGAGCGATGGAGCCAATTTCCATGACCTCGTTGGCGGGCAGCGGGATTTCCTGGCGGAGGTAGAAATCGTCTTGGGAGGCGGCGCGGGCGAGGCCGGCGGCGGCGAACAGGAGCGGAAGAGCGTGGCGCATGGCGGTGGCGGTCGGGGTGGGATTCATTTCCAAATGTAGCGGATTTCCGTGGAGGAATCCGGCGCGAGCGGGAGGACCAGCGCCCCATCGGCAAGGCGGGCGGCGGGGGCGAGGATTTCCATGCCGCCGGCGACTTGGTAGGTGCCGGGCGCGCCACCGGCCGTGGCCTTGTCGGCGAGCTTCATGACAGCGGCGGAACTAGCGGATCCGCCAACCTTGACGAGACGGACGAGCGAATCCGGCGGGGCGGGGTGGTAGGAATCCAGCACGCGCAGACTGCCGATGGTGGTGGAAAAGGTGGGATTTCCCGCGGCATCCAGGATGTAGCCATGGGCGGTGGCGCCCTCGGGGAAAACGGGGCCGCTGGTGAGCTTGACGACGCGCTTGCCGGCGGGCGGCTCGTTGCCAATGCCGCGGTCGGTCCAATGGTGGCCGGCGTCGATGAAATTCCCGGTCCAGACGAGTTCCGGCGCGAGATCGTCGCCGGAGTAGGCCAGATTGATGCCGCCGGGGAAGCCGACGCCGATCGCGCGCGGGGTGGTTTTGGAAATGAAGTTCCGATAAATCACCGCACGGCCGGCTTCAGGCTTGAGCATGATTTCCGGCCAGGTCTTTCCGCCGGAGACCTCCTCGTCGGAGAGCCACTGCCAGAAATTCACGCCGGATTTGCGCCAGCCGACGTGGATTTCCTTCTTCCCTTTGAGCTGGAAATACTCGACGCGCAGCTTGTGAGCGCCCGGTTCCAGCGCCGCGGTGCCCTGCTTGGCGCGCGGGGTGGAGGGGCCGATGCCCTTGATTTCCACGAGCGGTTTGCCATCGATCCAGAGCCACCCGCCGTCGTCCGCGGCGAGTTGGAAATCGTAATCGCCGGTCTCGGCGATGGCGAGATTGCCCTCCCAGACGACTCCGAAATTCTTCTTCTTCCCGATTTTGCGAAGCGAGATCAGGCCTCCGCGTTCCTCCTCGGTGGCGCTCGGCTTGAGATGCGAGAATTCGGGCACGGTGGACCAGGTGCCGCTGTAAACGTGGGACACCAGGTCGGTGAGCGGCGGTTTCTCATCGAGCGGGTGCAGCTTGAGGATTTCCGGTGCGGTCCAGTGCTTGTCGCGCTTGGCGGTCGCGGCGCGGATGTCCTTGACGACGTCCGGGGTGACGGCGGCGGCCTTGTTCCCCCACGAGGAGCGGACGAAGGTGAGAATCGCGGCGAGTTGGTCGTCAGCCAGCGCAGCTCCCTGCGGCGGCATCTCCAAATTGTAGGTCTTGCCAAGCACCTTGACCGGACCGGCGAGGCCATGCAGGGCGATCTTGATGGCGCGGTCCGGCTTCCCGGCGAGCCACGGGCTGCCGGCGAGCGGCGGGAAAGCTCCGCCGGTCGCGCCCTTGCCATCCGCGCCGTGGCAGGCGGAGCAATTCAGGGCGAAGAGCTGGCCGCCATCCTGGGCGGAGAGCGGAGCGGCGGCGGCGATGAAACAAAGGAGAGAGGCGGCGGAAATGCGGTCGGACGACATGGCGGGGCGGGTTTTGAGAAGCTGGGTGACCGCAGGATTTTGCGGATGCCGGGCGAATTGTTCCATCCCTTTTTAGGGGGAAGGCGGGGCGGGCTTTTCCGCCGCCAGCACTGCGAATGCCGCGCGGATTTCCTCCACCGTCCCGATTGCCAGGGCGGCCTCGTACTCGAACTCGAAGCCCGGCGTCAGCGCGAATTTCCCGATGGGCGCGATGTAAGAGCAATCCCCGGCATTTCCATTCCGCACCCGGTAGGTGGTGGCGAGATCGGTGTGCGGGAACCAGATGCCGATCCCCTGCCCCGCCGGGTCCACCCACGCGGCCCAGCGCTCGCTGAATTTCACGGATTCGTTGGGAAATCCAGGCTGCTTGCGGGTCAGCGGCTCGTTTTTCCACGCCGGCTGCCCGGCCTCGCAGAAGACCAGCGTGTCGCAGCGTGGCGAAACGAAAACGGCGGGCAGCTCTTGGTGCCGCGGCTCGTGGGATTTCACGCCAGAGTATTTCATGCGGAATTTCAGCCGCGCCAGTCCGCCATCGAGCGTGATGGTTTCCTCGAAAACCATGTCCGGCACTTCGTTGCCGCTCGCCCATTGGCGCGGCCGGGTGACGACGCCGATGGTCGTCGCGGTGGCGGAGGATTTCAGAACTGTGGCCGGCACGCCCTTCCAACTGCCACCCTGCACCGGATTGTAGCGCCACGGTTTGCCGTTCCAATCAGAGCCATCGGCATCGCCATACCACGATTGCTGGACGTAGCGGCCGTGGTCGAACGAGTTGAGGAAATTCTCGCCCGACTGGGTTCGGGAAAACCAGCCGATGCTGCCGCCCGCGTCCATGTTCACGCCGATCCGGACCTTGCCGTTATCGAGGAAAATCCAGTGCTCCTGGGCGTGCGAAACGACGGCGAGCGAGAGAATGACGGCGGCAATCCGGCGAAGCATGGACGGCCCGATACGTGCGGAAGCGGCAGCGATTTCCACCCGCGGTAACAAAAAAACGGCGGATCCCGCCTCGCAGGATCCGCCGTTCGGGAATGAGGGAAATCGCCGCTTACTTCTTGAGCACCTTCAGCTTCTTGATGCCGAAGACCGCGTCATCGCCCAGCTCTTCCTCGATGCGGAGGAGCTGGTTGTATTTCGCGACACGGTCCGAGCGGCTCATCGAACCGGTCTTGATCTGGCCGCAGTTCGTGGCCACGGCGAGGTCGGCGATGGTGCTGTCCTCGGTTTCGCCAGAGCGATGGCTAAGGACGGCGGTGTAGCCGTTTTCCTTCGCGAGTTCCACAGTGTCGAAGGTTTCGGTGAGCGAGCCGATCTGGTTGACCTTGACGAGGATGGAGTTTGCCACGCCGAGCTCGATGCCTTTGCTGAGGAAATCCACGTTTGTGACGAAAAGGTCGTCGCCGACAATCTGGGTGGTCTTGCCGAGCTTGTCGGTGAGGACTTTCCAGCCGTCCCAATCGTTCTCATCGCAACCATCTTCGATCGAAATGATCGGGTAGTTCTTCTGCAGATTGGCATAGTATTCGACCAATTCTTCGGCCGATTTCACCGAGCCGTCGGACTTCTTGAATACATAGGCCTTCTTGGATTTGTCATAGAACTCGGATGCGGCGGCATCGAGTGCGATGGCGATATCCTCGCCGAGTTTGTAGCCGGCTTTTTCAATCGCTTGGGCAATGACGCTCAAAGCGTCTTCGGCACCATCGAGCTTCGGAGCGAAACCGCCTTCGTCGCCCACGGCGGTCGAAAGGCCGCGGTCGTGCAGGACTTTCTTGAGGGCGTGGAAAACCTCCGCGCCATAGCGGACGGACTCGCGGAAGGTCGGCGCGCCGATCGGCACGATCATGAATTCCTGGAAATCGATGGGAGCGTCGGAATGCGCGCCGCCGTTGATGATGTTCATCATCGGCACCGGCAGCACTTTGGCATTCGGGCCGCCGAGGTATTTATACAAAGGTATGCCGAGCTGGGCGGCCGCGGCCTTGGCCACGGCTAGCGAAACGCCGAGGATTGCATTCGCGCCGAGTTCCTTTTTCGTCTTGGTGCCGTCGAGCTTGAGCATCGTCGCGTCGATCGATGCCTGCTCCGTGGCGCAGAATCCAAGCAACGCGGGAGCGAGCTTTTCATTCACGTTATCGACGGCCTTGAGCACGCCTTTTCCGAGGTAACGGGATTTGTCCCCGTCGCGCAGTTCGACGGCTTCGTTCTCGCCGGTGGAAGCGCCGGAAGGCACCGAGGCCCGGCCGATCGCGCCGCCTTCGAGATGCACATCGACTTCGACCGTGGGATTTCCCCGCGAGTCGATCACTTCCCGTCCGCGGATTTCAACAATGGTGGTATAGTCCATATTTGGTTCGTTTATGATAGATTTTACTTAGATTCAAGACTGCAAGACGGAAGACACAAGACGGGAATCTGCGGAAGAAACATGCGTGCCGCGACTTCCGCGCCGTCCTCTCTTTTATGTCTTGCAGTCTTACTTCTTGAGTCTTCTCAAGGATTAAAAGGCCGGATCGATTTGATCGTGAGCGTCCGCATCTGCTCCGTCTCCTCGTGGCGGACCTCGACGGTCTCGCCGATAACATGACCGACGAGGGCCTTGCCGACTTCGGACAGATAAGAAACCGTCTTCGTGTCAGGAATGGAATCCCAAGCGCCGAGCACGGTGATCTCGGTTTCCGCTCCATCCTCGGCAGTCAGGGTGACGATCGTGCCGATGTTGACGCTGCTGGCGTCCGAGGCCTTGAAATCGGTGCCGCGGGAGTTGCTGATTTCCTTCTCCAGCGCGTTCCGGCGGTGGCCGAGATATTTCTCCAAATCCTTGGCGGACTTGTATTCGAAGTTTTCGCGCAGGTCGCCGTAGGAACGGGCGATCTTCACATCGCTGAGGTTTTGCGGGATCTTGTTCCGGACGATGTCGTCCAGCTCGGCCTTTTTGCGTTCAAGGCTGTCCCACGAGACCAGCAGGATCTCCTCGCGGCGGCGGGAGTTGCCGGCGACGAGTTCGCCGGTTTCCGGCTTGGCCTTGATGATGCGGGCCATCAGCGATTTTTTCTCCAAATCCCCGAAGACCGGGCAGTCGAGCAGACGGCGGGCGAAATTCCGCGACTCGTTCACGTCCATGATGCCGACGAGGTCGGTGAGGAGCGATTTGTCGTCGCCCAGCAGCGATTGGAGCCGGGAGGTTTTCCGCGGACCGTCGGAAAGGTGGTCGTTTTCGAGCAAGTTGAGCACGGATGCGCCGACGTCCGCGCCGAAGATTTCCTGCGAGGCTCCCTTGCGCTCGCGGCAGACCCAGATGAGCGCATCCGGCCCGAGGGCGCGGCGTGCGATCGCCGACTTGAGGTGCGTGACGAGCGCTTCCATCTCACTGCGCTCCTGAAGAATGCGGGCGATTTCCGTGACGCCGCGGGCACCCACACTATCGAAGACCTGCACCATTTTCTCCACCCAGTCCTCGGCGAATGCGTCGGGAAATGCCTCGTAAACCGCGCGCTGGCGGCCGGACGGCAGCGCTCCGGCCTCCTCCGCCAGACGGATGGGATCGGCGGAGAGCAGTAGATCGGAAAGCCGGACAGCGGCGGGATCCAGCTCCAGCGCCTTCGAGCTGCCAATGACCTCGTCGCGCGCGGCGACGAGCTGCAAGGCCTGCCCAAGCTGCACGCGGGCCGCCTTCTTCGCGCCCTCGTCGATGTCGCCAAGGAGGCGCTTGAGCGCATCGGAATCGTCTTCGAACGCGCCGATATCCGCAGCGATCGCTTCCAGCGCCTTGATCATCCCCTTGATGTCCCGGGCCGCTTCGAAATCCGCCACCATCGCCTGCGCCGGGCTTTGATCGCCGGAGCGCAGCACGATCGGCTCGGTCCGCTTCTGCGGGACGACCGCCAAGCGGCTCTCGCGCAGCGCCTTCTTGGTGGCATCCCACCATTTTTTGAAGGTGGCTTTCGGGATGACCGCGCCGGACAGTTCCTGCTCCAGAGCGTCGCCCGTCATGCTTCCGCCGTGGCTGCCAATGAGGTGGACGACCAGCGCGATCGGGTCGGCCTTGGACAGCCTGCGAAGCTCGTCAAGCTGCTCGATTTTCTTGGCCCGGAAATCGTCATCTGGAATCCACTCCGTCTTGGAAAACGCGAACTGGAGGTCCATTTCCTGACCGCTGGCGTTCTCGAAATCGATGGTGACCTTCTTCCCCGGCAGGTCCCACGCCGAGACTTTTCCGGCCCCGAAGGACCTGTGGGTGCAGAAATTTCCGGGAGCCAATTGGGATAGGCGTTCGCCGACAGGTTTGGGAATGCGACCGGCTTCCACCAGCTTCGCAACATCAGGATGCATGCCGCAGACGTTGGGAAGCCATCGCGCAAAACGCAAGGCAATCCCTTGGGAAATCTGCCAGAGCGGCTGTTTCAGGGCTGCTCGGGCGGCGCCGGAACGACGCGCGGCCGGGGTTGGCGGCCATCGGCGAGGCTGCCGTCCATCGCCTTGTCCAGCGTCCGGCAAAGCACCCGGACGCGCCGCCGCCAGTTCTCCGGAACGCTCTCCATGGACCCCTCCGGGCCGAGCGAACCTTGGAAAACCGGCTCGCCCCCGGTGGCGGTGATCGTGACCCGATAGGACGGCCCCTCGCGCCGGACCACGGCGCTCTCGCCACCCGAGGCAAAGCTCGCGGTCTTGCCGGAAACGCGGACCAGCCGCTTGGATTCGCACCGCTCGAAGGGCGGCGCGGTGCCAAGCTTTAGATTGATTTCCAGCGGCTTGCCCGCGCGGAATCCGGAAATCGCCACTTCCTCGCCAGGCTTGGCGAGCCGCAGCAGCGCGGAGAGTTGACTCTGATTCACCAGCATCTGGCCGCTGAGTTTCCAGACGATATCGCCCTCGCGGAAGCCCGCCGCTTTGGCCGGTCCGTCCGCTTCGGCGGAGCTCACGAGAAATCCCATTCCCGCCGGTAGCCCGGGATTGGCGGCTGCGTCATCCGCATCGGGCCTGGCCAACTTCAGCCCCATCCAGGCACGGGGAGCTTCGCAATGGACGGGCGCCGGCGCCGGCTCGGCAAGCGCCAGTCCGGCCATGGCCAGCCAGAGGCAAATGGAGCGGATTTTCATCTCAGAACGTGTCCACCGGCACCAGCAACACCTCCTCGCGGGGCTCGGTGATACGCATGATCATGCCGGATTCCTTGTCGCGGACCTGATTCTCCTCGACCACATGCAGCCGGATCGAGCGCATCGCCGCGCCATCGGCGGTTTCCTGAAGACCGTCGTCGGAAATCGCTTCGATGCGGTCCGACTCGCTGATCAGAACCAGCCCCGCCGAGGGATCGGCCACGGCTTGCGCGGATTTCACCGGCGCGTCCCGATGCAGCGGGAAAATCGCCACAAGCGCGCCGATGCCCGCCGCGATGCCGCCGCCGATCACCCACCGCCACGGCGAAACCGGTTTGGCAACGGGCGTGCCGGCGAGTTTGTCGAGCATTTCCCCGATTTCCGCGTGAAATTCCCCGCTCATCGCGGGGGGCATGAGGCGGGCGAGAATCGTTTCGATGGGATCAGGCGCTTGCATGGCGTTCCTCCTTAATGCGCCGCAGTTCGTGCGACAATTGTTCGAGCGCGTAGCGGTAGCGCGAGGCCGCCGTGTTCGGCGAAATCGCGAGCGCTTCGGAAATCTGCAGGAACGTCAGGCCGCCCCAGAACTTCATCACCACCACCTCGCGCAGCTTGTCGCTGAGGTTCTGCACCGCATCCCGCAGGATCAGCGCCTCCTCATCTTCTTCCAGCAGCGGGTCCAGCCAGACGTCTTGGAAATCATTCAGATAGATCACCGATTCCTCGCGCTTCCGCCGCCGGGATTCACTGCGGTGGTGGTTCAGACCGCAAAAACGGATTGTCGAGAACACCAGCGGCAAGTCCGGCGGCGAACCGCCCCGCTCTGCTTGGTAATTCCACATCCGCAGGATCGCTTCCTGCACCAAGTCCTCGGCGTCCTGTTTGGAATTGCTCCAGCCGCGCGCGAAAAGCAGCAGGCGCGGGCCATTCTCGGCCAGCCAGCGTTTCCAATCGTTTGCGGGAGATTCCATGGGTTCGGGGAGAAAATGCCGCGGGCGTTGGGATTTGTCTGCCGATTCCCCCCCCCGGCCGGAATCAATCGAGGAAGCGGATTTTGCCGGGTGTCATCGGCATTCCGGCGGCCATCGCTTCGTGCTGCTCGTTGGTGCAGGAGGAATTCGTCGGGGCGTCGGCCTCGCGCTCGCTTTCGTTCAGGTAGCCGTTGGAAAGCATCCATTTCTCGACGTCCTCACCGCTCACGTCGGCGAGCATTTTCCCGTCGATTTCCACGCACGGCGAAAGCGGCTGGCCGCTGCGCTGCTCCATTTCCCAGCGGAACGCCGGATTCTTGATGATGTCCTTCTCTTCGAACGGCATCTCGTATTTCCGCATGATCGCGCGGACGCCCTCGCTCCAGCCGCAGAAGGTTTTGAGATAGGCGGTGATTTTCGGTGATTGTTGGGTATCGGCCATGGTTGGTCAGGTTGTTCGGCGGGGAAGCTAGGGGTAGACCGGCAAACCGCAAGCCCGGTGCGCCGCCGGTGGCTAGAACAATTCCGCGTCGATCCGCACCAACTGGCTGGCCGGCGGCGCGGAATCCGGGAACAGCTCGACGGTTACCGTCTCCATGCCATCCGCCAACGCCGCCACGCCGGTTTCACTCGAATAGCGCACGCCGGAGCCGTCGCCATCGGCATGCCAGACGGCTCCGTTGGCGCTGCCGCCCGCCGAGACATGGCGGGTCAGCGTCAGCCCGCCGGCGAAGGTGGCGGTAATGTCGATCGCCCGGGATTCCACCCGCACGTAGGCAGCCGGGTTCGCGGATTCAAGATCACCGTTTCAGCCTTGGAAAAACGCACCGGGGGCCGGCATCGCCGTTAGCGCGACCGATTCGAAATCCGGGGAATAGGTCGTGGACGGTGCAGTGGTCACGCCGCCACTTCCGACGACAGTGAAATGGATTGGGTGGCCGGCTCGGAAAAATCCGAGGCCGGGATGCACCGCCACCGCCGACGCCAACCCCGAAATCACGCCGGAGAGCCTCAATTTTCCGCCCGATTTCACATAGACCAACTCGTAAGGAGACGCCCCGGTGATCGTCACGTCGCCGCCCGCGGAAATCACCCGGCTGGCGGCGGAAGCAGAATCGAAAGCCACCACCGCGGCGTCCGCCGTTTGCACGAAAAGGTAGGCATCCCGGCCGGTCTGCGCCAGCGGCAGCGCGATCCCGAGCTGGCTGTCGCTGACCGGTTGCAAGGTCGCGTCGGCCAGCGAATTCCGGGAAATCAGCGAGACCGTCCGCACCTCTGCCAGCCCGGAGCCGTTAAGGATCTGGCTCGTAATGGTCGGCAAAACCCGGTGCTCGGCGCTGGAAATCACCGGCACCGCGCCGGTCAGTGTCGCCACTGTCCGTGCTGCGGAAATGCCGGATTGCCCCTCATCTACCAGCTTCGATTCCAACCGGAAATCAAAAACCCGCCGCTCGCGCGATTCCCACGCATCACAACGTCCCGCCGCGGCTCGCCAGCGCTTCGAAGACCGGCGGCGGCACATAGCGGCGGACGGTCGTCTCCCAACCGGCCGGGCCGGTAAGGCTCTTGATCATGCTGGAGGACAATTCCGCGATGTCGCGCGGCGGCATCAGAAACACCGTCGTCACCTCCGGCGCCATGTCCGCATTGATGTGCCGCATCACCCGCTCGTATTCGTAATCGCCCGGCGAGCGGATGCCGCGGAGGATGAATTTCGCGTCCATCTTCTTGGCGTAATCGACCAGATAGCGGTTGTCGAAATGGGCGATTTCCAAGCGCTCCATCCCCGTCGTCGAGGCCCGCAGCAGGTCCAGCCGCTCGCCCACCGTGAAGGAGTAGCTCTTCGACGGATTGCTCCCAATGGCCACCACCAGCCGGTCGAACATTTCCAGCCCGCGCTCGATCATCCACAGATGCCCGAGCGTCGGAGGATCGAAGGAGCCGGCGTAAACCGCGGTGCGCATGCCGCCGAGGCTAGCCATCAAATCCGGCGGCAAGGAAACGAAATCCGCACCGCTCGCGTCCCGGCACGCGACCCCCAGCACAAGATCATGCCATTTCCGGTTGGGAATCGTTCAGGTGGCGCACCCGTTCCGGGGAACCTCCCGCCACCTTTTCCATACCGCCGCGCGTCACGGTTTGTGAAAAGTAGGATGGCCGTCCCGGCTGTCTCGGAAGACGGGCGACTCGCCTGTCGTCCAAAACCGCGGCTCTCAACCCGTCATTTCCCCACGACGGACCCGCCTCTTCAGGGTCAAAGATCCGGTGATCCCTTAGCCCGGGCCAACGGGCTTGGTTGCATCGTCCCGGTGTCCCCGGCGGCCCTACGGGACGCGATCCGACGGACTGCCGACCGCCGATCGCGGCCCTTCAGGCGCCGATCAATGGTTCCCCATGACCCAGCCCGTTGGGCTGGGCTGAGGGATGGCAGGACCTTCGGCCCTCGGGTCGCTCCCCGCCTTCCATGATGTGTATAAAGATCAGGGCTTCAGCTCTGGGTGTTCGACGCTCGATCGATCGCGGGGCTGAAAGGTCGCCGGAATTCCGGGGCGTGAGAAACGCGACCAACGCATGATTAAAAGCCATTGCGGGATTCCGGGCGGATGAAATGAACGTAATGATTTCCGGGCAATTCCTTACCTCGTTCCGGTCATGAATTCAGAGAAACACTCTTCGTCTCGGCTCGCCTTCGGCGAGAGCGGTTGAAGGAGGAAGAACGCGATCCATCCATCGGTCATGGATGTCGAGAGATTCCGCGGACATCTCGTCCATGATTTTTTCCATGCAATCGGAACAAATCATCATGGGAGCCTCACCGAGAATGAGGTATTCACCCACACAATGGGCCGCGATAACATATTCCCGCAAATTTCCCCTCAGAGCCTTGCACGTCAGGCAGTTGTTTAACCAAAGATCGGGCACCGGCGGCAGGGCGTGGAACCTTTTCAGCCGCCCGGGAAGGTCGGCATGGTCAAGGTAAAAATTCCAAATCCGCCCCCGCGAATCCTTCGAATAGGACTGCTGCAACCGGTCGTGACAGCCGCCGCAAATCGCCATTTCCATAATGGTTTCCCCGCCGCTCACCACTTTTTGGATGTAATGACCGTTTTCGTCATCCGCCAGGGCGTGGCCGCAGTCATGGCAGCGGGAAAACGGAAGCCCGGACTCCTCGGAATGAAACGGCTCCAAAGTGTCGGCAAGCCTATGCAGGGAACTTTCCATGTCTCAAATGCAATTTGGGGGTTCCGATCAAAATTCAGTGGAAAAACGCTTCGGAGGAACTTTTCCTTCTTTTCAGGCGCGAACTACATTCATCTACCGAGATCGTTCAGCCCTTCCAGAAATTTTTTCTGCTTGTCGATGTGAGCGTCAACCGCCGCCTTGCGCCGCAGATCGTCCTCCAATACCGCGTGCTTGTTGACTTCATACCATTCCCTCCACCGCTGCAAGGCAGCCGCGCGCTCATCCGCAGCCTCGGCGAATCGCAGCCCTTCAATTCCGAAACTCATCCCCGCCGCCTTTGGCAATAGCGTGCAGGCGATTTCTTCCATAAACGATCCCGTCGCCGGTGGATAGCGTTTCGCATCCTCGAGAAGCATGATGCTTATCGGAATCGTGTAGCTTCTCCCCATCCCGTTCGCCCGCCTCAGGTCCGGGCGATCCAGCATGATGCCGGTGGCGAACTTCTCGGGGTTGCCGGATTGGCTGTAATCGTACAGATACCGCTCTCCATACTTCCCGACGGATGGCAGCGTCGCATTCACGATCAGCTCGTTCAAAGCATCGAACCGCGAGTAATTCCTGCGCCCGCTGACAAGCTCGGCCCGCGCCTGTTCCACCAGAGCGCGGATCCGATACTTCTGGAACTCTGTGAGATAAAGCCATGTTCCGGCCGAAAGTACGATCAGCGCTGCGACGGTTTTGATAATGGCGGACTTTTTCATGGGATATGCCGGATACGGCCTGACCTGCAACAAGTTTTCAATGGCTTCATGGAGTTCGCGGGCCGCCTCGTGGGGTTTACTATCGGCGTCGCCCCCAATCGAACCCCGGTAATTTTGGAGCAACTTGCGAACAGCGCGGAAATAAACCAGGGCAAGTCACCGCCGGTCACTCCCGGCCAAGCAGGAATTCCGGCGACCTCTTAAGGCCGCGACTAGAAGTCCCCGATGAGTCCCCGGCCCTAAAGGACCGGGCTTTGTTCCACTGCCCTTTCAGCGCCGATAACCGCGTGGCGCTGAAAGGTCGCCGGAGGTCGCGGCAGTGAGCAGCTTCAAATGAACGGAGCAACGCGCGGCTCCGTTCTGCTACCAACCGGCCGGGATTGCCTTGTTAATTTCTGCGCCGTCTCTTTTGAACAACTTCCCAGACTTCGTTCAAGATTACAATCCGCTAGGAAATTGGAAATAGCGCTCGATATCGCGATTGAACTCCGCATCGAAATCTTCCCGCAGCATTCCTTTCTTGAACAAGGCAACGGCTCGCTCACCTCGTCCGAAAAACGCTCCATTGACCCAACCAAGCTTGCCGCGCTGCGCTTCGAATGGCAGACTGAAAAAGCTTCCATTCCTAATTCCTGGCAAGCTATCTAGAATATCGTTAGCTAGATTGGGTCGAAACGTATCGCGTTCCGCCGCTCGAATTAACTCGAGCGCCATACTTTGGATTTTTTTTTGATCGTCGTTCATAAAATCGCTTAGTTCGGAGGCAGACTGTTAGCAACCTGATTACCCCAATCAATGCCTCCGCCATTGACCACATCATCTTCAATCCACACCTGCCTGCCACCGCCCACATATTTACCATCCATCGGTCCGGCCACTCCAGTGAACACATAGCTTCCTGCTGGGATCTCGATCTCGATCCAACTATCATAGTTTGGTTGAAAAGATCCACTCGCAACCGCTCCCAGCGCATAATCTGCCTCGACCTGTGATTTGCTGATAGGTATTTCAAGCGTTAAAAAATTACTTGGTATAAATTCCGTTTCATTACTGTCAAAAATCCGATAAGCTTTCATCGGCTCCTTAGTTTTGTAGCAAATTACAGCCTGATTGGAAAATGTAGACAACAATTCATGTCCTCCTCGTAAACCTGGGCCGTGGGCGCTCATTTGTTGATTCGTCGCCAGCTTCCTCATTTTCTCCACAGCAACAGGGTCCGAGTGATGGGCAAACAGGTTGACTACCGATAGCTTCCTCGATATTAGATTTTGATCGATATGCGAAACGGGCTGCACCGGGAAATCCGGAAATTTTTTACACAGCCTGTCTAGACCCTCGATGAGAGTTCCATCAATTTTGTTGACGAACTTGAAAGCCCGCGCGGTGGAGCTAGGAACGATGGGGATGAAGCCGACCATGGCCATGTAGTCGCCTTGGCGCATCGCGTTGATGGTGATCGCGTAGTCGGCATACTCGTTGGTGATGCTGATGGCGATCTCGCCGCCGATTTCAAGGGTGGTCTCGACGTTCTTCGCGCATTTGGCGATGTTCTCGACGAGGTGTTTCTTCTCCATCAGAATGCCATCGATGCCGGTGCCGCCGCCTTCCTCCTCGGCGAGCCATTCTTTGTAGGCGGGTTGTTGGTAGGTCCAGCCCATGAGGATGCCGGCAAGTTGCATCTCGTTGCGGACCTCGTCTCCGCTCCAGACTTTCGTGACCTCCTTGTCCAGAACGAGGGTGTTGGTGATTTTGCTGTCGAACAGGTCGAAGGGGCTGCCCACGTCGGTTGACGCATCGAGGGAGACGATTGAACCGATCCAGACGTCCTTGTTGGCTAAGATGTGGAGTTCTTGTTCAGAGCCGTCACGGGTCTCTCCGGTATAGGTTTCGAGCAACCATTCATACACCCGCGGATCGAGGATTTTGACCCATTTTGCGATGGCGGAGGTGTGGAATGCCTGCCCCTTGCTGCGGAGGTAGAGGAGGACATTGTTGATTTCGTCGATCTCGTCGCTGTCGGCGTAGGCATCGGAATCATTAATGCCATACTGGTATCTGAGGTCGCTGTTTTCGAAATGCAGGGTTTCGGTTTCGAACTTTCCGGCGATTCTCGGGCCGGGGTCGCCGAAGGCGATGCCGTTGAGTGCTCCGGGTTGCGAGGTGGCCGTGCTGGTTAGAATTTCGCCGTCGATGCTGACTTGCGCGTCGTCGCCGGTGCCTGAGAAATTGAACTGCAGGGTATGGAATTTCCCGTCGATCAGTCCGGCGGGGAACATTGCGGCCGGAAGGGCAATGCCGATTCCTTGGATGCTGACTTGGGCGGGTGCCACCTGGCAGGTCCATGTCCGGATTCCGTCTCCGGCGGCGAGTTGGAAAGCGCCGTCCGCACCGTTGGCCGCGTCGTGTTCCAAGAGTTTGAAACGCAGCCTAACCGCCCGCGCTCCAGTGAGATCCCACGGCGCGGTGGCGGAGGTGGTGGCGTAGTAGGCGGTGTTTTCGTCCGTGGTATCGAGCTTGACAATGCCCGATGCGCTGGCGGCATGTGAAGGTTTTCCCAGCGTGTTGGTAACGGTCCATGGTGTTGGATTGGATTGGACGTGATCCGGCAGGGAGGAGCCGCGCATGGTCCAGGAATTCGGCTGCGGGACGCCGTCGCCGGGATCCACGTATGCTTGATGGGTTTTAGGAACGAAATCCTCGAAACCGTTATGGAACTGATAGGTTCGCGCGATTTCCACTCCCAGCGCGTTTCTGGCGGACGCGGGAAGTTCCGTGTCGGTCTGGACCCGGCCGAGTTCGCTTGCGAGGGCGGTTCCGTGTGTTCCGTCGGCGGCGAAAGTTTGGCTGCGCTGCTCGCGGCCTTGCGCTGCATAGAGCCGATCGAATGCCTGGAACGTGCGGCCGGGAGGACCGTGCACGAGAAACGAGCGCTTCAGCGCCGCGTCATCGAAGCAGCCGCTGACGTCCGTCATGCCGACGATATGGCAACCGCTGCTGGCAAGGGCGGCGGCAAAATCCGGGAGGCTGTCGGTTTGTCCCACCGGATACCAGATGTCCCGCGGTCGTCCCGCGACCCCTTCCAGCACGACATCCCTTTTCCAGTTTGCGGAAAACACCCGGACGCCGGGGTGCTCCGGAGCGGGAAAGCGGAACGAATCATGACGGCCCTGATGATTGTAAAAGGGAGAACCACCGAATGCGAATTCGAGACCGCCGTAGCCTTCCCGATAGGGCAAACCCATAACGGCAAACGATACCACCGGACTTCCGGAACCGGCGGAAACCGCTTGGAAAGCGTTGGTGTAGGCGGCGAGGATTTCGGAACCCGCATCGTAAATCGTTTCCTGGCCGCGATAGGTGGTAAGTGCGGCGGTGACCACCGGAACCGTGCCCATCCGGCGCGCTTTGAATGACAGCACCGGTTGCGGATCGACAGTCTCCAGAACCTCCACCGCACTGGGTGTTAGCAGTTCCACGCCGCTCTGGGGCAGAACGAGCGCGGAGGGCGCCGCGACGCCGGGAAAGCTGGCTGAAACGGTAACGTCGTCCTCCAGTTCCGTAATGAATAACGGTGCTTCCGCCGGGATGGAGGCGATGGCCGCGGCGGTGGCGGACGGCGGTTTCATTATGGATAGAAACGGCTTGGTGCGATACCAAGCCTCGCCGAACGCTCCTCCGGGAAATAGGTATTCGAATCCCGGCCGCGCGGATTTCGAGCCGGCTGTTACCGTCACTTCGGTCGCGTCCTCGCCCGGCGCTGCGAAAACGATCGGATAGGTCGGCCGTTCCGGAATGCGGACAGATTCGCCGATGAGCGAGTATCCGCCGGTATCATCGCCTTCCACCACCAGCGTTTCGCTGGCCCTCGCGCCGACCGGGTTTTCCACCGCGATGGAAATCTCGTTCCTGCCGGGATAAAGTTTGTAGGAGTGGCCGAGGAGCCTGGAAACTCCCGGCTTGTCCCCGGCTTGCAGCGCGACGGACCGGCTGTTAACCCAGGCTTGCGGAACGCCCGAGCCAAGAACATCGGAAACCGGATCGTAGATCTTCGCGGAGACAATGATACGGTCGCCAACCAATGATTTTTGGAAAATTTCGACATTCGGCAGCGGCACCTCGCGTGGGACCGCGGAGACCGGTTCGTAACGATAAGTCGTGGCCCCGCCATCGTCGGCGATGATTGCCATTCTCTTTTGCAAGCCCGCTTCGACGCCTTGAATGAAGATTTGCGTATTGCCACCCGAAGTGAAGTCCATGGTCGATAGCTTCCACGGATCCTGCTTCCTAAATGGCAGGAATTTCGCCATATCCACATCCTGCCAGCCGGAACCGGCGATCCCGCCGTCGCACCGCAGTTCCACCAGACCCTGTCCGGCGTCGGGCCATTCCCCGGTCTTGAAATCCCGGTCCCACCTCATCACCAGGAAATGATAGCTGCGGGAATAACCGGCGGGAGGCGCTGAATAATCGTATTCGCCGGGGTCGCGCGGATTGAATTTCACCCAGCGCCAGCGCATCGCCTTCATGCGCCGGTCGCCGCAGCTTCCGACGTTTTGTTCCGGCCATGACAGCCAATCGAACAAGGGGGATTTGTTGGCCCGGTAATCGTTCCGGATCGATTCGGCTGTTCCGACATCCATCGAACCGGGAGATATGCCATCCGGCGGACCGAATCGTTTCCAACCGTCCGAATCTTCCTCCCAAGAAAGCGATCCGAATTTGGACCAGAGTCCCTGAACCGTGATTGAATCGGACACTTCAACCCGATCCGTCACTTCGATGATTTCAACACCATTCCGAATCGCAATGTCGTCCTTCATCACTTTCCACGAGCGCCCGGTAGTTGTGGTGGTGGTTGTGACAGTTGCCGTGGGCGGGGTCGTGACCGTCGTCGCTTCGGCAGCTTCCCAATCGATGGATTCCCCCTGTGCCAGCGCAATGGCATGCGCATTCCGCCAGCCGTCGAAATTGGTTCCTTCGATCTTCTGGGGCTGTGTTTCCAAACCGCCCGATTCATTTTTGCAGGTTTCCGACACCCGATGCACTCCGTCCGCAACCGTCCCATATCTTGGCGAATCGGAAATTGAATAGGTTTCGGAAACGACCTTAGTAAGATATCGCTTGCCTTCATCGACCCCGGTCAGCGCCTTATGCCATGACGGCTTCGTCAAATTTTTCGATTCCGAGAGGGATTCGATCACGATCGAATAAATCTCGCTATCCGGGCTACCATCGGCATTCCCGTCCGGAGTCGTCGCGGAAGGGTTGCCCCCGGCGGCGAGTTCGGCCCGATCCGGAATGCCGTTGTCGTTCGTGTCGGGCAGATAGGGACTGCTGCCGATCTCCTGTTCTTCAGCATCCGTTAGATCGTCGTTGTCAGTATCGGTATCGCTGACAGAGACCCGGTAGAACGCGTTTTCTGAATCGTCAGTTAGAAAATGCTGGGTGACGGTCGAACCGCTGCCGGTAAATGGCGGCCCGGCCTGGAGCCAGCTCTGCGGGGTGAGATCGCCGGAGGCCAGCAAGGTATATCGCTTGCCGGGCAAGGTCGGCCAAGTGACATGGACCATGCCGGTGACTAGCGGCTCACCTTCCGGATAATCCGGATCGAGCCAAGCCGAATGGGTATGGGTAATGACGGGGCGGAGATAGCCTTCGGGCGGGTTCGGATCGTAAGGATCGGTGCCCGCGGAGGATTCTTGTGAATTGTTCCAGCCATCCGAATCGGGATCGGCCTGAGGATCGAAGGAGCCGGGGACGAGGTCGCCATCGTGATATCGTGCTTCCCAGAAGTCGCTGAGGCCGTTTTCGTTTTCGTCAACCATGGCTTGGCCGGATGGAGACGCAAGAAACCAGAAACTCGAAACCAAAATGAGGTTTAGCGTGCGGAGCGGGAAGCGCCGGGCTTGGTTTGGAGCATAACTCACTTGCCGCCTCCTTTCGGGGCCGGCTCTTCCGTTCGCCAGTAATTCATGGTGATGTCCCTGGGTTTCGGCGGATGAGCCTTGAGATAGGCCTCGCGCGCGATGCGGGCATCCTCGCGACCTCGATAGGCTATTTTCAAATCGGGGAGATTCTCATTATATAGATTGTGCAGGCACTGGATGGCGGCAAGGTCGTCCGCGTCGGGATGGGCGCCTTCGAGCCGGAAGTCGGCCGCGCCTTGGGGAAATGCGGGAATAACAGGAGCGGCGATAAGGAAACCTGTTTTGCGATCAATATCCGCATTCCCCCAACTCATGAAAATGGCATGGGATCCGCCGGATTCATCGAAGAAGGAATTGATCCCGCCGGCGATGAGGGCAAAGTCGGCTGACGACCAGAAGGTGAAGGAGCCGCCGCCGTTCTGTGGCCAGCATCGGACCAGCGAACGCGGCGGCGCATCCTTGGAGCGGAAGACCGTGGCCCCGAGAAACAGCAGCTCGGTTCCACGATAAGTTTCGCGATATCCGGCGATTCGCCGTTGGAATTCCGCCACCTTCCCGGGATCGGGAACGAAAGCGGGGATCGCCGGGGGCGGTATCGGAAGCGGCTTGATCCTGCGCACGGTGACGGTCCGGCCGCCCTGCCGATGGGTTTTGGTCTCCAACACATCCCTATCGGGAATGACGAACCTTCGGCTCGGCGGCGCGGGCGGAGGCGTACCGTCGGGGATTTTTCCAAGAATGCGGGCTGTCGTGGAAGTGACGATGGGAGTTGCGGCAGACTGGGAGGCATCTGCGGCGGGATCGTCCTGCGCGGTGGCGAACGCAGCGCTTGCCAGAACGACGATGAATAAGGAGGGCGTAAACGTCATGATGCGGAAAAATCGGTGAAATCCTCTCCAGTGGACGGGGAGTTAGAAGAGCCGTACCAGGACGACTGCGATGGCCTTTGGCCGGACTCCCCGAAGGCAGGCGGCTTGAACATGCGCCACCGCCTCCCCGGCCTTTTGGTCGGGTTGGCGGCATCGTTGCGATCGATGCCGACCGCCTGGTAACGGAACTTCTAAATTCCCATCCACCGAAGTGGACACGCGGATTCAACATACGAAGGCCAAGCCTGCAAGGGGAATATGTGGAAATTTCCGGCGGCGATTCTGCCATTCGGAATGCGGGTAGTTCCCGGAGAATCCGCACCAGCCGCCGTCTCGCGCGCGAGTCCTTGACGCACTGCAGGCTGACTCAGCATCGCCCTCCGGGCGGTCCGACCGCTCGGCCATCATATTTAGAATCATCGCTCCAAGGCGATGCCGCCGCCGCACGTTTCGCTATAACGAGCATCCGGGGATGCTGAGAAACCCGTTTTGACAAATTGTCTCACCCGGATTTTGACTTCGCCTCCCCGCCCTGCTACCGCTCCGCCCGCGTGGCGCCCGTAGCTCAGTTGGATAGAGCATCCGCCTTCTAAGCGGAATGTCACTGGTTCGAACCCAGTCGGGCGCACCATCCCACCAGCGCGGATCGCGGCGGGCAACTTGGCCTGACCCACCTTGGCTCGCGCTTTACCGCCAGATTTCCGGATCGGTATATGTTCCGTCCTGCCAGCTACCACAGGATCCCGCTCTATTCTTCGTCCCGCCCATCAGCTTTCGGAAAACTCAGATTCATCATGAAATCAAAATCCATCCTGCTCCTCGCCGCCGCCATTCTGCCGACGGCATCGCAAGCCGCGCCGCTTGCCATCACCGCTACCAACAAGCTGCCATTCGCCCGCGCCAGCCAGACCATCGAGCTGACCGCCGCTCAACTCGCGGCGCTGGGGAAAGCGAATCTGGACACCGTTCATATCACCGACGCCGCCGGCAAGGAACTCGTCACCCAGGCGGTTGATACGGATGGCGACCGCTACCGCAAACCGGACCTCGTGATTTTCCAATCCGACTTCGCCGCCAACGAGTCGAAATCATTCACCGCGTCCGTCGGCAAAAAGCAAATCTATAGCAAGGACCAATACAAAGCGTACGGTCGCTTCGTGCGCGAACGCTTCGACGATTTCGCTTGGGAAAACGATCGCATCGCCCACCGCACCTATGGCAAGGCGCTTGAGATATGGGAAGGCGAACCGCTCGCCAGCAGCACCATCGACATCTGGTGCAAGCGCTCGCCCCGGCTTGTCATTAACGATTGGTATCTCACCGGAGACTATCATGAGGACCACGGCGAGGGCGCGGATTTCTACTCCGCCGGCCCCACACGCGGCTGCGGGGGCAACGGATTGTGGGCGGCGGACAAACTCTGGACATCGCGCAACTTCATCGGTTCCAATTTGCTCGCCAATGGTCCGATCCGGGTCCTGTTCGAACTCACCTACGAGCCGTTTGATGTGAATGGCGTCAGCGTGGCGGAGGTGAAGCGCGTGTCGCTCGACTCCGGTTCCCAGCTCGACCGCTACGAAAGTATCTACAAGCAATACACTCTCCCCGGCCAGAAGCGGAAACTGACCACAGGCATCGGCCTGAAGAAATCCGCAGGTGGAAAAATGGAAACTGACGCCGGAGAAGGTTGGATGACGGTTTGGGAAAAGGTCGACAAGAACTCCGGCAATCAGGGATTGGCCATCATTGTGGATCCCAAACAATGGGTGAAGGACGCCGGGAACGGACTCAATCACCTGGTGCTGGCGGCCACCGGCCCAAACGATTCCATTTCCTATCATGCGGGATTTTGTTGGGACAAGGCCGGCCACATCACCACACCGGCCGAGTGGACAAACTATGTGAAGGAATTCGTCAAAGGCCTCGCCTCGCCGATCGAAATCGAAATCGCACCCGCCGCGCGCTGACCACCGCGGATCGGAGTCGTTTGCTCGATAGGTCCCCCCTTCGTCACCCTGCTGGCGGAAGCCGGGAAGGGAATCCATAGACCATCCCGGAGCGGCGGCGGCGGAACCTTGCGGTTGGCCCGGAATCCACGCGTTCCGCTGCGGAAGCGAGCGGTCCTGTCGCGCGTTTCCCGAAATTTCATGAAAGCGGCAGAATATACGCACGTATTTCCGCGCCGTGCGTAAGGATTTCCTCAAGAGCAACCCTCCGAACAGACCGCCAAACTGATCACCGAATGATGATTCATCTCCCGAACTCCCTCTTCCACCATCCTTTTGTCCGGCTGATTGCGGGCTTTGCGGCAATTTCCGCAGCCCACGGCGCGTCGAAGCCAACATTCAACGATGTCCCCTACGGCAAGAAAGAGCGGCAGGTGCTGGATCTCTATCAGGCGAAATCGGAGGAGCCGGCACCGGTGGTATTATATTTCCACGGCGGCGGCTGGGTGGCGGGAAGCGAGAGCGGCGTGCCCGGCCTGCGGACCTATCTGGATGCGGGGATTTCGGTGGTGGCGGTGCGCTATACGTATGTGCAGCAGGCGCAGCTCGACGGGGTGGAACCACCGGTGAAAGCGCCGATGGAGGACGCCGCGCGGGCCGTGCAATTCGTCCGGAGCAAAGCGGCGGAATGGCATCTCGATCCCCGGCGTGTCGGAGCTACGGGCAACTCGGCGGGTGCCTGCACTTCGCTGTGGCTTGCCATGCATGATGATTTTGGAAATCCATCCAGCAAAGATCCCATCGCCCGCGAATCCACCCGGCTGTCCTGCGCCGCAGTGCGCAACGCGCAGACCTCGCTTGATCCGCGGCAGATGAAAGAATGGACGCCGAACAGCACTTACGGCGGCGGCGCCTTCGGCTTCATGGATCCGCATGATAGAAGCACACGGGACAAGGGATTCGTCGATTTCCTGGCGGGTCGGGAAAAGATCTTACCATGGATTCTGGAATATTCCCCCATCGCCCACGCCAGCAAGGACGATCCGCCGATCTATATCTCTTACACCAATCCGCCGGACTTCGGGAAATCTCAGGAAGACCCCACTCATACCGCCAATTTCGGCGTCGGCCTGAAGCGAAAACTCGATGAACTTCACGTCCCCTGCGAATTGGTCTATCCGGGTGCTCCCGCTGTCGTTCACAATAGGATGGAACGGTTTCTCGTCGATTTCCTAACCACCCGGCATCCATGACCACTTCCCGGAAATTCCGCCTCGGAAAGCGATTTTTGACACACGCCGGAACGGCGCTCCTCTGCTTGTGCCTCGCCACCGGCGGTGCCATCGCCGCCATTCCACCGCAGGGGCCGCCGCCAGGCGTGGTGGTGGCAAGGAGCCCGGATCCGGCGAAAATCCATGTCGCCTCGCCAAGTATCATTCGATCGTCGGATGGGAATTTACTGATTTCCCACGACTGGTCCGGCCGCTCCGGCGCGCTCACCTCCGTCTATCGATCAGCGGATGCAGGTAAAACATGGGAGCGCCTGGCGGATGTGCCGAAAGTCATGTGGGCGACCTTGTTCGAGCACGATAACGCACTTTATCTGATAGGAACATCGGCTGGAATCGGCGACGCGGTGATCCGCCGCTCCACCAACGGAGGCCATCACTGGACCACCGCCGCGGACGGTCATAGCGGAGTGATCGCACGAAAAAACTATCACTGCGGCCCCGTGCCCGTGCTAGTCGCAAAGGGCCGCATCTGGCGTGCCTTCGAGCACCGGGAAGATCCGGACGAACCGCGCGGATTCACCGCTTACGTGTTTTCCGCACCGCTGGGCTGCGACCTTTTGGAAGCTACCAACTGGACCCGTAGCGATGGCGTGAAATGGGAGCCGGACTGGCTCCAGGTGCGAACCCGCGAGTGGATCGAAGGAAATGTGGTCGCCAGCCCGGATGGCGAAATCCTTAATATCCTGCGCACCAACACTCACCCAAAAGAAGGCGGTCCGCTGGAAATGGAGGACGCGCCGCCCGGCCTCAAACGCTACGAAGTGGTTGCCGCCATGCATGTGAGCGACGACGGGCGCCATCTCCGCTTCGATCCGCATCGGGATTTCCGCTCGATGCCGGGCGCGCAGTCGAAATTCACCATTCGCCACGACAAGAAATCAGGTCGGTATTTCGCCGTCGTTTCGAAAATCACAGCGCCGGAAATCAAATCCTACGATTGGGCGCTCAGCCCGCACCATCAGCGCAACGTTCTGAAGTTGATCAGCAGTCCGGATTTGAAAACGTGGACGGAGAATTACACCTTGCTGAGTTATCGCAAGGGCGATGCCGTAACCAAGGCGAACCCCATCGGATTTCAATACGCGGACTGGATCATCGATGGGGACGACATGCTGGTGGCTGTCCGCACGGCTTGGACTGGCGCCCCGAACTACCACGATTCCAATTACATCACCTTTCACCGGATCACAGACTTCCGCGGAAAAAAACCGGAGGACTCGCCGCCCGACCTCGCCGCTCCTTGAAATCGAATCGACATGCAACTCATGATCTCCCGACGCCTGCTTCCTTGTTTCGTTCTGTTGGTATTCCCGCTCGCGGCGAGTGCGGAACCTGATACCCCCGGACTTTCCGAATCCGCGCTGATGACGATCCGCGATGGCTACAGCGCGCGGGTCGGGGCGATGTTCGAAACGGCAAAGGGAAAACCGCTGGTGAGAAGAAATATCCAAGCGCCGATTGGCGATGGCCGGGCGAAGAACGTCCATGCCTACGCGTTCTCGCTAACCGAATATGCCACCGCTAAGTTGTGGCTGGGCGAGGATGTCGCCGGGGCGAATTCAGCTCTGGTCGAAATCGCGGATCGATATCTCGCTCACCCCGATGAGGTTCGGGATCGGGACAATTTCCACTGGCACTCCGAGATGTGGCTGCGGCTCATCGAGCTTTTCGGAAGCTCCGGCCGCAGCGTGAAAGGTCTCGTAACTCCGGAGACGGAAACGAAGATGCTGGAAGCCGTGTGGCTCTATTGCAAGCGGCGGCAGGAAGACCAGGGACGATACGAAACGCTCGCCGTGGCGGACCGGGAAACATCGGAAACCTGGTATATTTACGAATCCGAAAACCATCACTCCCAGAGTTTCTGCACGCAGTGGAACTACGCGAAACTGGTCAGGGACCGGCCCGGCTTCAAGGACCGGCGCTACGACGACGGCAGAACCGCGGCGGAGCATTATGAAAGCTGGAATGCTTACCTGAAACTCTATTTCGCCCAGCGGGCGAGAAAGGGATTGCTGATTGAAGCAATGAGCCAGAACTACAATCAGGAGACACTCAAGGGGATTTTCAATATCTTCGATTTCGCCGGAGATCCCGAATTAAAACGGTTGGCCGGCCTCTATCTGGACCTCTACTTCGCATACTGGGGCGAGGAGCAGCTCGGCGGGATCTCCGGCGGCGCGAAGTCGCGCATCTATGTCGATATCGCGCCCCGGCCCTCGCAGCTCGGATATGTCTTTTTCGGCATCGGCCGGACACCGGGCTTCGGCAGCGATCTGCTCTCGGCGATGACCACCACGTACCGGCCTCCGCTGGTGGATGTGGACATCGCCTGCGACGTGGCGGGCCGCGGCGACTATGAAGTGATGCAGCGCCCGCCGGGCCTTGCGGAACCCGGGCAACAGTCCCCGCCCGTCTATCATATGCGGACGGATTACGGAGGAATCGCGCGATATGCCTATTGCACGCCGGATTTCATCATGGGCACCGCCATGTTCGAGGCGCGGCCGGTGACGGATTGGGCGCTGATCAGTTCGCAGAACGGCTCTCACGGAGTGATTTTCTCCGGCAGCGATACCGCCGCAATTCTCCCGCAATGCGAGATCGCCAACGGGAGAACCGCTTATAACAGTCAGTGGTCCGTGCAGAAGAAAGGCACGATGATTTCCCAGAAACTCAAAACGAACCGCGGCGCGGGACCGACGCGGGTCTGGTTCTCCAGCGCGGGCCTGTCCGAGCCGCTTGAGGAAAACGGCTGGATCTTCACCGAGGCCGCGGGCGCCTACGCCGCGGTGCGCTTGGCAAGCGGGGGGCACCATTGGCAGGACGTGAAATCGAGAGGGCGGTGGTTGTATCCCGATGACGAATACTCACCCGTCGTGCTGGAGGTGGCGCGGAAATCGCGCTTCAAATCGTTCGCCGGTTTTCGCGCAAATGTGGGAGGCCGGGAAATCTCTGAAGAAAACGGAAAGCTGACATTCACCGGCATTGATGGCGATCACTTCGTATTTCCCCTCGATTACGAAGGAAAACCCACCATTGATGGCCAGGCGGTGGACTACTCCCCGCCGATGGTTTTCGACAGTCCGTTTCTCCAATCGAAATGGGACAGCGGTGTCGTCCGCATCCAAAAAGGGGAACGCAAGCTCATGCTTGATTTCACCAATTCCGGAGTCATCGATTGACCGATAGATATGCCTCGGAAGTGAGGAAGACTTCCTAACGCGGACATTAGCCAAACTTGCCGCCTGGCTCAAATGATTGACGCGGGCGCGCCTCCTGACACTCTGCACACATGATGAAAACCATTATCAGCATCCTCCACCTTTCCCGGCTGGGAATCCTCACCGCGCTGCTGGCTGGCACCGCCACCGCCGCTGCGGAAACTCCGGGATCTTTCGACAAATGGCCGGAAGGAAAATCGCCACGTGAAATCGGCATCAAGGTAGCAGCCAACATGTTGCCGCGCAGGACGGTGGCGAGCCAATATGTCCACTACGCGGAGGATTCCACCTGGGTGCATGGCTTGCAATTCGCCGATTTGACAGGCGACGGGAAGTTGAAGGAAGCGCTGGTCCGGCGTTTCGATCAATTCCTGACGCCGGATGGCGCGAAGCTGATTTCCATGCGCCGCCATGTGGATCATAACATCTTTGGAATCGTGCCGCTGGAACTATACATTCAGACGAAGGATGAAACCTACCTGAAGCTCGGGAAAATGCTGGCGGATCGACAGTGGGAAAAGCCGACGCCGGAGGGATTGACCGACCAGACCCGGTTTTGGATCGATGACATGTATATGATCACGATCCTGCAGGTGCAGGCGTTCCGCGCCACCGGCGACAAGGTCTATCTGGATCGCGCGGCGGCGGAAATGGTCGTCTATCTGGACAAGCTGCAGAAGCCGAACGCACTGTTTTACCATGGCCCGGATTTCCCCTTCTTTTGGGGGCGCGGGAACGGCTGGGTGGCGGCGGGCATGGCGGAGATGTTGCGATTTCTCCCGGAGGACCATCCGCAGCGCGCGCGCATCTTGAAGAGCTATCTCGAGATGATGGCGGCTTTGCGGAAATACCAGGACCCGGACGGCATGTGGCATCAACTGTTGAACGGGCCGGATTCCTACAAGGAAAGTTCCTGCACAGCCATGTTCACCTATGCGATGATCGTTGGAGTAAGGCACGGCTGGCTGCCGGAAAAGGATTATGGGGAAACCGCCCGCAAAGGTTGGCTCGCACTAACCGACCACATCGATGCGGACGGAAATGTGGGCGATGTCTGCATCGGCACCGGGCAGAAGAACAGCCGGGACTTCTATCTGAACCGGCCCACCAGCAAGGGCGACCCCCACGGACAGGCGCCGACGCTCTGGTGTGCGGATGCGTTGCTGCGGGCGGATTGAGCTTCCAAGCCGCGTCCGCATTACGGCGCGGACCGGGCATTGACCGGGCGGCCCGCAGCGGCGTTCATTCGTGCGCCTTCATGCCGACCGACACCCCCGCCCCGAAACCGCTCCTGATGACGCCCCACCAGGCGCTGAAGGATTATTTCGGATTTCCCGGATTCGTCGAGGGGCAGGAGGAGGTGATTCAGGAAATCGTCTCCGGCCGCGACGGTCTGGTCGTCATGCCGACGGGTGGCGGGAAATCGCTGTGTTTTCAAGTGCCGGCGCTGTGCTTCGGCGGAGTGACCTTGGTGATTTCTCCGCTCATCGCACTGATGAAGGACCAGGTAGACGCGCTTCAGGCACGCGGGATTCCGGCCACCCTTATCAATTCCAGCCTGAGCTGGCCGGAGCAGCGCGAGCGGCTCGATGACATGCGTTCGGGCAAATACAAGCTGGTGTATGTCGCTCCGGAGCGGTTCCGCGCGGAGAGTTTTCTGAGCGCGCTTTCGGGCATCGAAATCTCGCTATTCGCAGTGGATGAGGCGCACTGCCTGAGCCAGTGGGGCCACGATTTCCGGCCGGACTACCTGCGCCTCGGCCGCGCCCTTGAGAAAATCGGCCGCCCCCAATGCGTCGCGTTCACCGCGACCGCCACGCCGATCGTGCGGGAGGATATTTCCGCGGTGCTGAAGATGCGCGCGCCCTTCGAGCGGGTAAGCGGATTCGCCCGGCCGAATCTGTCCCTTAACATCACCGCGGTGGACAAGGCCGCGCAGAAGGACGAGCGCATCCGCGCCATCGTGGGCGCTCACAAGACCGGCATCATCTACTGCGCCACCCGTAAGAAGGTCGAATCCGTCTCCGAAACACTCGCCAGTTGGGGCGTGAAATGCGTCGCCTACCACGGCGGCATGGCGGATCGCGACCGCTCCCGCGCGCAGGAAATCTTCATCAGCCGCCAGGCCGATGTGGCCGTTGCCACCAACGCCTTCGGCATGGGCATCGACCGGTCCGACGTGCGCTTTGTCATTCATTACGAAATCCCCGGCAGCGTGGAGGCATACTATCAGGAAGCCGGCCGCGCCGGGCGCGATGGCGAGGCATCCGTCTGCGAGCTGTTATTCAACTATGCGGACACCCGCACCCAGGAATTCTTCATCGATGGCGCGAACCCCGGCGCCGCCACCGTCCGCACCATTTATCAATATCTCCTGAACGAAGCCGACCGCGACTACGAGGTCCACCGTACCTTGGAGGAAATCGCCGATGCCGCCGGCGTGCGGAACTCCATGTCCGTCGGCAGCGCGCTCGCCGTGCTCGGCCGCGGCCGCTACATCGACCGTTTTGACATACCCGGCAAACGCATGAAAGGCACCCGCCTGCTGCGCCCGGAAATCCTCGCCGCCCAGCTCGAAATCGACGAGGCAGCCATGGAGGAAAAGGATCGGCGGGACCGCGAGAAGCTCAAGTCCATGGTGGAAATGTGTTACTCCCGCGATTGCCGCCAGCAGTGGATTCTCGAGTATTTCGGTGAGGAAGGCGGCGGCGTTTGCGGCACCTGCGACATGTGCCGGGACGATTCCGCCGGCGAGGCGCGCGCCCCCACCCCGGAGGAGGAACTCGTTGTGCGCAAGGCGCTCAGCGGCGTCGCCCGCATGTCCCGCCGCACCGCCGATGGCTGGGAAGGTAAATTCGGCCGGGGGAAAATTGTGCAAATGCTCGCCGGCAGCCGGTCTCAGGAAATCGCCGCCGCCGGCCTCGACCGGCTCACCACGTATGGCATTTTGAAAGACCGCGGCGCCGGCTATCTGAACAACCTCATGCGCTCCCTCGCGGACGCCGGACTTGTTGTCACCGTCTCCGGCGAATTCCCCCTGCTCACCCTCACGCCGCTCGGCGACAAGGTCATGCGCGGCGGCGTGAAATACCGCCTCGTCTGGCCCGCGGCGGATGCCGCCAAAGCGGAAATTGGCCTCAAGGACCGCGGGTTCGATGGCCAGTTATACTCCATGCTCCGCGATATCCGGGAAAAGCTTGCCAAACAAGAGAACGCCCCCGCCTATACCGTTTTCCCCAACAAAACCTTGGAAGCGCTCACCCGCTACCAACCCGGCAACGAGACCGAAGCCCTCCGCATCCCCGGCATCGGCATGGCCAAGGTCCAGAGATATGGCGAACCTTTCCTGCGCGCCATCAGCGCCTGGCGGAAATCGCGGGGGGCGCGTTAGAGATATGGGTGAATTCCGGGGGGAATCTGGCAGGAGGTCGCGCGTCGCCCGGAGTTCAACCTCCAGGTTGCTCTTCGATGTGGTCCGGCAGCGGAAGTATAAGTTTTGTGAATACTTCCGCCTTGGTATTGACGCTAAAATGGTCCCGAAGTCAGGTCCGCGGCCAGTTCGAAATCACATGCGATTTCCATATATTCATCTCCTGAAAGACCCGCTTTTTCGGCGACCTTTCAGGCCGCAATAGGTTGGCTGTCAATCATCCCGGGCTGAAGCCCGGGCTATGTTCCTTCAGACTTGCAGCCTGAGGTTCCAGACTTTGAAGGTCGCGGGAAAACAGGCTCTCACTTTGGCCGTTGGACGACTTCGAATGCCCACCAATCAATTCATGATATCACGCAACAAACACCCCGCGAGCCACCTCACCCTCCCCGCGCCAGCCCCGCCGCGCCACCTCTTCCAGCGCCCGTTCCCGCGATGGAATCCACAGTCCCTCCCGCGCCATCTGCACGGCATCCCGCGGGAATCCCGTGCGATCCAACACCAGTTCCGCCAGGTGAAAACACACCCACGCCCGCCACGAGCGCACCTCCGCCCGCGGGCCGGTAAGGCGGCTGGCGAGATGTTGAAAATGCCTCACCGGGTTTCCTAAGTATCCGCAATTTCCCGCCGACGCTGATTCCATCATCCAGCGCAAAGCGGCATAAGGCGGGGGATACTTCGGCGAAACATCCGCCTCCTCCCAATCTGCCATCCAAGCTTTATTCAATTGCAGGATCGCCTGCGCCGGCTTGCCGGAAGTCCAATGGAATTGCGCATACCGCAGTGCGTCCGCATAATACTCCGCACCTTTCACGCCATGCCGCCGTGTCACCGAGAAATCATGTGTTCTCCCGACAGCCGGCAGCCAAGGACAAGGCGGATTACGGCGGCGCTCGAAGTTCATTCGGGTGATTGGATGGATATTCGGTTTGAAGATGGCAACCCACGGCCATCTGGCGCAGGTGATGAATACCGACACCATCAAAATCACCCCCAACCTGCTGTCGCTCCTGACGGAGATCGACGAGTACAGAGGTGCAATTGGCCGGAATGATTTAGCCCGACTTTCGCTATTTGCCGGGATTTCGGGGTCCGGTGCTTGGAATTGCGTTGGTTTTGTCAAAAGGTCTCCACCACAGCGCTCCCCGCGCGGATCTCGGGCGGGGGCTGGGGCGGGAGGGTGAAGCCGAGCTGTC